>JAUIDY010000021.1 GCA_030428385.1 Rhodothermia bacterium | reverse complement strand
TTCGGTTTCCTTCGATCCCGCCGACCTCACCACCCTCACCGCCACGGCCACGATTCAGGTTGCCAGCATCAACACCGGCAACGAGCGCCGCGACAATCACCTGAAGTCGCCTGACTTCTTCGCCGCTGAAGAATTTCCGACGTTGACCTTCACGAGCAAAGAAGTGCGCAACATCGAAGGCAGCACGTTTGAACTCGTTGGCGACCTCACGATTCGCGGCACGACGAAAGAAGTGGTGCTCGACGCCGAGTTGATGGGCACCGCCACGATGCGCGGCAACACCATCGCTGCCCTCGAAGCCGAAACCGTCATCAACCGCCTCGACTATGGGCTTGAATGGAACGCCCTTACCGAAGCAGGCGGCGTCATTGTTGGTCAGGACGTGACCATCTCGCTCCAAGTTGAGGTCCAGCAGCAGGCAAACGAGCAGTAAGCTCCCGCGCTGTAGCCACACAAGAAAGGCCCGTTGCGCAGATGCGTGGCGGGCCTTTTTTTGATTAATGGCTATTGTTCTTTAAACACCATGCTTTCAAAAGAGGAGTTCTCCGATGACGTAAATCGGGTTGCTAAAAAAATGAACCCATGCGGGAGCCCAAAGAATTCGTGCTCCAGTACCTGTTGATCCCACCGAACGATCAGCGACAGCAGTCTTTGATTATCAATCGCGTCGCTGATCCTAAATTTATCAATGTTTATCCGGTTCAGTGTGTGCGAGGTGGGAACGCGGTCAAAGGTATTATAGCGGTGATGATAATAATACGCCTCACAAAGGACCCAAACCTGATACTCATACCCTGCGCCCTCATACCCTGAAAGCAGGACAGGATTGGAGCATGATTCATCCCGTAGCTGGTATTCCAGTGGTAGGGAATGAAGGAGGTCCGGGAAGAATATTTCGTTTAGGTCTACGAGGATGAATAGATCCTTTATGTTGAGGTGGTTGGCCAGCGTTTTTTGAGGGAAGTCGTGTGTGACATAATCCCGTTGATGCTTGAGCAAGGAGGACAGGGAATTACTCCGCTGAGGATGGCACCCCATGAATAGAAAGAGGATGAAACAGAGCCCGTAAAGAAAGTAGCGCATAACATCGGACAATAATTGCCGAAAAGGGGAATCCGTTTTTTGTCATTCAGCCAAACGGTAAACACAAAAGGGGGCAGGCGTCGTAGTGGCATCGATACGGACGAAAGACAACCTGATCCATGGAGAACGCTCCGTTTTTTAAGCGTTCCATCCGAGAGTCAATCACTATTCCGCGATACAATCCACCATTGTGCGTTGTGGAACATATCGGCCGTTAATTTCAGCGACGCGGTATGCCGACTGCGATGTGTCGTGCGGATGATGAACGACGTGCCCCTCGACATACAAGATGGCTCCCGGACGTAAAAAACTGCCGTCGTCAAAGGTAAATCCCATTTCACCGAGGGACGAAAGCGTCAACCTGTATCGACAGCCAAGAGCAAGGGGCATATACATTGCTGAATCCAGCGGAAGGGCAGTTGCTTGTGGAGCCAAGACGTTCACCCGTTTCGAGGATGCATTTTCAAAAACAAACCAGTAGAAGCCATTGATGCTGGTTGAGTCGATCTGGAGAACAGTATACGGCCCTGGTTGCTGGACTTGACGGGGAGAAAAGCATCCAAAAAGCAACGTCAATCCGAGAAGGAAAAGGCTTTTCCTTTGGCCTCGTCGATTCCTAGAGGCCTGCCGCATCGTACGCAACGCAAGCAATTTCTGCATTGTCCGTAAGTACGAAGGTAAACGTCCTGCTTGCCGGGGCATAGCTTCTCACACGTTGGTAGTCTTTATATCTAGCATCATCGATGTACAATTTAGCCCGAATAATTTTTTTGTAAATCGGCGAAATAAACAACAGCAAGTCGGACTTTCTTGCACCCATGCTCGCCAAATTGAAGTCGGGAGTTTTTTCTATAAGTGACGTTTCCACTTCATCTAGCACGTCAGTCGTTGCATTGTGGCAGAATGAATCGTCCGTAATGGGGCTCAGCAACAAGTCTGGAATCAATTCATCAGCGACTACAATTTCTACCTCATCGTGTCTTTGATAATCTCTTCCGGTAATGGAATAAGATGCTTCTGCTAATTCAAAGGCTGCGGCGCTGGTAGCGACATGATTAAATACCCTGCGATAGATCATGGCCTCTGATCCATTCTGGTCAGTGGGCACATGCAAGCGCGAAGGCGTACATCCAGCCCAAATGCTGAAAATGATCATAGCAATGCCAGCCCCAATAGCGCTCGTGTATGACTTTATTTGGGCCACTTCAGAGGAACGAAGGTTTGAGGTAAAAGAAGGTGATATTTTTTGTGGGTCTCTTCTTGTTTCTTGCTTCAAAGAATTTCGCGACTGAGAGGCGCACGGTGGTATTTTAATGTGTTTGAACGACTACCTGTTGTCATTGAACCAACATTACTGAACAGGTGAATCAGTTCGTTTTGCTGATATAGCAATTGATATTGCGCTGCGGGACGATCTGGATGTGGTGCAAAGGTGACACTCACCGTATCTCCTTTGATCGAGTATGTCCCGGAAAAGACAGTCACCGATGCGGCATCAAAAAACCTAAGGCTACTGTCTGGTTGAAAAACCATGGTGTCGCGGAAGTCGGGCGCTTCAAAGAGTTTGTTTGAAACCCATTGTGAACTTGTCAGGTCGATTTTTGGATGCTCTGTCCCTTGCTTTTGAGAACATCCACCAAAAATAAACAGAATGAGAAACTCTAGCAGGTACACTAAATGTTTAGACATGGGTCCGATTGAAAAAGTAGAATTTATGATCAGTTTCCAGTTAGGGAATCCCGTAATTGTCTCATTGTTTGGATATATCTTCTTAGCAACGGATGCGTCCTTTCGCGAACCATTTGATGATCTCTGCGGCCTCCGATATTGTTTGTTGCTTGGTCTTGAAAATAAGTACGAACACCTTGCGGGTCGCCACTGTTAAGCTGATTAATTAGTTGAGGTCCATGAAATCCAGCATGGAAAAAAGACTCGTGCGAAAGAGTTTCTGCCAGCCCAAGTACAGCGGAACCATATTTATCAATATCCTCATTTCCATATGCTGTGTTAAGAGTGATGCCGAGAGCCAACTTGGCATCCTCGCCAAAGCTTTTAAACCCGTTAAGAACATCTCTGCGACTTATATATTCCCCATTGTCTAACAGACGGTATGACGTTGCACCAGCAGCAGCACCATATTCGTTAGGGTCTTAGGAAGCACAGCTTCGGATTTGTGTCCGTAACTTCCTGCAATGGCTCAACTTAACAAATACTATCGGCGTTCGAAAATATCCGAAGCCAAATTCCGACACCTCCTGCGCTGCTTCGCGCTCGATCTCACGGCTTCCGATACTGCTCGAATTACCGGACTCTCCGTACGAGCTACCAACACGATCTTTCTCAAAATCAGGCAACGACTCGCCCAACACTGCGAAGCCCAGGCCCCCATATCTGGCATCGTCGAAGTCGATGAATCCTACTTCGGTGCCAGACGCGTCAAAGGCAAACGTGGGCGTGGTGCCTCTGGCAAGACCATCGTCTTCGGCATCTTCAAGCGAGAAGCAGGTGTCTATACCGAAATCGTACCCAATGCCTCTAAAAAGACGCTCCAGGGCATTATTCGGGGTCGAGTTGAACTCGAATCGGTTATTCATAGCGATGGCTGGCGCGGCTATGACGGGCTGGTTGATGTCGGGTATGCCAAGCATTTCCGGGTTCATCATGGCCGGGATGAGTTTGCTCGGGGCACGCAGCATATCAACGGGATTGAGTCGTTTTGGAGCTACGCCAAGCGTCGTCTAGTTCAGTTCAACGGGGTGCCCAGGCATACCTTTTACTTGCATTTGAAAGAGAGCGAGTGGCGGTTCAATCATCGGCAGGAGGATCTTTATCAGTCGTTGCTTAGATTGCTCCGAGAGCACCCGCTATAAACACCTTTGCTTCCTAAGGCCCTTCGTTAATCTGATTAAGACTTAAAATATGATCCGAGTAAATTCCATTTGACTCGAATTCTGCATAGACAATATCAGCATCAGTCGCATCTACCAACTTTCCTGCTTTCGCAAAGGATGCAATAAATTGTTGCCCGTATTCAGTTTTAAGGAATTCACGGAATGCTTGACGGGCTTCATCATCTTCAAAGCTCACGTAAACATCTTTTCCATCGGGATCAACTAATAACAAGGGATTTCCTAGAACATAATTATACGGGCTCCACGCTGGGTATTGGTCAGCCAGCGGATCGGTAACCAGCCAACGGGTGGGAGAGAGGGTGCCCTGCCTGCGAACCCCTTCTGGCGTCCAAAGCCAGCGAATGGAGTCTGGCACAGCGGGAGGCTGATACGGTTGCCATGTGCGCCAAGCTTCTGGAATCAGGTGCTGCGTCGAATCTGGTAAGACGGTTTGTTGGGCCCAGCTTGTTTGGGCAAGCAGCACGAGCAAGAAAAAAAGGAAGAAGTATCGCTTCATGGTGTATCGCTTCTTAGAGAAGTTAGCGGCCCATCTGGGCACGCCGGCTGCGCTCGGCCTGAACCTGTTCGAGATAGGCGTCGCGGTCTTCGTCTGTAGCAGGAATCCAGCCGAGCGCTTGAGCTTTTGCAATGCTTGCGCGTGACTCGGCGCTGAGGGATAGGTAGTGGGCTTGTTGCTCGAGGGGTAGGTTCCCCGGTTCCTCCCCAACGGCTTCGTAGACGATCCACTCAAGCACGGCCCCTTTGTGAATCCACCCATTGATGGAAAGCGGATGCAGCGTCAGCATCATTTCAGCATAGCGCAAGGCTTCGTTATACCGTTCGTTGCGGCGCGCCCGGCGGGTGAGCACCCCGATCAACTCTGCCAGAAACGCCCGTTTGGTGAGGTCGCGCAGGTAGGCCCCGGATTCAATGGCCTGATCAGGGATCTTCATACGGTCGATGTACCAGCGATTCCGGGCCGGATGCCCTCCGTTGGTTGTTTCCACGTTCCACACATCGCCGGTTTGACGGTCGTGCAGGCGAACAAAAAGGTGCATGGGAACGGGCACGCCGAAGAGCGGGACATCAGGGTCGATACGCTCCATTAAGGCCAAGAAAAGCGTGGGCATGCTGACGCAGTTGCCCTTGCGGGTGCGCAGATAGGTGGGGAGGAGTTGGTTCTCCGGCTTCGTGCCCAGCGGGTCGTCCAGGTCGTAGTCGAACGGATGGTACTGATTCCACGGCCCTGGCTCATAGAGGAACGTTTTAATTGCCAGCATCTTGTCGAGGTCGCTCGTCCGTCCTGCCAGCATTTTTTGTACTTCGAGCGCCATCGCGTCCAGGTCGCCTAGCCCGGCCTCTACGTCCACGGACGGGTCATAAGTGTGTGCAATAATCAAGGCCCAGAGGCCAATATCAACATGGCGTTCCGGTGTGGTGAGGAGATCATCGAGCGTTTGCCCGGTGTAGGAACGTTCAGGCGTGTAAGAAGAAGGAAGGCGGTGTTGGGCCGAGCAGAGTGAGGCTCCAAAAAAGAGCAGTAGGAAGCAATACGGAAGACGCATGGGCAAAGCGGATAACGAGCCAAGAATGCTCTAGCTTCGCACAAGTGCGGCTTACAAACATGAAGACGAGATAAGCAGGACATTAGAAGTGGATAAAACTATTCCGGCCATTTCAGGGGTGCGTCGAAGGTGAACGGGTGGCGGTAGTAGGTGAAATGCTCTGCGTCGAACTTTCGCTTGCCCCCCAAGAAGCCACGCACTTTCTGCTTGTGGAAGTAGATTTTGTCTTCATCGATGGTGCCGTACCAATACACAAATTCCGGTAGCCACGAATCGTACCATTCTATTTTTAATTTTCCCTCGTCGATGGTGTAAAAAAAATAGGTCCCATCGCTGAGGTTGTTGAGTTGCGTATCGGTGGGGAAGTTTTCTTGTGTCGGTCCGCGAACGCCGATGCCATTATTAGAAAAACGTATGGGCCAGTAAATAAGTCGTTGTTCAAATTGATCTTCTGAGTAGTCCCCCCACACACTTTCGTTGATATACACAGCATTGGTATCGAGCAGGCTGAAATCAAGGGTTGATGCAGTTGTTGCTTTATTCAATCTGTATTCCTCGGGCACCGGGGTTCGGTCGCGTGTCTTTGTGAACTCGGGGCGACAACCTGATAGAAGAAGGCTAGAAAGGAGAAGCACCCTTAACAGAAACATGGCTAAAAACCTCCAGGGGATGCGTGAGATCTGAAACGCGGGATTCTCATGGCATCATGGATGATATTTTGAGAATACATGTGAAAAGAACCAGTTGCTACTGAAACCTGATGCTGATTGTGACCCCCCAAGATTGCAAACGTTCTGCCATTATTTAGGCTATAATCTCCAGCATAGTATCCGTCTGAAACGGCAAATCCACCCGTGCTCAAAGGGTCTTGCATCCGAGCGCCTGTAAATACATCGGCCCCAATGGACAATACATTACCTTGAGAAGCAATGCTGATGGTGCCTCCTCCGGTAAAGAAGCGGTCATTACCATCCCCACGATAATAGGAAACGTCGTTGTAGGTTTGGACGGCAACATTACCTGCCCGAAAGCCAATGGAGCCTGAACGCTGGTTACGACCACTTGAATTCAAGACAAGGTTTTGTCCGTAGGTGAAAGAATTCGCAAAGGTATTACTGACACCAGACTCAGATAGGCCGCTTAGGGTATTTAATGGCAAGGCTTGGCCGCTTCCTCCACCAACCGATAATGCACCTGAAAAAACAAAGTCGGCTTGAGTACCCAATACTCCCGTTGTGCCTTGCGAGGTACCAACACCCGCATTGTACACGTTGAGCGACACGTTCAAGCTAGGTTGGACATTACCTGAGCCGAAGGTTGTACCGGCTGCCGCGCTGAGCCTGAACCCATATCCGCCCTCCACATTCTCAATGCTCAGGCTTATGCCCACATCAATGTCGCAACAAGGCATTTGGCCATCGGGGTCTGTCAGCGAAAGCGGGTTATTCAGCACGTAATTGTATGGGCTCCAGGCGGGCAACTCATCCGCCAGCGGATCTGTGGTGAGCCAGCGTGTGGGGGACAGCCGACCTTGAAAGCGCACGCCGGGCGAGGACCACTGCCATCGAATCGTGTCGGGCACCGACGGAGGAGCATAAGGCTCCCAGTTTTGCCATGATGAGGGGAAGAGTGTTTTAGTGGGATCAGCAGGTGGGTGTTCTTGTCCGGCGGCAGAACGCACGCCCAGAAAGATCAAAGCAACAACAAAACAGGCAGCTAGACGCATGGGAAGTACGGATCAAGAGAACAGAAGCATCTCTATAATCTGGCGTTCGGTTACTCACAACATGAGGCGGGCATGAGGATTGGATTAGAATGTAAACCGGTGCTTGCCCAAAAAATCACCGGGGAATATCTGGCGCAGGTCGTATTTTAACCGTGCGTCTTCTTTTCATTTTCAGCCCTGCCCCAG
The DNA here is from genome assembly GCA_030428385.1 of Rhodothermia bacterium. Lineage (GTDB taxonomy): Bacteria > Bacteroidota > Rhodothermia > Rhodothermales > JAAAOL01 > JAUIDY01. The sequence continues at coordinate 56,172 of JAUIDY010000021.1, read as the reverse complement.
ATCTATGAGCCTCGCCTGTGGTGTCATCGTTTTTCCCGGTTCCAACTGCGACCACGACGCCTACCATGTTGTCAAGCATGTGCTGGGTCAAGAGACGCGGTTTATCTGGCACAAAGAAACCAGCCTCGGCGACGTGGATCTGGTGATTGTGCCCGGCGGCTTCTCGTATGGCGATTACCTGCGTTCCGGGGCCATTGCGCGTTTTTCGCCGATCATGAACGAGGTGGTACACTTCGCCCAAAACGGCGGGCTGGTGATGGGGATTTGCAACGGCTTTCAGGTGCTCTGCGAGAGTGGGCTGCTACCGGGGGCGCTGTTGCGCAACGCTTCGCTGCGCTTCGCCTGCAAATGGACACACCTCCGCACGGAAACCACCAACACGCCATTCACAGGGCTTTTGCATCATGGGCAGGTGCTACGCATCCCCATCGCCCACGGCGACGGCAACTATTTCGCCAGCGACGCGGTGCTGGATGAGTTGGAGGCGAACGATCAGGTCGTGTTCCGCTACAGTACCCCCGACGGCGATCTCACCGCCGACGCCAACCCCAATGGTTCCGCCCGCAACATCGCGGGCATCGTCAACGCAGGGCGCAATGTACTGGGGATGATGCCGCATCCCGAGCGTTGTGCTGAGTCGGTGCTGGGCACGGACGATGGGGCGCTGCTTTTCCGCTCGGTGCTCGATTCGTTTGTGGACGCACAGGTTTAGCGACTAAACGCACGCAGGCTCAGACCAAAAACGCCACCGCGATCGCTGTTGCCAGCGTCACCACCATGCCGGGCAGCAGCACGCGGCGCAGTTGCGGCGAGCCAGTCCCAAGGACAATGCCGCCCTTCACGATGGTGTTCGAGACGGCTGCGAGCACAATGGCTTTGGCAGCGACGTTGGGATCCAGTTCGCCGCCTGCTTGGCTTAACTCCGCCATCGTTAGCGTGATGGCATCTACATCGGCGAGCCCGGAGGCGATGCTGGAGAGGTATACGCCCGTGTTGCCAAAATAGAGCTGGGCGGCGTGGGCAATGACCAGAATCACCGCATACAACAGCCCGAACGCCAGCGCTGACTTCAGTTCAAACGGGTTGGTGAAGTTGTCGTCGCCGCCGCTGGACTTGTCGTGGGGTGCAAAGTACAAATACGCACAGTACCCGAGGCAGGCCGCCAAGGCGGCAGTGAGCGGAATCCACACGATGCGCAGCAGCGGGCGGTTGAGGGCAGCCACTTCCACGAGCACCCGGATAAACATCACGCTCCAGGCCAGCAAGATCGCCAGTGCAAACGGTTTCGCGAGGCTTTGGGCATCGCGGCTGCGCTGGGCGAAGGTGAGTGTCACTGCGGTGCTGGAGGCCAGCCCGCCGAGCAGCCCGGTGAGGCCCACGCCGCGCTCGGTGCCGACGATTTTGATCAGCAAGTACCCCAGGAAGCTGATGCCTGAGATAAACACCACCATCAACCAGACTTTATAGGGGACGAGCACGTCGAATGGCGGCGGGCCGTAGCCGGTGCGGGGCAACACAGGCAGAATGATCAGGCTGATGACCGCAAACTTGAGGGTGGCATAAACATCTTCGCTGGTGATGTTGCGCACGAGCGACTGGGTGTGCAGCTTCATCGCCAGCAACACCGTGATGAGCACGGCCAGCGCGGCGGCCAGCGCCAGTTGGTCCCAGTAACACAACGCCCCGACCAACACCGTCAGCAAGGCGGCTACCTCCGTGGTAAGGCCGATGCTGCCCTCGCGACCGCTCAGGTAATACGCCACGCTGATAAGCACGCCCATGACCACCAGCACAGCGACAAACACGAGCGGCGTTGCCATCCGATCCGCCACCAGCGCCGCGCCGCAGCCAAGGAGCCCCAGCAGGGCAAACGTACGAATGCCTGCGAACAGGTCGGTGTCTTCATCTTCCGCTTCCCGAAAGGCGTTGTACTCGCGCTGCAAACCAATCAACAGGCCAATGCCGAGCGCCACGCCGAAGCGCATGAACAGAGAGAGGGTTTCCGGGGTCGTTTCCATAACACGGAGTTAACATCAGCCTGCAACGGGAGTCAAGAGGGCCGATGCGAAAACGTGGAGCGGCTGAACCCTCCGATGCTTTTGTCGTAGACGAGCGGCACGGACGCTGCTGTCCAGGAAAAACCGACAACAACCATGATGGGAATTGACCCTTATAGCGCGCCGATGACGCTGCTCTTGCTGCTGATCAATGTGCTGGTGAGTGGCTATGCGCTTTTTTCAGATCCGTCGCTGATCGATCGACTGGGCTTCCGGCCACAGCGCATCATCCAGCACAAGGAATATTACCGCTTCATCACTGCAGGCTTTGTGCATGTAGGCATCGGACACTTGGCGGTGAACATGCTCACGCTGTATTTCTTTGGGCCGGCGCTGGAGCCGGTGCTGGGCGGCATCGGCTTTTTGATCCTGTACTTCGGGGCCGAACTGGCGGCACACGCGCTCACGTTCTGGTTTCAGCGTGATAACGTGCAATACAACGCCGTGGGCGCGTCGGGGGCCATAAGTGGGGTGGTGTTTGCGTACTGCCTCTTCGATCCCTTTGCGCAGATTTATCTCTTCTTCGCCATCCCCATGCGGATCTGGTTGTTTGCCATCCTGTACGTGGGCATTTCCATTTATGCCATGAAGCAGGCGCAGGAGCAAGGCAAGGTGGGCGGCATCGCTCACGAGGCGCATCTGGGTGGGGCGCTGGGCGGGGTGCTGGTGACCATCGCGCTGGAGCCCTGGGTGGTGCAGCACCTGCTGGGTCAGATCGGCCTGTAGCCGTTTACCGTTATTGCAGAAACGAAGAATGACCGTTTCTTAACGCTGGCTGCACACATTACCGTTATTGAGGCTTGCACGCTCTTACGAGGCTTCGTATCTTCTTGCGACCTCGTGCTGCCTCTCCTGCGCTCCGGTGACCGGGCGCACTCAGTCGCATCACCAGAATATGGGCATTAAAAAGCCCGGCGCTCCGCAAGCACCGGGCTTTTTTGTCCGCCCCTTGGCTCCTCTCTCTTCCCACATAGCCCTTCCCACGCCCCTCCAAAATGTGGATGACTATGTGAATATCTTGTGGATCCTTTGTGGATCACTTGTGCTTGACGAAGCTCCCCTGCGCCATTATAATAGTCCCAGCGCCTGATGGTAGATGCCTCGTGCGGATACAAAAAGGTGCTGTTCCTTGACGCGACTGAGTCTCTGGGCTGCATGAGGTCAGCCCGCGTGGCTGGATGATCCAGCGGTTGCAAAACCGATGGAAAAGAAAGCCAACAGCGGCAAACCTTGATCCCGTTGTACTTGCTGTGGCGTCCGTTTCGGCGGAAGCGATAGCAAAAACAGCGGCGGCGCAAGCCTGACGTTGGCGTCTGCACAGTGCGGCTGTGCAGCAACGCGAGGTCGGTGCAACCGCCGGGTGGTCTTCATGCGCAACGTTGTCGTGCTTGCACGGCGAGGGCGCGCGTGGATGGCGACAGAACGAGGGGCGCACGTAGGCACACGGGTTCCCGTTTTCGAACAAGAAACCGTGCGCGTGCGACGCGGAGGCACCAACGGACGTGCGGCAACGCACCGACGTTGAGCCAACGCACCTCACAGACGGATCTGCTTGCCATCGGCAACGAGGGCAAAAAGAGACGGCTGTACGGCGACGGACGGTGCATCACGCCGCAAGGCGCGGTGCCGGGCCCGAAGCAACGCGGAAGCGCAGCGGGATACCTGCCGCAAGGCACGCATCCTCAACCGTGGAAGCCACGCTGTTCGCCGGGTGGAAGCATCACCCTTACCATCCCTCGTGGATGGTGGCGGTGCCGTGGAAACCAAACGCTGACGCGGGTGAAACAACCAAGCTCTAGCTGTCCGCAACCTCCTGTATCCGATGCCCATGCGGATGAGGACACGGCGCTCCGGGAAACCGGGACGTAGTGAATGCAGGTTGCTCAGGCGGGGACCGCACGACTCTTCGGAGCCGGGGCGATCCGCTGTAAGAGACAGGCCTTTTGGCTGGCACGAACTCCGGTTCGCACCACCAAAGGCCACCGCGTCACGGGAATTTTATGCCGCCAACGGAAGCTGCCTCGCTCAAGGCAGCTTTTTTTGTTGGTACCTACTGCGTGCGTGTGGCCTGAATGGCGAGCAGGCGGTCGGTGTTCAGGTGCACATCCGAGAAATAAACAAACGCGGTGTACTGGTTCGCCGTGCGGGGCAGGTTGTTGTGCAGGGCGCTGCGGGTCTGGCGGTTTGGCGAAGTGTAGCGGTATTCGTACATGCCCTGCTTCATGAGCAGCGTCCCTTCGTAATGTCCGTCGACGGCTTCCCACCGCAGCTCGTTGCCGAGATCAAGGATCCATCCATTGAAGCTGCCTGCCAGAAAGATCCCGCCCAGAAGTTGCTGTTCGTTGGGTGGGACAAAGCGGAATCGGGCCTCAACATACTCGCCGTACAAATCGGGCTCGGCCACATCACGCACGGCGTTGGAAATAACGGGCTGGCCGTTGAGGAACGGCTCGATGCTGGTGGCGGGAAAACGGGCATAGTCGGTGTCCAACTCCACCTCATACGGTACCGTCGTGAAGTTCACCGTCACGATGTCGTCGCCAGGGCGCAAGTCGCGCAGGTCTAGCACATAGTCCGAGGCGATCGGTTCGAAGGAGCGCTCAGGTTGGAGGTAAAACAGCAAATCCGGCTGTTGGGTCAGCGAGGCGTCGTCGGTGCAGCGCGCCTGGTTGAACAGGGTGTTGCGGACGAAGCAGACGTTGTAATCGAACACATTGCCTGCCAGCGATGACGGCGGCGTAAACGTCAGGAGCGGTTGCACCGAGGGGAAGCGTTGTCCGCTCACAAACACGTCGTCCAGGAGCAATTGCGAGGGCGTAGCCGTTTCGGTGATAAAAAACGGCATCTCGAACAGCACCTCGTCTTCGCGGCCTTGCTCGGTCACGCGCAGCACATAGTTGCCACTTATCCGAAAGCCCATGTTGTCGGACGGAAAGGTGTAGCTGTAATGCACATAGGGCACCTGCGTCCCGACAGAAGTGGCGTAGTCCAGCAGGTCATCGCGCTGGAACGAGGTAAGGTATTCGCTGGCGAACAAGTCGCGCCGCCACGAGCGGTTGGCGTGGTAAAAATACACCGAAAGCGGGCGGCCGGCGCGTTCCATAAGGTCAAACTCCAGCTTAAGCTGGGTGACGTCGCCCGCCGGACGCAGTTGTAGTACCGGGAGTTGGTCTTCGCGGTCGCGATCACGCTCGCTCTGGGCACGCGGGGCGTGGGGATACAACTGGATGGATCGAATCTCCGGGCTGGGCAGTGCAAGGCCAAGGTCGATGCCCTGGGTGGTGCTGGGCCGGGCCCGCTCACGCCGGGGCGCGTCGCCATCTTCGGTTTCTTGTGAACTGGCGCATCCGGCGAGGGAAAGCAGCAGAAAAGGCACGACCAAAAGGCGAGAAAAGAAGATCATAGGTGCGATCAATAAAGGGGCGGTGCTTCCCGGATAGTGTGATGCTGGATCCAGTACATTTTGTCGGCGAAGGCACGGGCATAGGCCCTGCCGCTGCGGTCACCGGCCTGCTCGGCAAGCTGCGCGGCCTGCAACGCATAGCGCTCGGCCACCGCCGGGAATCCTGCTTGATGCAGCCAGCCCGCGAGCCACGCCAGCCGCTGGCGTTGGAGCAAGGCTGTTTCGGAGGGAAGCAGGTTCGGAACGAGGGCGGTGGTACGCAAGATCGCAGCCGCCTGTTCATGCCGCCCCGCTTCAGCCAGGCGCAGTGCTTGCATCCATGCGGCTGCCGGAGCGGCAACGGTGTCCAGCCGAGCAGCTTGGTGCTGGGGAAGGAGCGAACGGGTTAAGGTTCGGACAGCCGAGGGATCAGATGCAAGGGCTTTTCGCAGCACCACCAGCGCACGGGCGTCACGGGTGTAGGGGGGCAGTTGTTGAAGGGTAGCCTGATAATATTGCAACGCTTCTTGAGGCTGGTGCAAGAGCGCATGGGCATCAGCGAGGCGCAAGAGCAGGGCCGCAGGGAGGGGCGTGGCTGCCAACGAGTCGAGCCGAGCCTGAACGGTGGCGGCATCGCCTTGGGCCAGCGTGAGTTGGGCCCAGCCGTTGAGCGCGCCAAAAAAGGCGGGTTGCTGGTCCAGCGAGGCGGTGAAGGACTGCAAGGCACGGGCAGAATCCTCGTTGGCCAGATCCCGAAGCCCCTGCTGGTACGCCCGCACATACGGCGGCACGTAGTGGGGGCAGTCTCGTTCTAGGAGCGATGGCACCATAAACCGCCGCTGCACCACGGCTTCGGCAGACAGATCCAGCGCCGAGGTGGCATGCAGCCGATTCATCCATTCAAGCGCAAGCGTTTCGACGGACTTTCCATAAGCAGCATCGAAATCAGCCGTGGCGTAGCTTTGTTTAAGCGGCTCAGCTCCATACGCGTCTAGCAGATACCGCACGAAGGAGCCCATGGTGGTGTACGAAACCGCGCCCCGTCCCGTCCAGAAGCCAAACGGTGATAGTTGGGACGCAATTTGACCGGGCAAGTCGGGGTCAATGCCGGTGCCGAGCTGGTAGCCTACTGTGACGAGGTCATCCGGCGACGGGCGGCCATCGGGCGGTTCGAGCGCCACGGCCAGCCCTTCCACTAGCCCCACCGCACGGGAGGCGCGGATCACCGGCAGGCCAAACTCCCGAGAAACCGCATGGGCCAGTTCATGGGGGAAGACATCGGCGTAGGCGTCCAGCAAGACGTGGGTTTGGGGATGTCGTAACCACACGGGCGCGACATTCGTGGCACGCGCCCCAGTCAGGCGGCCCTTGGTGTCGGCATCGGGGTAGAGGTAGCTGCGGATGCGTGGTTCGACCGTCACGTCGAGCAAGGCAGCTAGCCGGGCGTACTGATACTCATGGTCTTCGGCCATCCATTGTAGTTCGTCCTCCGGAAGCGACGCGGGGTCGTAATAGATGTCGAAGTGGGGCGTTTGGTACAGCCCGCCGAGGGTTTGCTGAATCTTCCAGTCGGGCGTGTTGATGCCCAGCCACCCCGAGCCAAGGTAACACCCGCCAATTGCCACGGCGACGAGGGGTAGCAGCGAGAGGCGTGTGGCCCACGGTGCATGCAGCCGGTGGCCGACGAGGTAGGCCAGCACGGCCCAGAGCACGGTCAGGCCGCGAAACACAAACAGGCCGGGGCGAAGCACCAGCGCTTCGTCGTAAATCGGCCCGAGGACGCCGCCGAAAACATGGTTGTAGGTGTAAAACTGCGGATGCAGCCCGAGGTCGTAAATGGGCCCGAGGACCACCAGCGCGATGCCAAGAAGCACGAACCACAGCCGCGTTCGTCGTCCACGCAGACCCGTCAGCATATACGCGATGGCTACCGCCAGCCCCACCGTGACGACCGGAAAAAGGACGAAGAAAAGCAGTCCTTGTGCATAGCCGCAGTTGGGCGCCCACAGCATCGCCACCGTGAGCAAGAGCAGGGGAACGAGCAATGCGGCTTCTTGCCAGAGCCAGACCCGGCTAAATGAAAGGGGGTCCGCGCGGGGATTGGTCCTAAACCACCGCAGCGACGACAACCCGGCTGCGAAAAATGCCACCGTGGCAATCACCGCGCTTGATTCCACATGAAGCCGGTTGAGCAAGGGCACCGGCCACAGCGCCACGCCCAGCGCCGTGTAGACAAGCAACACGGGGCGAAGCGGGGGGGGAAGGAAGGCCATGAAGCGGAGTGGGCATTCGGGAAACGATGCGTACCCTCCTTTAACGTTGAGGTTTTGCCAGCGACAACCGTGGCCCCTTACAACAACGAAATGGAGACGCCCACCGACAGCACTTCCTTCAGTTGTACCTCCTTGCTGATGTCTTTGTCATAGAGCGACACAAACTCGAAGTTGACGCTGAGGAAGTCGTTGACCTGCATCGCGATGAGGTTTTCCCAGATCAGGTCGGGCGAGTCGGGGGTGTTGAAGGCCGCAAAAAGGCCGAGCTTGGATTTCAGGAGCACGTTTTCCACTATTTCTTTCTCCAACTCACTCCACAACTCCAGCCCGATTTCAGGGCGCACCGTTTGGTCAGGGTCGAGGCCGTACAGCGGGCGGAATTTTTCTACCGTGACGACGGTTTCCTTGGCGGAAAGGCCAAAGCGCTGCATAAACCACGGGACGGGTTCATACGTGAGGCCCACCGACTGGGTGAAGGTGGCCGGTGCCATAAACTGCGAGACCCGGACGGGCGGTTTGCGTTCGTCGCCCGATTCGTCGTTCGCAAAGGGGTTTTTGTCGTAGTTGAAGCCCGGGGCAAACTGCGTGCGTGCGGTGGCGGCGAGGGTGGGATGGAAGATGCTAAAGAAGCCATCGCCTGCGTATTCGAGCGCCGCGCCGAGGCGGATTCGGTCGTCGGCTTTGCGGGCATCCAGCGTGTCTTGTTGGACCAGGCCAAATGCCAGCCGTCCGTCGTAGGTCTGGCTCCAGCGCCCTTCGGTGCGGGCTGCCTTGCCTTCGGTGGAAATGGTGCCGCTGACCGTGTTGATGCCGCCCTCGGCCCAGTTGTGGAAGCCCGCCTGTGCTGCTGAAAGTTTACCGACCAGGGTAGTTTCCCATGCGCTGGTGCTGTCGGCTTCCTGCGCGATAGCGGGGAGGGTGAGGAAAAAGGCGAGAAGGAGAAATGAGACAGGTTGTAGTATTTTCATCATCATGGTGAGGTGATTTGCAACAAAAAAGGCCATGCTCCGGCAGAGCACAGCCTTTCTGTCAAGAACAAGTCCAAAAGCGTGCGGCCTTTGAAACTACAAATCTTTTTTCTTGTCTTGCACCTCGGTGCGCAGGTCTTGGGCAACTTTTTTCAGTTCCTGCATCGCTTTGCGGATACGGGTTCCTGCCGCTTTGTTGCCTTTGTTGTAGAACTTGTCAACGTCTTCTTCGGCACCACCGATGATGTCCTTCAGTTCGTCAAAAAGCTTGCTCATTTCGTTCCCTCCGTGCTCAGTGTTTCAGGGATGTAAAAAATGGACCGTGTTGTGCAGATCCTTTGATTTCGGGGCGGAACTTAACGTACGAGTCTGCGGGTGTCAAGGAGAAAGTGGGGAAAAAGCGCGATTCCGGGCTTTTTTAGGCTGTTTTTGCTGGAATACGGGTGGCTTGGAGGTCATTCCCCCCAAAAAGTCCAACCGCACTCGTCAATAAAATCGGATATCCAGCATCGGCGAAGGCCCGAAAGGCAGTGACATTTGGCAAAAGCGCTTCCGGTATGTCTGTGGCAGCGACCTGTGCTCGTAACGCCCCGTCGTGGAAAAAGCCGGGCTGGTTATTTCGGGTGAAACAAACCACGGTGGGCGCTTCAAACGCGTCGGCGAGCGCGAGCAGCGCTGCATGGGTCGCCACTTGCCGAGGGCTGTCGTTGGGAGCCTGTGCCAGCGCTGAAATAACAGGAAGTGCCCCTTGTGCAATCAAAGGAAGCAGCCAGTCCGTCTTGCCGAGGGTGAGGGTGCCTGAATCCCCTTGCAACAAACCACGGTCTGTCCCCTGAAAACCGACCGCATAGATAATCTCTTCCACCAACGCCCCAACAATGGTGCGTGTGGTGGTTTTCAGGGCGCGCTGCATCAGGGCGGCCTCGGCAGGAGACTCCGGAAGGACCAGCCCGTTGTGTGTTTCGGGAAACAGCCCTTCGGCTTCAAACTGCCGCTCCACTTCGCCGCCACTGCCGTGTACCATCACGCATCGAGGCAACGCCGCCCGTCGATGCATCATACGCGCCATACTAGGCACAAAAAGCGGGTCTTCCAGGTGGGCGTCGTCGAGGTGTAAAAGGTAAGTCGGGGTCATAAATAGCGGTTGCGAGATCGAGTTATGTCGTATCGAGTTTCGGGATCCGAGGGCCGAGTTGCAAGCGCCTACCGATCCACAATCTATCCACACACCTTGATTCCCTCAGTGCCGCACTCGTTCTTCCGATCAGGTGTTTTGGCTCCTTGCCGCACTGGCTGCGACAGGGGTTTTGTTGTTTGGGAGTATGGGTGATTGGGGTGTGGGAGAGCTATGGTCGTCACCCACACGCTCCCATTCCCAAACTCACTCACTCTTAAACACCCATCCCACCATTCAAGCAACGCCGCTCTCTATGTGCGATTTCAGCCATCTGCATTGCCACACGTCGTATTCGCTGCTCGACGGAGCGGCCCGTATCAAGACGCTGCTGGGCAAAGCCGCCGAGATGAACCTGATGGCGGTGGGCATCACGGACCACGGCAATCTGTTTGGCGTGCCGGAATTCTACACCACGGCGAAGCGGGTGGGCGTGCAGCCCGTGCTTGGGTGTGAGTTTTACCTCACCCCGAGCGGCATGGACGACAAGCAGGACCGCACGCGTTACCATCAGGTCCTCTGGGCGAAAAACGAAATCGGCTACCGGCACCTCATCAAGCTTTCGTCGCTTTCCTACACCGACGGCTACTATTACAAACCCCGCCTCGACCGGGCCATGCTGCGTCGGTACAGTGAGGGCCTCGTTGCCACCACCTGCTGCCTTCAGGGCGAGGTGCTGCAAACGATCTTAAAAAAAGGCGAGGAAGCTGCCCGTACGGTGTTCGAGGAATACCTCGACATCTTCGGCGACGACTATTACATCGAGATTCAGGACCACGGCATCCCCGAGCAGAAGCAGTGCAACGCGGTGCTGCTGCGGTGGGCGAAGCAGTACAATGTGAAGGTGGTAGCGACCAACGACGTGCACTACGTCGAGCGGGTAGATGCCGACGCGCAGGACGTGCTGCTGTGTTTGCAGACGGGCAAGGACCTGTACGATCCAAACCGGATGCGCTTCGAAAACGACCAGTTCTACCTCAAGTCGCCCGCTGAGATGGAGCAGGCGCTGCGGATAGACATCGACGACGAACGGCTGATCCGGCAGTCGCTCGAAACGTCGTGCGAAATTGCCGCCAAGTGCAACTTCGAACTGCCCATGGGCACGCTGTTGATGCCGCACTACCCGATCCCGCAGGCATTCAACAACGACATGGATGCCTACCTGAAACACCTTGTTTTCGAGCGGGCGGCGCGGCACTATGCGGGCATGCCACAGCATGTCGTTGAGCGGCTGGAGTATGAGTTGCAGATCATCAAAGGGATGGGGTACGCCGGGTACTTCCTCATCGTGCAAGATTTCACCACGGCGGCGCGTGACCTGGGTGTGAGTGTGGGGCCAGGGCGCGGCTCGGCGGCGGGGAGTGCCGTCGCCTACTGCCTCGGCATCACCAACATCGATCCGCTCAAGTACGACCTGCTCTTCGAGCGCTTCCTCAACCCCGAACGCATCTCCATGCCGGACATCGACATCGACTTCGATGACCGGGGACGTGGCAAGGTCATTGACTACGTGGTGGATAAATACGGGCGCGAAAACGTCTGCCAGATCATCACGTTTGGGACAATGGGCGCGCGGTCGGTCATCCGCGATGTGTCGCGCGTGCTGGGCATTCCGTTGCCCGAAGCCGACCGCATTGCCAAATTGATTCCGGAAGGGCCGAAGGTGAACCTGGAGTCGGCACTGGCCGAAGTGAAAGAATTTCGGCAACTCAAGGAGGACCCGAATCCGCAGATCCGCAAGCTGATGCACTACGCCGAGGTGCTCGAAGGCTCGGCGCGGCATACGGGTGTACACGCGGCTGGCGTCATCATCGCCCCGGGTGACGTGAGCGAATATGTGCCGGTCGCCATCGCCAAGAGCAAGGGCGACCCGGTTATGACGACCCAGTACGACGGCAAGTGGGTGGAGGAGTTCGGGCTGCTGAAGATGGACTTCCTCGGCCTCAAGACGCTCACGGTGCTGAACGACGCGCTCGCGCTCATCAAAGAAAACCACGGCGTGGAAATCGACCTCGATGCGATCCCGCTCGATGATGCGAAGACGTTCCAGCTTTTCCAGCGCGGCGACACGGTGGCGGTGTTCCAGTTTGAATCGTCCGGGATGCGCGAGTGGATGCGCAAGCTCAAGCCCACGAGCGTGGACGACCTCATTGCCATGAACGCGCTGTACCGTCCAGGACCGATGGACCTGATCCCGAACTACATCGCTCGCAAACACGGCAAGGAAGAGGTGTCGTATCCGCACCCCATGCTCGAACCCATCTTGCAGGCGACCTACGGCATCCCGGTGTATCAGGAGCAGGTGATGCAGATGGCGCAGACGATGGGCGGCTACACGCTGGGTGGGGCCGACCTGCTGCGCCGCGCGATGGGCAAGAAGAAGCAGGAGGAGATGGACAAGCAGCGCATCGTGTTTGTGGATGGGGCGAAAGAGCGCGGCGTGGACGAGAAGACCGCCAACGAGGTCTTCGACATGATGGCGAAGTTCGCGGGCTACGGCTTCAACAAATCCCACAGTGCCGCCTATTCCATCGTTGCTTATCAGACGGCCTACCTGAAGGCCCACTACCCCGCCGAGTTTATGGCGGCGGCAATGACGAACGAGATGGGCACGACCGACAAACTGACGGTTGTGCTCGAAGAAGCGCGGCACCTGGGCATCGAGATGTTGCCCCCATCAATCAACAAAAGCGAGGCGCACTTCACCGTGGAGGCCGGGCAGATCCGGTTTGGCCTCGGCGCGATCAAAGGTGTGGGGCTCGGGGCCATTGAAGCGATGATGGAGGCGCGTGACAAGCACGGCCCGTTTAAGACGCTGTTCGACATGGTGAAGCACTTCGACCTGCGCACCGTCGGCAAGAAAGCCATCGAGTGTATGGCACGCGCCGGGGCGCTGGATGACCTGGAAGGCCACCGGGCGCAGTTCATCGAGGCGCTCGACATGGTGTTTCAGTATGCACAGAAAGTGCAATTGGATAAAGCAGCGGGGCAAAACAGCCTGTTTGGGGCAGCATCCGGGACGGCGGCCTTGCTGGAGCCCAACCTGCCCATCGAGGAGCCGTGGTCGCGGGCGCAGCTTTTAAAAGAAGAACGCGACATGATGGGCTTCTACGTTTCCGGGCATCCCCTGGACCGGTTTCGGCCTGAATACAACGCGTTTACGTCGGCGCAGTTGGGCGATACGGAAAAGCTGGAAGTGCCCGAGGAAGAGGTGGAGTCGCAGGGCGACGGATATGCCGGACGGCGGCAGAAGCCGACCCATACATTTTGCGGCATCATCACAGAAGTGCAACGGCGCACCACCAAGTCGGGCAAACCCATGGCGTTTGCCGCCATCGAGGATTTTAGCGGGCAGGGCGAAATTGTGTGTTTCAGCGCGGTGCTGGACCGCGTGCAAAACTACCTCAAGGTGGATGAGATTGTGATGGTGCGCGGCGAGACGGAGGTGCGAGGAGGCAGCGTTAAAATCCTCGCCCGCGATGTGTGGCCCATGTGGAAGGTGCGCGAGCAATTGGTCAAGGCCATTGTTTTGCAAATCCAACCCGATCAGGTGCAACCGGATGTGTTCGACCGGCTGCAGGAGTTATGCGACCAGTACCGGGGCGGGCATTGCAAGCTGTATTTTGACATCTACAGCGCCGACCTTCCCGGCGGCAAGCAGCGTGTCCGCAGTCGCACCTACGTCGTCGATCCGACGCCTGAACTGATGCAAGGCGTCACCCGGCTTTTTGGGCGGGACAACGTCGTGCTGGAAGGCGAAGGGTGAGGTGCAGGAGGTGTAGGCCCAGGTTTTTATAATCGATTTCCCGACTTTCGCAAATCGCTACGTTTTTTATACATAGCGGATTTCAGAAAACGCGGTGTGCCATCTCCCATATCTCTTCACCCCGTGGGCGCATCGTGCAGCTGAAGTTCTCCGAACTCCTCTTCCCCTGTACACCATCGGAGGTTTGCCATGTCATTAATTCCTTCCGTCTTGCCCTCTCCCCCTAATTCGCATGTCTACTACCGTGGCGATTGGTCGGAGCCGGAACGTATGGTGATTGAGGCGGCCGTGGTAAAAAAGACAGCCGCCAAAGCTCCGCCTCAGCATGCTCTGGGGAAAGAATGGGTGTGCCTGCGCATTGCCGTTGGGGCCGATGCCGTGTTTGTTGCCCACCGGCTCGGAGAACGCGCCGTCATTAATGCCCACAGCGCCGAACAATTGGCGAGGCGAATCTCGGGCGGCGAGCGATAAAAGATGGATCAGCAGGATTCGGTAGGCGTTTAGCGGAAACGCTGAGATACGTTTCCGAATTTTGCACATGAAGGTCCAGATTTTTACCACCGGTGGTACCATCGACAAGGTCTATTTCGACGCCAAGAGCGAGTTTGAGGTGGGCGAGCCACAGATTGTTGAGATCCTGAAAGAAGCCAACGTCAGGGTTGACTATGACGTGATGACGTTGATGCGGAAGGACAGCCTGGAACTTACCGACGACGACCGGGCCGCCATTTATCAGCAGGTGGCCCAGAGTCCGTGCCAGCATATTCTCATCACCCATGGCACCGATACGATGGTACACACCGCCCAGGTGCTGAAACCCATTGTTGATAAAACGATGGTGCTGGTTGGTTCACTGACGCCCGCCCGATTCAAGACCAGCGATGCGGTTTTTAATATTGGGTTTGCCTTTGCGGCAGCACAGGCGTTGCCGCCGGGAGTATATATTGCCATGAATGGGCAACTCTTTGATCCTGCTCACGTCCAAAAAAACCGTGCCGCCAATCGCTTCGAGGCGATTTGACTGCCAGGAAAAAATATATACCATCAAACGGAACGGACATGAACGAAAACAAAATGGGTGTAGGCATCGCGTTGGGAGCCGGGATAGGGGCCGCCTTGGGCGTGGCCCTCGGTAATATTGCCATCGGGGTGGGTGTCGGTATTGCGATAGGTGCAGCCTTGGGAATAGCCATGGCCGCACGCAGTAAGTCGTCCTGAAACGAAAAAACCCCGAACACACATGGCATTCGGGGCTACGGTTGTACGGTGAGGTGATTCTCAGGCTTGCAGCACCGGCTCGGGATTATCAATGGCTTCAAAATCAATGCGATGTCCCAGGCGCGTCGGGATGGTTTGAATAATTTGAACTTCAAACGAGCGATTGCGCGGGCCCCGGTCTTTGTAGTAACAGGCTCCTTCAAACAGCAGCGTTTCTTCTGCCTCCAGCTTTTCGAGGGCGTCGGCATCGTCCAAGAAAAAAATGCCCCGTCGGGCATCGCCAAACGCTGTTTTCTTTTTGAAGGCATAGCCTTGTCCTTCAAGTTCTCCCAGTGTCACATCCTGCAGCGCAAACATGCTCATGTCAAGCTCCTCATAGCTCTATTGAATAGGTCAATGCATAGGTTGTAAGAACAACCCACTTCTTCTTATGGGTGCCTGGAAGAAATGGTTCCACCTTAAGAAACTGTCTAGTACGTCGATTTGGGGCTGCGCCGGTCGCTTTTCCGCCCATCGCCGCCCGATGCCCTGCGGCTCCGCCTTCGGTTTCTCGGCCCGTAGCGTTGCTACGAGCCTCGAAATCGGACGACGCTGGTCTCGATAATCGCCTCGGCTCGCCTGCCAACCCCCGTACCAGACAGTTTCTAAGGGGGGCATGTATCTTTAAGCTGGAAAGTGTGTCGGTTTTACATTTTTTAGGAAGGGTCGTACTTTTTTTCAATGCTTGATTCTATCAATTCCTCGTTGTTGGGGAAACGCCTCTGGGCACTTGTCCGGTTGGTACGCCCGCTGAATGTGCTGATGTTTGCAGCGGGGGTGCTGGTGGGAGGCGTCATGGCGGCTGGAGCCGATGCAGGGACAGAACCACACCGTTGGCTGCTTTTGGGAGCGGTTTGCTCTGCCATGCTGGTGGGAGCAGGTGGGAATGTGTTGAATGATATGTACGACCTGGAGCACGACCGCATCAATCGTCCCACTCGTCCTTTGCCTGCCGGGTTGGTAACCTTGCCTACGGCTAGATGGCTCGGTGTTTTTCTCCTGTTGGCCGGAGTGGGCGTAGGGCTGGTGGTATCATGGGGACATGGTGTTGTGAGCCTGACCGCCGCAGGATTGTTATGGGGGTATAGTGCCCGGTTAAAGCATCAGCCCCTCATCGGCAATATTACCATCGCGCTGATGGTAGGGCTCACGTTATGGTATGGTAGTGCGGCGGTAGGGGATTTGGCGGCTGCCCACGTGGGGGTTGGTTTCGCTTTTTTTACCACGCTTGTTCGGGAATTGGTAAAAGATGTGGAGGACCAGGAAGGAGATGCGAAAGCTGGCAGCCGTACCCTGCCACTTGTTTGGGGGACACCACGAGTCATGCATTTGGCGGCTGCTGTGCTCGGGATCACGTTGTTGTTAACCCCATGGCCGTTCCTGGTACTCGATTATAGCGGCGTTTTTCTCTTGTTTATGCTGGCGGCAGGTGGCGGAATGCTTCGGGCCCTGGCCTTGCTCATGAGCACCGAGGCAGAGGCGCACGCTCCCGTCGTGAGCCGGGTGATGAAGGGAGTGATGCTGCTGGGATTGGTTGGGCTTGCCCTGGCTTAATGGGATTTTCACGAATAGGCGCGCTACGAAATCGAAACTGGGTGCGGCCTACGTATCTCAAAAGGACCTTGTACGTATAGAGGCAACAGCACTTTCTCGATGAAGGTGCTGGACGTTGTTGTTATTCCATTCGGGCTATTCCCTCATGGCTTCTCCTTACGGATTTGATACCGCACTTGTGGAACAGGCACAGGCTGGCAATGAGGCTGCCCGTGAGCAGATCTTTGTCACGTTGCAGCCAATCCTGCGGGCGTTTTTTATTAAACGCATTGGCTTTAAAACCGAAGTGGACGACCTCGTGCAAAACACGATGCTGCGTGTTCACGGCGGTCTTACCGACCTGAAAGATTCCAGCCGTCTAAAGGCATTTGCCATGAAGGCGGCCTTGTTCGAATTACAAGACTTGTACCGGGGACGTTATGGCCCGAAAGAGTCGCTGTATGACCCCGAAATCCCGCCCGAACGGTCGGAAATGTCAAATGCCGCAGGCATTGAGGTGGACGTGGAGCGGGCGCTTTCCTCGCTCACCCCCAAAGCCCGGCAAATCCTAGAACTGCGTGAATATGGGTATCGCTACCAGGAAATCGCAGAGATGATCGAGACAACCGAGGCCGCGGTGAAAATGCAGGTGAAGCGTGCGTTTGAGCGGATGCGGTCGGTATTGTCCGTTGCTGGCGTCATGCTGGTGGTCTTCGGCTTATGCTGGTAACCCGACCTTGTTAAGAAACTTGTTACCTTTTCCCCCTTCTGTGCGCCTTTAAGGGGCAGTCTCCAATTCCGCAGGCAAAACGCCGGGCAGAATGGACCACTGCCCAACCATACCACCCACTCGATAGTTATCTCCCAGATCATCATGCAAGACGCGCTTGATGCACTGCTTTTTCCAGAGGCACTGACCGCTGCCCAGCGGCAAGCCTTGCAGGAAGTGCTCGCCGAGGACGAAGCGCTTGCCGAAGCGTATGGCCATTGGCTACAGGTACGCGATGCGGTGCGCTCCGACCTGAATAAACAGGTGCCTGATCGGCGATTGTTGGTTCTCCATGCGCTGGCCGTGTCTGGCCAAGGCGAAGAACTGACCTCAACCGAGCAAGCAGAACTTGATGCGGCTCGCCCGCACCTGTTGGCCACCATTAACCAGTATCCGGCTCTGGCCGATGTCGTGCACCATATTCAGGATGGCTGTGCCGACTTTGACGCGTGCTGGAATGAACATTTTGCTGAGGCTCCCGCAGCCCCGCGTGCCGATTCCCTTCGGCCTGCTGCCGACCGCCGTGCCCAACAGCGCTCGCCCGTCCGCACGGCGTCGCAATGGGGGTGGCGCGTTATGGCACCGCTGGCCGTTGCCCTTTTTATGATAACCGCCCTGTTGATTTTTCAGCGAGACAGCCAGATGGTGACCCTTGAGGTTGCCGAAGGGCAAACCCAGGTTGTTGAACTCGCCGATGGCTCCACGGTCCGTCTGCTCGGAGGTGCTCGCCTGGTTTATACCGATCCTGATGATGCTGCAACCTTCAACCGCCGCGTAGAGCTTACCGGACAGGCCTTTTTTGATGTAGTGCCGGGGCAACAAGGGTTCAGTGTCGCGACGCCTACAGGTGTCACCACGGTGCTCGGTACCAGCTTTGGTATCAGCGCGGACGATGCCGAAATGCAGGTGGTGCTGGCGACCGGTAAAGTCGCTGTGGCCTCCCACGCCGCTCCTGATCGAGTGGTGGTGCTGGAACCTGGGCAGATGAGCGAAGTGGCGCGCAACGCCCTACCTTCTACTCCTACCGAGGTGGAACTGTCGGAGGCGCTGGGGTGGACCGGTTTGTTTGTCTTCCGTGCCACATCGTTGGCGGATGCGGCGGCGCTGCTTAGCGAACGTTATGGCGTCCCTGTTTCCGTTGATGCGGCCCTTGCGCAGGAGGCCGTGAACGGCACATTTGAACAAGAAGTGGGGGCCCAGCAGATTCTCGAATGGCTGGCTCCGACGGTAAATGCGCAGGTGCAGGCCACCGCCGACGGTGGTTTTGTGCTGGTGCCGTAGCTAGTCTTGCACCGCAGGTTAAAGCCCGCCTTGTTCTGAGGCGGGCTTTTTTTATGCGGTAGCCCATTCCATTCCAGAAAAAAGCAGTCAAAAAAGGAATGGGTTGGAACAACCTCATCCTGTAACGCGCGTACAAAGCGACGCATCCAAACAGGCACGGCCTCATTGCTACGGGCCGCCCCTTGTCTGCTGATCTTTTGTCTTCATTCCGCCTTTCTTCCGTATCAGACGCCACGTCGTGCGATACCACCTTTTTGTGCTTTTCGGGTTGTTAATCGGGCTATGGGCTCCGTCCGTACAGGCGCAGGCGATTCGCCTCGACGTAGAAGAAGCTCCGCTCGAAGAAGCCATTGCTGCGCTGCGGAATCAGGCATCGGTTGATGTGGTGTACGCCGCGCGGCAGGTGCAGGACCAAACGGTGAGTTGTCAGTACGCGGGCGATAACTCGGAAGAAGCCTTGGCGTGTTTACTGGCGGATACTGGGCTGCGTGCCGAGCGGGTGCGGCGACGGCAATACGTGCTGGCCGCGTTGCCCCCGTCGACCACGGATGCCGAAGCGCTGCCTCCGCTCCGGGTGCCCCGTGGGAGCCTGTCTGGTTATGTGAGCGATGGGGAGACGAGCGAATCCTTGCCGGGTGCCCATGTCTATCTTCCCGATTTACGCCTGGGGACGACCACCAATGATGCAGGGTATTTTGCCATTTCTGCGTTGCCCATCGGCACGTACAACGTGCGGTTTTCGTACCTCGGCTTCGGAAGCCGTGATACCTTGCTGACGGTGGGAGCCGAAGCCGAAATCGGGCTGACGCCTTCGACGTTGCTGACCAACGAAGTGGTGGTGGAAGCAACCCGGAGTGATGCCATGGATCTAGTGGCAGTGCCTGGCGTGGCGTCGGTGCCGGTGCAAGATCTCGAACTGTTGCCTTCGTTTCCCGGTGAAACCGACCTTTTTCAGGCCTTGCAATGGATTCCGGGGGTACAAAAAGCAGGAGAGGTTAATGGCGGTCTTATTATTCGCGGGGGCGAGCCGGACCAGAACCTGTACCTGCTCGATGGCGCCCCGGTGTATTACCCATGGCATGCCTTCAGCCTCATCTCCACCTTCCAGACCGAGACGTTTAAGGACATCAAGCTATACCGGGGGTCGTTCCCGGCTGAATATGGCGGTCGGCTCTCGGCAGTGCTGGATGCCGAGTTGCGAGATGGTAAACAGGCGCATGCGCTCATGGCACTGAGCCTGTTGAGTGGCCGCTTCATCGTCGAAGCGCCTGTCGGAAAAAAAGTCTCGTTTATGGTCTCTGGACGGCGATCGTACCTCGACCAGATCATCGGCACCGAGCATCCCGTGGAGGAAAACGGACGGCGAGACACGCTGCGCACGGGTTACTTTTTTCTGGATACCAACGCCAAGCTGACCGTGCGGCCCAACGCCCGGCATCAGCTTTCGCTGAGTTATTACCACGGCGAGGACAACCTGGACCTGCGGCTTCCCTTTGAATTGACTACCAATCTGGATGACTGGCTGCGCCCGCTGGACCTGTTTTTTGAGATCGAGCACGGCTGGGGCAACCGGCTTTACAGCGCCCGGCATCAATACCTGTTTTCACGGCGCCTTTTTGTGACGACCACAGGCTATCGGTCGAGCTACCGCGCCAACGAACGTATTCTATTACGTCCCACGGATGCCTCCTCGGTGGAATCTGATTATGAGGTGCGCCTGCGCGACTACGGCATCAAGACGGATGTGGATTTTTATCCCTCGTTGTCCCACCAACTGCGCCTCGGGGGGCAGGTGGTGAGCCGCAATTTCCGAAGCTTCCTCGATGCCGACGTACAGCGGTCGCTGGGCGTGATTGATACGCTCGATACGAATGCGGGACAGGAGGCGTTGGAAGTGGTCGCCTATCTGCAAGATTCGTGGCAACCTGCCCCGCGCTGGCTGATCCAGCCGGGATTGCGGGCCAGCTTTTTTAGTGGTGGCAACCACGTTCGCCTCAGCCCGCGTTTCAACGTACGCTATGCGTTGCACCCCGACTATCTGGTGTTTCGGGCGGGTGCAGGTGTGCAATGGCAGTATTTGCACCGCTTACGCGACCGCTATTCCTTTTTGTACGATTTAGTATCGAGTCGCTGGGTACCGGCAAGTGGCAGCGTAACGCCCTCTCGCAGTGTGCAGGTGGCGGTGGGCGTCGAGAGCCATCCGGCCCGCTGGCTGACGCTGGCGGCAGAGACGTACTGGCGCGATTCAGACAATATCCTCTTGCCACGCGATGTCTATCAGACCAAAGAAGGGCTTGAAGGTCCGGGTATCGAGGTGGGGACCTTGCTGGGTCAGTACGTAGGCGGTGAGGGGCGGGCCTACGGCGTCGAAGTCTCGTTGCGGGCGGAGCAAGGTCCGTGGCGGCTGTGGCTGAGCTACACCGGAAGCCGGTCGCGCACCCGCTCGATGGAACTGGACGAGACCATTTTTCGCCCGACGCGCTTCGAGGCACCGTTTGCGTTTCGTAGTGTGGCTGCCCGGCAAGGGCGGCACTGGGGGTTTGTGGTTTCGTGTGACTGGCGAACCGGGTATCCGCACACCGTTCCGGTGGCGCGTTATGCCATTGGCGACCCGTTGGATGACGAACCTACCCGTTACCTCTACCGCCCCGAGATCAACAACGGGCGGTTGCCACCCTACTTGCGCTTTGATGCCACGATGGGGTATCGGTTTCAGGTGTTTGGGGTTTGGTTTAGCTCCAAGCTTTACCTCTTCAACATCTCTAACCGTCGCAACGTGATCGACTTCATCTACGACCCGCGCCCACCCGACGGGGTGGCGGTGGAGGAGCGTCGCAGTCTGTTCCTGGTTCCCAATCTAGAGTTTCAGATCGAGCTATGAACACTTCTCGATCCTTGTTGACAACGTGGCTGATGACGATTGCCGCCTTGCTCGTGTGGGCACGGTGCGACACCGTGGTGCCTGTTGAGCCGCCACGACTTGTGGTGGAAGGATTTGTGGATGCAGGCAAGCCGTTGCCGACGGTGCGGCTGGCGCAGTCTCGGCCGGTGACGGATCCGTATCCACTGGATGGGCAAACCGCTGTGACCGACGCCGAGGTGACGCTTGTGATGAATGGCGAGCGGATCGCCTACGAACCCATGCCGGGACAGCCGGGACGCTATGAACCCGTTACCCCACCGCCCACCGTGCCGCCGCGTGCTACGCTCCGTTTCGAGGCAACGTGGGCAGATCAACACGTGATGGCAGAAAGCCGGGTGCCACCGCCGATTCAGATCGATAGCTTCCGCCTTGTGATTCCCGACAAACCCGTAGCCGGCATCATCCTCGATTCGCTGTTCATCGAGTCCAGCGATTCTGATAGCTTGCTCGTCGATTCCTTGCGGGTGGGAGCGGAGCAAGGTTTTGTATATCTCATTGAAGCTTCGCTGGCGTGGACGGTGGACTTTGACGAAGTCGATGCGGATAGCGCCTACTGGGTGCGGGGGCAACTGCGGCCCATATTGAGCGGCACGCTTGACGACTTTTTCTTCCGCCCCGAGCAAATCTTTCGCGAGCGTGGAGCGCGTCGCGGGGCGGCCGGGGAGCGACGGTGGACGGGGGTGTATGCCGTTCCCGTTGTTGAAGAAGAGGACCCGTTGCCCCCTCACGCCCTGCGCGTGGCGCTCATCCGCAGCGGTCGCGATTATGCCTTGTTCGCCTCCAGCCGCGATGATCCCAGCCGACGGGAGCCCACCTCGAACGTCACCGGGGGGCTTGGCATTGTCGCGGGCCTATCGGTGGACACAGTATGGGTGCAAGTGGAATGAAACGGCAACAACCAGAGGATGAAGGAATGTACATTGGGGAGGGCGGACAATTTCACAAAGGCTCTTCCCTGTGCCAGGTGATTGGTCTGGTGCTGCTAGGGCTTTTCGCTGTTGTGACTACGGCGAACGCGCAAGATTACCCTGATCTCGCAGCGCGTTTTGGGCAGCCCGCGGTTTATCATGAAGCCAACGTGGTGCCTGCTCCCAGCGGTGGGCAGCTTGTAGTAAGCTTCCGCATTCCCCATGCGCGTCTGGTTTTTTTGCGCGACCAGGAACGACAGGGGAGCGGCGGATTTATCGCCGATGTTAATGTTACCGTGCAGGTGTGGCAGGGCGAACGGCTTGTCGCTGAAGAGGCGTGGGAAGGCACCTCGTACGCTGCCACCTTTGAGGACACACATAGCCGTTCGCTCGATGTGGAAGCGGCGGTGACGTTCCCGTTGCCTCCCGGTGCCTATTATTACCACCTCCACGTGGGCGAGGCAGAACGGACACGCCGGACTTCCCAGACTGCTGTTTCCATTCCTGATTTTGGGGCTCCGATGGCTCTGGGCCGTGCCTTGCTGGGTACGGCCGTGGATGTGACAGCCGCAGGCGTGCAGATCACGCTGGTAAATCTGGGGGGCGATGCGCCTTTTGGCCAACCCTTTCAAGCTTTGGTGCCCGCCTGTTTGCAAGACGGGGCGGATGCGCTGATCACCTACACCCTTTCCCAACGCCCTGAGGCTGACGCCAAACCCGAAGATGGAACGCAGGTGTACGAAGGGAGCGTCACGATGCAAGAAGCTGTGGCGCTTCCACAAACAGAGCCCGTGTTGCGAGAAGGGAGGCTGGAATGGGAGACGGCCTCCGCCCGTGATAGCTGCTACCTCTTTCCCATCTCCCTGGCGGGCGAGCAGTTGACCGATGGAGCCTATATCCTCGCTACCACGCTGAACCAGGGTACAGCGACAGCGACACAGACGATGCGTTTTCAGACACACTGGCGCAACATGCCGCTGGCGCTGCATCATCCCAAGGTGGCAATCCGGGCGCTGGAGTTTGTTGAAGCGCGCCGGACCATTCGCGCCATGCAACGGGGGAGCCGAGCGGCGCAGGAAGCGCAGGTCCGTGCCTACTGGGCAGCCCGTGACCCAACGCCCGGTACCGTTTTTAACGAACTCATGGCTGAATACTACCGCCGCATCGATCATGCTGCCACGGCCTTCCAGACCGGGCGCGGCGGCCCCGATGGCCTGGAGACGGATCAGGCCGAGGTTTTCATCGTGCATGGTCCCGCTGCGGCGGTCGAACGGCAGTTTCCACCCGGCGGCGGGGTAGAGGAGGTGTGGCACTACGCAGACGGACGGCGCTTCGTGTTCTGGGCCGCCACCAGCCTCGATCCCTTTCAACTGCGTGCTCGTCCTTGAGAACAGAGAGTCCTCTTACGAGTTGGTGCGTGTATTGACTCTTTTTCTGGTCGCATTCCCCGATGCTAGTATTGAGGGCAAACCAGATTTCTTTGGTCGTTACCCTCGTGGCGTGCCGCGAGGGAAGTCCTAGATGATAGCGCCGGTGGTTTACCTGATGCCATTCTTCGTTGTGATGTTTGAGGTTTAGCGATGTCTTTTACTGATACCATGCTCTCCGACACCAAAGCCGTTTCTTCCACGCCGCGTTACCGTCCCCGGATTGCGATTTCGCTGGGAGATCCGCATGGGGTGGGACCGGAAGTGGTGCTGAAAAGTCTGGCAGATCCCCGTATGCTGCGGCTGCTGCAGCCCATCTTGGTTGGCTCGGCGCATGTGCTGAAAACCCATGCCAACAAGTTAGGCTTTCGTGATTTGCGCATCCGGGTGGTGCAGCAAGTGCCCGATGAAGTACCAGAGACCGGGCTCACCGTACTCGATATTGCCAGGGGCGAAAAGCCAGAGGTCCATTTTGGCAAAATTACGCGGGAAGCCGGGGCCCTGGCAATGGAATCTGTTGCGGCCGCTGTTGATTTATGCAAAGAAGGGCACGCCGAGGCCATGGTGACGGCCCCCATCTCGAAAGAAGCCATCGCGATGGCAGGGTATAAAGATCCCGGGCATACGGAATATATCACCCGCCGTAGTGGCAGTGACCGGCATACCATGATGATGGTCTCAGACGGGTTGCGGGTGGGGCTGGTCACGGCACACATCCCGATCTGGGACGTTCCCAAACAGGTTACCCGCGAGGCCATTCTCGATAAGATCGGCGTCATTGCAGGAAGTCTGATGCGTGACTTCGGCATTGCTCGACCCAAAATTGCGGTGTTGGGACTTAACCCACACGCCAGCGATGGCGGGTTGCTGGGCCGTGAGGAAAGCGAAGTCATTATCCCTGCCATCACCCAAGCCTGCGAGGAAGGCACGCTCGTCTTTGGGCCCTTCCCCGCCGATAGCTTTTTTGGCATCGGGGCGTACCGGCTGTACGATGCGGTGTTGGCCATGTACCACGACCAAGGGCTGGTGCCCTTCAAAACCCTCGCGTTCGAGAGCGGCATCAACTACACCGCCGGATTGCCTATCGTTCGTACTTCGCCCGATCACGGCACCGCGTTTAACATCGCAGGGGAAGGCAAGGCGTCGGCAGGAAGTATGCGGGCGGCCATCTATCTCGCCATTGATATTGCCCGGCGGCGGTCCCGGCTGCTTGAACAAAAGAAGGCCGGCTGATGCAGATCGCCCCGCAAAAGGCTGAGACGCCACCCTATACGGTGCTTGCTGCCGGGTACGACACGGTGATGGCGCACGTGGAATACGATATGTGGGCCGCCTACATCGCCGACCTGCTGGCGCTTCATCATCCCGAGGCCCAAACCGTGTTGGAGTTAGGCTGTGGCACGGGCTCACTGGCGTTGGAACTGAACACCTGGGAAGCATATAATTACCTCGGCACTGATCTTTCACCGCAAATGATCGCCATTGCCCGCGAAAAAGCGGCGGCGGTTGAGGCGGCGGTCCAGTTTACAGTGATGGATTTTACCCAGCTTCAGATGCCCACACCCGTCGATGTGGTCTTGCTGCTCTATGATGGCCTCAACTATTTGCTGGAGACGACGCAGATCCTTCAGGTTTTCCAACAAGTCTACGAGGTGCTGACGCCGGGGGGGATTTTTATTTTCGACCAGAGTACTCCCGCTAACTCCATCAACAACGCCGATTTTTTCGAAGATCGGGGGCGAACGCGCGGGTTCTCGTATGTGCGTAAAAGCGTGTATGATGCCGCCACCCGGATACATACCACCACGTTCGATTTGACCGTCCAGGGCAAGCGGTATCAGGAGTGCCACGTCCAGCGGGCGTATACATTGGAAGAGGTGCAGGCCCTTATTCAGCAGACCGCTTTTAAAAAACTCACTGCGTACGACGATTTTACTACCGAGCCCGCTACGGAGAACTCCGAACGGGTTCACTGGGTGGTGCAGCGCTGAAAGAACCGCCGGACAGCGTCGCAAAACTCAAACCCGCTACGTACATTACAATGCTCTCCTTTTCTGATCGAAGCGAGTCCCAACCGTGATAGATTTTCGCGACGTTACCGTATCCTACCCCTTGCCGGATGGTACTGTCCGTAAGGTGTATGAAAACCTGACGCTGAGTATCAAGCAGGGGGAAATGGCGTATGTCATTGGCCCCTCGGGCAGTGGCAAAAGTACGCTGATGCGGATGATTTACATGGACCTCAAGCCCGACAAGGGCGTCGTCCGCGTTGGCGAGTACCGCAGTGATACCATCACGCCCAAGGAAATCCCTTACCTGCGCCGTACGCTGGGGGTGGTGTTCCAGGACTTTCAACTGCTGCCCGACCGCAGCGTCTACGAAAACGTGGCCTTTGCGCTGTATGCGACGGGAAAAGGTGGGGCCGCCGTGAAGAACCGGGTGATGCAGGTGTTGGGGCGCGTAGGCTTGCAGCACAAGTGGAAACGTTTTCCGCACGAAATTTCCGGGGGTGAGCAGCAGCGCGTCACCATCGCTCGCGCCATCGCCAACGAGCCGTGGATTCTTCTTGCTGACGAACCAACAGGCAACCTTGACCCGCGTGTGGCAGACGAAATTCAGAAGCTGCTCATCAGCCTGCACCGACAAGGCATGACGCTGCTGATGTCTACGCACGACTACCGGCTCGTGAAAAAATTCCCTGCCCGTACCCTGGCACTGATGAAAGGCCAGATTGTGGACGTGGATGCCAAAACCATCGGCGACGTGGCGAAAAAAGGCAAAGGCGGGCGCACGGTTCCAGCAGTCACGCGGAGTTCTGCCCCCACGCCCGCTCCCCGTTCCGTTCCTACCCCTCGCCCTATGCCGCCGGCTGCTCCCAGCCCCGGTGCGCCAACTACTCCGAAGCCTACGCCTGGCCCTGCGCCTGATCCCACGCCACCAACGCTGTCTCGTCCCGCGAATGGCCATGAGGAACAAGAGACGCGGAAATCAACCTCTTAGAAACTGTCTGGTACGATGATTTGGGGCTACGCCTGGTTCTTTTCGACCCTGACATCGCCCACTTTGTCGGCCCATAGCGCTGCTATGACCCTCCAAAGTCGTTCGTTTCAGGCCCTAAAACCCCTCAGGCTCGCTTCCCAACTGACATACCAGACAGTTTCTTAGAACAATTTAAGAGATTCCCTTGCTACAAGCCCCGGCTGTCACCAAGTGGCGTCGGGGCGTTGTTTTGCGGTTTGCCCACGGGCAGGTGAGGCGTTATATTTTCCCGATTCGTAAATCAGTGGGTGCGTCCTGATCGGGAGGCACCAGCAGTGCTTTCGCCTTTTCTCTCCTTGACGTGCGGGCCGTATGGAACTCCTCGAACATTTTATCTCCATTGCAAATAGCATCCTTAAATGGCCGTTGGTGATTGGTCTGCTGGGAGCAGGTATTTATCTCACCATTCGGCTGGGGTTCATCCAGTTTCGCAAACTGGGGCATGGCTTTGCCGTAGCCACGGGCAAATATGATGATCCCAACGAGCCCGGTGATGTCTCGCACTTTCAAGCCCTTACCACCGCGCTTTCGGCAACGGTAGGGATTGGCAACATCGCGGGGGTGGCCCTGGCAATTCATATCGGTGGGCCGGGGGCGCTGTTCTGGATGTGGATTACGGCGCTTCTGGGGATGGCTACCAAATACAGCGAGGTGACGCTGGCCCAGCACTACCGCGACATCCTGCACGAAGACCAGGATGCCAACGCATGGGAAGGCTCGGTGGCTGGCGGCCCGATGTATTACATCGAGCGCGGCATGAAGGAGGTGTTTAACCTCAACTGGAAAATCGTCGCGGTGTTTTTTGCGTTTATGCTCATGCTCACGTCGTTCATGACGGGCAACGCCGTGCAGGCCAATACCCTTGCGACGCAGATTAACCACACCTTCGGTATCGCGACCTGGGTGACGGGCCTCGTGACGGCAGCTATCGTGGGGATGGTCATCATCGGCGGCATCAAGCGGATCGGGCGCGTAACGAGTATTCTGGCTCCAGTGATGGCGGCGCTTTATGTTTTGGGGGCTGTCGTGATTCTGGCGGTCCACATCGGTGATATCCCCAGCGCGTTCGGGATGATCTTCTCGGAGGCGTTTAATCCCACCTCCGGTGTGGCAGGGACCGGCATCGGTGTTTTTTTGGTGATGATGACCTACGGCGTGCAGCGCGGCCTCTTCTCGAACGAAGCCGGGCAAGGCTCCGCCCCGATTGCGCACTCGGCGGCCAAAACCGATGAACCCGTGTCGGAAGGCGTGGTGGCACTGCTGGAGCCGTTCATCGATACGATTATCATCTGCACCATGACGGGGCTAGTGATCGTGGCCACGGGCTCGTGGAACGCGCGTGTGCCTACCGAAATTGGTATTAACGACGCCAATATTTCCTACGTGACGGGCAACGATACGGCGGGGTATTCCGATGCAGGAACTCCGGACCAAGTCACCATCACCAATGGCAACCCGGCGACGGCAGACGGCCTGGACATGGCCTATTTCGACATCGCCGTCGAGCAACTCTTCACCGACGAGGCGCAGACGCAGCCGTTCTCGGGCACCATTTTCCCTGCCGAAAGACGCATCGAGACGAGCAATGGGCAGGAACTCACCACGCTGTATGGCAATGCGGCCCGCAACAGTGCGCCGCTCACCACCCTTGCCTTTGAGCGTGGGCTGGGCGGTATTGGGCTGGGCGGTGTTGGGCGCTGGATTGTGCTGCTAAGTGTTATCATGTTCGCCATTTCAACCGCCATCTCATGGAGTTATTACGGCGACCGCTGTGCCAACTACCTGTGGGGGGCGAAGGCCATCCTACCGTACAAGTTTGTCTTCCTCGTGATGCACTTCCTCGGAGCTATCGTTGCGGTTACCACCGTGTGGGACCTCGGCGATGTGGCGCTTTCGCTGGTGACGTTGCCGAACGTCATCACGCTCATCCTGCTCGCAGGCCTCATCAAGAAACTCAGCGACAGCTACTTTGAGCGCCAGCCGTGGGTCGAAAACGCGGAGGTGCACAAGCAGGTCGTGGCCGAACGCAAAGCGAAGAAAGGAGGGTGAGTGCGTTTGGGAGTGTGGGTGTTTGGGAGTGTGGGGATAGCGATTGATTACAGACAGATTCTATGGGGGACCGCGATGGTTCGGCATTTTCGGGAATTACGTATCTATCAACAGGCGAATCGGGTGGCGCAAGAAATTTATCATCACTCGAAGGGGTGGGCTGTGGAGGAACGTTTTTCGTTGACCGACCAGATTCGCCGGGCTTCTCGATCTGTGACGGCCAACATTGCAGAAGCATGGCGGAAAAGGCGTTATGAGAAACACTTTATCAGCAAGCTGAGCGATGCCGATGCTGAAGCTGCCGAAACCCAATGCTGGCTGGACCATGCTTTGGCATGTGGCTATCTCTTGGCAAAAACTCATACCCAACTGAATCAGGAATACGAAAACATCATCGGGGGCATCGTCAAAATGATGGCCAGCCCCGAACAGTGGTGTGGTCCTGCTCAACACATCCGTGAAGAAGCAGAACCCTATTTCACCCATACCCCCATCCTCTCAACCTCATAGACTCCCATCCTCTCAACCTCATAGACTCC
The DNA here is from genome assembly GCA_030428385.1 of Rhodothermia bacterium. Taxonomy (GTDB): domain Bacteria; phylum Bacteroidota; class Rhodothermia; order Rhodothermales; family JAAAOL01; genus JAUIDY01. The sequence continues at coordinate 26,827 of JAUIDY010000021.1, read as the reverse complement.
CACACCCCCAACCCCATAAACTCCCATACACCGAAACGATGAGTCTCACCGTCGTCGATCATCCCTTGCTCAAACGCGACCTCACGATCCTGCGCCGCGCCGATACGCCCCATGGTCTTTTTCGAAAGACGCTCTCGGATGCCGCAGCCATTTTGGCGTATGAAGCCATGCGTAACCTGACGCTGGATGTGGAAACCATCGACACGCCGCTGGAGCCGACAACGGGATATGAGATCGCCGACAGGGTGATTGTGGTGCCGATCCTGCGGGCGGGGCTGGGCATGGTCGACGGGTTTGTCCGGTTTGTGCCGGAGGCCCGCGTTGGGCACCTGGGCATGTACCGCGACGAAGAAACCAAAGAACCCCACGATTACTACAGCAACATCCCCGATGGCATCGAAACGGCCCGCGTGTTTGTCGTTGATCCGATGCTCGCGACGGGTGGCAGCGCCACGCAGGCCATTGCGCACCTGAAAAAGCTGGGTGCGCAGCGGTTCACCTTCGTCTGCCTCGTGGCTGCCCCGGAAGGCGTCAAGGCGCTCAGTCATGCGCATCCCGGTGTCCCGATTTTCACCGCCACGCTCGACCGCGAGTTGGATGCCAACGCCTACATTCGCCCCGGCCTTGGTGATGCGGGAGATCGGATCTACGGGACTTGAATGCGGGCGGTTTTGTGTTATGTTTGGGATGCAGCTACCGCCTTGAGCACGCCTGCGCCCGTACTTCCAGATTCAAAAATTCTCCTTCATGCGATTTTTTTTAGGCCTGCTGCTGCTGGGCATGGTGCCCGTCACGGTTTCCGCGCAGGAATATTCCATTGAGGCCCCCGCGGTTGTCTTGAATGGCGTGCCGTATGCCATCGCCATACAAAGCCCGGATGTGATATTCGACGACGGGTCGGCAGTACGATATGCGGTGCGGGTGAACGGGCAAACGTATCCGCTGACCTATACCAATGAGAATGGGGTACGGCTGCTCGTAGCGGGGAATATTATTCCCACCCAAGGGGTGCAGAGCATCGAGTTTCTTGAAAATGGGCGTACGGTTATTCAGACGGCGTCCCGCTCAATTCCTGGCTGGCTGTCTCTGCTGCCGCCTTTAATAGCCATTGGTATTGCGCTCTTGTTCAAACGCGTGATCCCCTCCCTTTTCTTGGGAATATGGATTGGTGCGTGGACGGCGGCTGGCGGCGTGATGGGGTGGTGGAGTGGCTTACTGGCATCCATCGAGATCTACATTCTGGAAGCCCTCGCCGATCCCGACCACGGAGCCATTATCATCTTTTCGCTGATGATCGGGGGCATGGTGGGCATTATCTCAAAAAGTGGTGGTACGCAAGGCATTGTCAACAAGATAACGAGCCTGGCCAGCTCTCCGCGCCGGGGACAACTAGCCACGAGTTTGCTCGGCATCGCCGTCTTTTTTGATGATTATGCCAATACCCTGGTGGTCGGCAACACCATGCGCCCGGTAACGGACCGGCTGCGCATTTCGCGGGAGAAGCTGGCTTACATCGTTGATTCCACGGCGGCCCCGGTGGCGTGTCTGGCCTTCGTCACCACCTGGATTGGCTATGAGGTGGGTATCATCGGCGAGGCGGTGACCCAAATAGATGGGTTCAGCGAAGCCGCCTATTCCATCTTTCTAGGCTCCATCCTTTACAGCTTCTATCCGATTTTAGCGATCGTTTTTGTGTTTTCGGTGGCCCTTTCGCGGCGGGATTTTGGACCCATGTACCGGGCGGAAGTGCGGGCGCGAACCACGGGCAAGGTGTACAGCGATACCGCCAAAATTGACGAGGCCTCTGAGGGCGAGGAACTTGCACCGAAGGCCGGGAAGCCCCAGCGGGCCGTCAACGCCGTGATCCCGATTTTGGTATTGGTAGGAACGGTGCTGGCAGGGCTCTATGCAACCGGGGAGGGCGAAAGCCTGCGTGATATCATCGGGAGTGCCAACTCGTACACCGCGCTGATGTGGGGCTCGCTGCTGGGCGTTTTGGTGGCTGCAGGGCTCGCACTGGGACAACGCATTCTTTCGCTCGAAGAGACGGTGGAAGCGTGGTACGGTGGGTTAAAATCCATGCTGTTTGCCATGATCATTCTGCTGCTGGCTTGGTCGCTCTCCTCCGTGACTGAAGTGCTGCATACGGCCGATTACCTCGTGGCGCTGGTTGGTGATGCGCTGCATCCGGGCGTGGTGCCCACGCTGGTGTTTCTGTTGGCGGCGGCCACCGCGTTTGCCACGGGGTCGAGTTGGGGAACCATGGGCATCTTGATGCCACTTACCGTACCGCTTGTATGGGCCGTGCTGGAGGCGAATGGCAGTGCGAACCCCGACAACTACCACATCATCTATTCCACCGTCTCGGCGGTGTTGGCGGGCGCGGTGTGGGGCGACCACTGCTCCCCGATCTCCGACACCACCATCCTCTCGTCGATGGCTTCGGGGTGCGACCACATTGATCATGTGCGCACCCAAATTCCTTATGCGTTGCTGGTGGGGGGCGTGGCGCTGCTGTTCGGGACGTTGCCCACCGGATTCGGCTTCCCATGGTGGGCGTCGCTGTTGCTGGGCATCGCCGTGCTGGTGTTCGGGATTCGCTTTTTTGGGAAACGAGCGGATGACGACGTGACTCCCGATATGGCCGCAGCCTAATGATATGTGCAAATAGGGCATTGGAGATTATTTAATCATAAAAATATATGTGTAAGCGCATTTCTTAATACCCTGTGCCGAACGGTTGACACCCTCTCGGCACTACCTTGCTCCGTCTGATTTTTCACCCCTCACCACATTGACGGAGGCGTAACATTATGGAAGTGACCACACATGCACCGGGTACGTTTTGCTGGTTTGAATTAGGCACCACTGACGGACCCGCTGCGAAGGCGTTTTACACCGAGCTTTTGGGTTGGGAGACCGAAGACGTACCGATGGAGCACGGCGTGTACGTCATGCTCTCGAAGGATGGAAACGGCGTTGGGGCGCTGTATGAATTGTTCGACGAGCAGAAGGAGCAGGGCGTGCCACCCCATTGGCTGCCCTACGTGGCTGTGGAGGATGCCGATGCGTCGGTGAAGCAAGCCGTAGCGCTTGGCGGCGAAGTGCTTTCCCCCGTAACCGACGTGCCCGAGCACGGGCGTATGGCCGTGCTGAAAGATCCCACCGGCGCCACGTTTGCGATCTGGCAGGCGCTGGTGCATAATGGCGTGACCCTGCTCGGCGCGCCTGGTAGCAACTGCTGGAACGAACTGGCCACCACCGACCGCGAAGCGGCGAAGGCGTTTTACTCCACCTTGTTTGGGTGGGGCATCAAGGAGGAAGAGATGGAAGGCGCGGGCCTCTATACCATGTTTATGCGTGGCGAAGAGATGGCAGGCGGCCTGATGCAGATGACAGAAGAGTGGGGCGATGCGCCGTCGCACTGGATGACCTACATCGCCGTGGAAGATTGCGATGCCTCGGCAGCCAAGGTGAAAACGCTGGACGGCACCGTGTGCGTCCCGCCGACCGATATCCCTGATGTCGGTCGCTTTGCCGTGATCGATGATCCGCAAGGCGCAACGTTCTCTATCATCAAGCTGCTTCCGGTTCCCGTAAGCGAAGGCGCAGCCTTGTAGGAAGGGTATAGCCTAGAGCGTGAAACGTAAAACGTGAGGTTGCTCGGCTCCATCGCCAGTGAGCAAGTTCACGTTTTACGTTTCACGTTATTTTATGTCCGCCGTTCTAGCTCGTCCAGGATGCGAAACGCAATCGCCTGAGCGAGGGCGGGTGCGTTGCCCCAGGCGCGGTTGTTGGAAATAATGTTGAGCAAAAACCCCTGCCGCATCGCCTGAAACACAAGCGCGGTGGCATCCAGCACCATGTCGCGGGCCTGTGCGGTGTCGGCGATTTCAGGTACGGCTTTGTCGAACGGATAGGCGCGGGCGTAGGCGTCGGCATATTTAACATGACGCGGTGTGAGGAGTCGCGTCACCACCTCTTTGTTGGCCGCCGTGAACCGCTCGCCGCCCATCCGCCACTGGTTGCGGATCATGGGGAGCCATGTCCAATGGCTGAACACAAAGCCCAGTCCCCGGTCGGCAAGCCAGTCGAAATAAGGCGGCACCAGCAGGTGCTCCGACCGCAGTTCCAAATGGGCCTGTACGTCGTTGGGGATGGCGCGGAAGAAGCCGTCTAGCTCGGCGATGTTTTGCTCCGGCGGTGGGCTTTCCTTCACGCGCTGGTATTCCTGTTCGAACAAGACCCCCGCCAGCCGGTCGCCCAGCAATTGACGGGCGGGCTCGTGAAACTGCTTTGCGTAGGCGTCGGCGTTGAGGAAATCGGGGTTGTCTTCATAATAAACCTTGCCGCCTGAACTGCGGCGCAGCTTGCGGGCGAAGTAGGTTTGCGGGGCTTTGAGCAGGAAGACGGCGTTGCGGGGAGCGAAGTCGGCGTATTGCTGGAGGACGAAGAAATTGTTCGACGGCTCGCCTTCGGCTTCGAGGAGAGGGCGGTAGAACGTGAAGTCCAACTCCAACACGCCAAAGTGGGCAAAATACTCCTCCACGGAGGGAATGGGCACGGTGCCTTCTTCAAAGGTCTGCCCGCCCAGCTTTCGCCGCCGAATTTTCACCTCAGAGGCATAGTCTTCCCCGTAAATCTGACCAATCCATCCGGCATAGCGGTCGCTGGCCGTGCCAAAGCGAGCGTTGGGATGCAGCTCCCGGAAGTGGTAGGTGTCTGCATGGCGGCGGTGCTCAGCGAGAGACAAATCAGACATGCTTTTTCTGGGTATAGGAGTAGCGGAGTATGGGCGTGTGGGAGTACAACGACGGTATTAAATCAAATCGCCACACTCATCCACTCGCAAACACCCAAACTCAATCTACGGCTTCCGAGGTAGGCAAAACAGGTGTGTGGGCTGCGTGCCCGTCGCCGGTAGAAGGCGGTGCCGAGGGGGTGCGCCGCAGCGATTGCTGGAAGTGGTGCATCGAAAGCAACGTGCCGAGCGCGATAAAAATGTAGTAGCCCAGCACCCGCCAGGTAAACATCGTGGGGGCAACCAGGACATCGGGCATCAGCGGATTCATCAGCAAGGCGTAGAACCCTTCTAGGCCGCCTGCACCGCCCGGTGTGGGAAGCACCAGCGAGCCGAGTGTGAGGGCGATGGAGCGCAGGAAGGCAATGACTTTGTCCAACGAAGGGTAGACGCTCCAGATGATCAACACAATCAGCGCGTAGCGGTTGATCCAGGTGCCCAGCGTGAGGGCGAAGCCTTTGGCATAAAACGCCGCCGACTGCGTGCGGAGCATCTCGGCGCGGGACTGCAACTGCTGCATCTCGAACACCACCCGCTGCTGAAACCGGCGCAGGAACCGGAGGCTAAACAGCCGCCGCATAAAACGGGTGAGCAACTCGGGCCGAAACAGCGTGGCGTAGCCGAAAAGGCACATCCAGATGAGCAAACCCACAAAGTAGAGCATAAACGACCAGGTACCCACGGTCCCCAGCGATGCCGGGATTACCTCGAAATAGAAGCTGCAAATGAGAATGAGGGGCACCGAAAGCGCAAACCAGCACTGATCCAGCAGCATCGTGAACAGGACAATCGCCGAGGCATCACCCAGCGCGAGGTTGCGGTCGCGGGCCATGTAGGCGGCTGCAAAAGGACCACCGCCTACAGTAGAGGGGGTGACGTTCGAGAAAAAGTCCCACGCTAACTGTCCGCGAATCCCGCCAAGCAAGCCCAGCTTGCCATTCGAAACCACATCCAGCCGCCATCCGCCAAAAAACACACGCAGCACCACCGAGGCTACCGTCAAGGCCAGCAGCCCGCCGTTCACGTGCTGCACCATCTGACGAAATGCGGCTGGCTCGAAGGTGAAATACCCGATGCCCGCCATCACGGCCAGACTTAACGCCACCGGCCATGCCGCCCGCCGCCAGGAAAGGGCCGTGCGATCCGCGAGCGGAGAAGCGGGGGGCATAGACGAAGGCATGGGTGGCAAGCAGATTTCAAGGGGCGGAAGCATCCGATTCCATAGCCGCCTGTAGTTTGCGGTAGGTATCGGAGAGGGCTTCGGGGATGACCTTGGTTTCGCCGATGGTCGGCATAAAGTTGGTGTCCCCATTCCAACGCGGCACCACGTGCATATGCACATGACGCGGAAGGCCCGCGCCGCCTGCGGCACCCAGGTTCATGCCCACATTAAACCCTTCCGGCGCAAACGCCGTGCGCAGCCAGCGGATACAGCGGGCAATGGTGTGCGCCATTTCGACCTGTTCCTCCGGGATCAGGTCTTCGTACGTTGCCACTTCGCGGTACGGCACGATCATCAGGTGCCCGTTGTTGTAAGGATATTTATTCAGGATGACGAACACGGAGCTACCGCGCCAGAGAATAAAATTGGCGTCGTCGTCGTTTTCAGCGGCCAGCCGTGAAAACAGCGACTGCGTTTCTCCATCCAGGGTATCTCGGTCGGTGCGTTCGACGTGGTGGGCGCGCCAGGGACTCCACATCCGTTCCATTGATCGTCGGCGTCTGGAAGCAAAGGACGGCGCGGAAGACGTACGTTTCCGGCCAGCAGGGGGTTACAAATTCATCGGGTGAATATGAACGCGTGGAAGCGCGCAGGGTTTGACGCGCCGACAAACTAAACGTGGGTCCCGGCGTTGGAACGATCTTGCGTTTTAAACACCCTGTTGTTGCCAAGGCCGCATGATCGACATCCGCCGCGCCGACTTACACATGCATACCACCTGCTCCGATGGGGTGTTGTCCCCAACGGAATTGGTGCGGCTGGCCCGACGCCACGGCTTACATGCCATCGCCGTGACGGATCATGACTGCATCGACGGCATTGCCGAGGCGCAGGCGGCAGGCAAGGCGCACCATGTGGAGGTGGTGCCCGGCGTGGAACTGAGCGTCACCGTCGATGCCACAGAAGTGCACCTGCTGGCCTATTTTTTCGATGTCAATCATCAGGGGCTGCGGGAGCACCTGAATGCGTTTCGGGAAAAACGACGAGAGCGGGTTGCGCTTATGGTCGAGAAACTGCGTGCGCAGAAAGTGCCAATCACGATGGCGCACGTCGAGCAGCGTGCGGGGGACGGCGTGTTGGCGCGTCCGCATGTCGCCCAAGCCCTTTTGGACATTGGGGCCGTGGAGGAATACGGCGAAGCGTTCGAGCGGTATCTGCGCGATGGCGGCCCCGCCTTTGTAGCGAAGCCGTTGTTTCCTGCGGCGGAAGCCTTGGCGATGGTCCACGAGGCGGGAGGCATCGGGGTGCTGGCGCATCCCGGCCATTGGACCAGCGACCACACCACCATGGCCCTGATTCAGGCGGGGCTTGACGGCATCGAAACCATTCACCCCTCGCATGACGACATGCTGACCCGTTATTACCGCCAGATCGTCCGCGACTTTGCCTTGATCGAAACGGGCGGGTCGGATTATCATGGCGGCTTCCCCGACGAAGCCGAGCGGCTGGGGCGGTATTCCGTTTCCTACGCACTCCTCGATCGTGCCCGCCGGGCCATTCCCTTGCCTATACCCTAACAGAGCCCATTACATAACAGAGACGGTTGATTTGTAGTACCACTGTCTGCCATCTCCCATCCCGAATCGAATGCCTACCTATCTCGAAGGAAGCCTGGTTGCAGGCGATGCGCGTTTTGCGATTGTCGTCAGCCGCTTCAACGAACTTATCACTGAACCCCTGTTGAACGGGGCCCTCGATACTTTGAAGCGCCATGGCGCAGACCTCGATCAGGTAACCGTCGCCTGGTGCCCGGGCGCGTACGAACTGCCGCTGGTGGCGAAACGGCTGGCGGCAACCGGGCAGTATGATGCGGTGATTTGCCTCGGTGCCGTGATTCGAGGAGCCACCTACCATTTTGAATTGGTGGCAGGCGGTGCGGGCAGTGGCATCACCAGCGCTGCTTTGGATACCGGCGTGCCGATCATTTTTGGCGTCATCACCACGGATACCATCGAGCAGGCATTAGAGCGCGCTGGAACGAAGGCTGGAAACAAGGGTTCAGACGCCGCTCTTGCCGCCATCGAAACCGTGAATCTGCTCCGGCAGATCGATGCGCCTTCCGCAGGATAACCCACTTTCCTAACCTCACTCAACGGAATCATCGACCCAGCGCTACCATTTTTCTTTTGCTTGTTCATTATCCCATACAAGCTATGCGTTTAGGGTTTTTGGTTGGCGGCATGAAGCAGTTGCTGTCTTTTCTGGTCGTGCATGCCCGGGTAGCCCTCCTGATGGGGGCGGTGCTGATGGGCTCGTCCGGACGCCTATGTGCGCAGGACACCTGGACAGCCTACACCTCGATGCGGTCCGTCAATGCCCTCGCCACGTCGGCCGATGCGATCTGGGCTGCCACCGAAGGCGGGGTGTTCACCTACCAACCGGCTACGGGCGTATTCGAGCGGTATACTGCCGTCACAGGTCTGCACAGCGTACAAACCCAGTCCATCGCCTTCGATGCGCGCCGAGAGGCGGTGTGGGTGGGCTATAGCGACGGGGCGCTCGACCGCATTGAATTGGCGACCGGGACCGTCCGCACCTTTTTTGATATTACGCGCAACGAACGTTTTCCCGACAAAACCATCAACCGCCTGGTGGTCCACGGCGATTCGTTGCTGGTAGCCACCGATTTTGGACTCGTCATCTTCGATCCCACCCGAGGCGAAGTGCGGGATACCTATACCCAGTTTGCGTCGCTTCCTTCGCCAACCGTGGTGCAGGATGTTATCGTGGCACCTGTCCCGGAAGGCGGATCGGGATTTTGGGTGGCCGCCGCAGGAGGCGTAGCCCGCGCGTCCTTGTCTACCCCAAACCTGCAGGAGCCCAATGCCTGGGTGATTGAAAACGAAGGTTTGCCCACGTCGCCTGGGACGCAGAACCAGGTGGTGACCGCCGTGGCGTTTTTTGGAGGTCGGCTCTTTGCGGGTACAGAAGGCGGCCTAGTGGTGCGAGAAGAGGAGGGAAGCTACACCCCTCTTTCCGTGACCACGAGCCGGGTGGCCTCGTTTACGGTCAGTGGAGATGAACTCCTGATGGTGGATCCGTTTAAAGCCTACGCCCTGCGCGCTGCCGATAATGCCCGCACGCTTGTGGACGGATTTGTCGATTTGGTCAGCATCGTCGTTGGGCCTGCCGGGGATGTGTGGCTCGGGGATGGGGAACAGGCCCTTATTGAGATAGAGGTGCCCACGAATGGAAGCGGGACGGTGATCCGTACCGGGGTGACACCAGATGGTCCCTTTGACGGACAGTTTACGGACCTCGACGATGCACCGGATGGCAGCCTGTGGGCGGGAAGTGCCGGTGGGTTCTTTCAACTCTCGGCTGAAGGCTCCTGGACAAATTATACCCGCGCCTTTGTAGAGGAACTCGAAGGCAGCGGCTTCCGGCTGGTGCATGTGGATGACCAGGGCAATACGTGGGCAGCGTCCCGAGGCGACGGGGTCGTGCAGCTAACGCCCGAAGGCATCGTGACAAACTATGGGGTTGCTAATTCGTCGCTGCTATCAACCGCCGGGGTGAGCTTTGTCCCGGTGACGGGCTTGGCCAGTGAGCCTGACGGCACGCTGTGGGTGTCCAACCGCGAGGCGGCCCGGCCCCTTCATGTGCGGCTTCCTGATGGAACGTGGCACGGGTTGCCGCCGCTGCAATGCGACGGGTTGGCTGCTGCAACCACGCTGGGTCCGATTCTCATCGATTCCTTCGGCATGAAGTGGATCATCGTGGTAGATCCGAGCAACTTCGAACTGACACGCGGCGTGCTGGTGCTGGATACCGGGCTGGATCCCGCCGATCCCGGTGATGATGAATGCCGATTTATTAATCAGACCGCTTCGCAGGGGACCGGCTTGCCCAGCATTTTGGTAAACGCACTCGCCGAAGACCGCGAAGGCCGTATTTGGATCGGCACGGAGCGCGGGCCTGCGTACATCATCAGCAGTCGGGTGGCGGCACAAGATCCGAGTGCCATTCCCATCCTGCCACAGCGTGCCAACTTTGTCTCCGGCGAGAACCCCTTTTTGTTAAACAGCCTTCCCATCAATGACATCGCCGTCGATCCCGCCAACCGTCTTTGGATGGCGACCGACGACGGGGCGTATCTCGTAGAAGAAATAGAAGGCGGCTTTGATGAAGGTGAACCGCTCACGGCGGCCAACACGCCGCTTTTTTCAGATGCCATTGTGGCAATACACGTCAATCCCCAATCGGGCGAGGTCTTTTTTGCCACCGACCGAGGGTTACTCAGCCGGACAGGGGATGCGGTGGCGTCGGCGCTTCAAGCGGATGACTTGCTGGTCTATCCCAATCCCGTTCGTTTTGCCGATGGGGCAACTCCAGACATTTTTATTGACGGCTTGGTGGAAGAAACCGAGATCCGCATCATGGCTCCACATGGCGAAGTGGTGACCCAGTTTTCGGCCCGTGGGGGGCGGGTACGCTGGGATGGGCGGGACCGGAACCAGGAACTTGTACCTTCCGGTGTGTATCTGGTGGTGGCCATTGGGCAAAATGGAGAAGGGACTGCTTATGGCAAGGTGGCCGTCATTCGATAGCCGAGGGAACAGAAGCGGCCCGGCATTCGTGCTGATTGATCCACATAAAGTTCACCGCCACAAAAAAACGAGAGGTTGCATTCAGCAGCGTAGCACAGTAATTTCTTGGCCCTTTTTACACGGTGACCGTAGCTCAGGTGGTTAGAGCGCCAGGTTGTGGCCCTGGAGGTCGGGGGTTCAAGTCCCCTCGGTCACCCCGCCGTTTGATACCTGCCGCGTTCGTCTAGGGGTCTAGGACGCTGGCCTTTCACGCCGGTAACACGGGTTCGAATCCCGTACGCGGTACTTTCGGTTATGAGTAGGACGCCATTTTCCAAAGGAAGGTGGCGTCTTGTTATTTTGGGGAAGTCATTTCGCCTTGCACACGACTAATTCGCATCGCGTTAACGTCTGGTCAATCACTTCTGGCATCTTTTTCGCCCTATCCCCCGAACGAGGGTTCACCCGCACTGTCGAACGCCTTTCTCCGCGAAAGTGTTAGGCTTTGTATCGGAATGATACGTTTCTAGCACCGATGTGGTAAAAACGTTCTCAATGTGCCTCCCGGTTACTTAAAGACCGGATTAAGTATTGAGGCGGGGCGTCGATACAGGCTGATGGATACCTTGTAAGAAGCGGACGGGATCTGTATACTACCCGCAGATTTTCGAATCCTGGACAATACTTAGGCCGCTTCTTATTTACCCATAGACATCCTTCCCTCCATCACGTATTTCGTCCTTTGCTTGCCTCATTAAGCATATAGGTGGGGTCTCTGATGAGAGGAGTGTTCGTAGCTAACTGTCACTGGAGCAGATTTAGAAGATGATTCTGCCACGCTTAACCGTATTGGAGGATCGGTACGCTATCGGTCGTGTGTTAGACCAAGAGCGTCCGTTCGAGGTGACCTACCAGGCCTGGAACCTGATGACGGAAGATCAGGTCGTCGTTAAGGAATTTTTCCCGCAAACGGTGGCCCGTCGCGCCGAAGGCACCACCCAGCTCGTCTGCGATGAAGGGCAAGAGTTGTTCGATTATGGCTTGGAAGAATTTCTGAGCGAAGCGGACAAGCTTGCCCAGATCGAACATGTCAGCTTGGTCAAAGAACTGGAGAAGTTTCAGGCCAACGACACGGCATACAGGGTGCTGGAGCACCACGCAGGGGCGATGTTGGCCTCGGTGCTGAAGCAGCAAGGTGGAAAGCTGGCCTTAAAGACGGCCCTTTCTATCATCGTGCCGATGCTGGACGGCCTCGAAGAAGTGCATCAGCATGAACTGATTCATGCCGGCATCACGCCCTCGGCGATTTTCCTTGCCAAAAGCGGGCAGCCGTTGCTGATTGATTTCCAGACGGCCTATGCCGCCCTGGCCCGCAAGCTGGAAAAGACGCATTTGTTGGCCAACGACGGGTTTGCCGCTCCTGAACAATATCTCGCGGAAGGACCTCAAGGCCCGTGGACGGATGTTTATGGCGTTGCGGCCACCCTCTATAATGTGATTTCTGGCGATAAGCTTCCGGCAGCCTATGAGCGGCTAGAAGAGGATCCGGTGCCAGACCTTATCAAGTATCTCGGCGGTGTGCCTGGAGAACTGCGTGGCGTGCTTCTGTCCGGTTTGGCGATGGAACCGGCTGATCGTCCGCGCGAGATCAAGGAATTCCACGAGTTGCTGGTTGAAGCGTCGAAAGGAGAAATTGAAGAAGCGCCCGTTCGCGAAGAAGGCGATGAGAAAAAGGCGGCGGCCACCGTGGTAGCAGTGCCGGGCGAGGGAGCGAAAAAAGCAGATGCAGAGGCGCCTGCCGACGAAGCTGCCAAAGCCGAGGAAACCAAGACGCCGGCGAAGAAAGAAACGACGGCAGCCAAAGCAACACCCAAGGCCAGCACAGAGAAGCCAAAACCAGCAGGCAAGACGGCCAAAACCGAGACGGCCAAAAAGACTCCTGCGCCTGCGGTAGCCAAGAAGGCCGCCGATGTACCCGCCAAGGCACCCGCTCAAAAAAGCCCCGACCGCGAACCGGTGCTGGGTCTCGGAGCCAAAGGGTTGCCGGGTGGCAAGCGGTTCCCCATCCTTGCAGCGCTGGCCGCCATCGTGTTGGTTGCGTTCGTGGGAGGCTACTTTGTGATGCAGGATGGCGATGCCGGTCGGTTCTCATACTACCGGACCAAGGGCGACTCGCTCTATGCCTTGGCTGATTATGCAGGTGCACAGGCTGAATACGAACAGGCGCTTGCCTTGCGCAACGATGATGATCTTACAGCCCGTTTGAATGAAACCCAGCAACGGCTTAATCAGCAGCGCAACTCGGAATACCAGCAGCAGGTCGACCTCGGCCAAACGCGCATGTATACGGCGGATTCGCTGATGCAAGCCGGTAACACGAGCGAAGCGGTTCGCTTCTTTGCTGAAGCCAACCGGGCGTTTACGGCAGCGGTAGGGTTTAATCCTAGCGATACCCTCGCCCAGAGCATGGCGGAGGCTTCCAGCTCTCGCATGAGCGAGGCCTTTACATCGGGACGGACCGATACCCAAACCGATGAAGCCAATGACTTGCCGGATCCGCAAGAGATCCAGGATCAGCTTTACGATACCTACCGCAATCAGGGTGATGCGCTGCTGCGGGCTGGCGATCTCGAAGGAGCCGAGCGCAAGTTCCGGGAAGCACTGGAATACCGCCCCGGTGACCGCTACGCTGCCAACCGCCTGGATGACATTGAAACCCAGCGCGCTGAACAAGAAACCGCCGATGAATTTGCGAGCCTGATCGAGCGGGGCAACCAATTGTGCGACGATGGCCGGTGCGCCGAAGCCAAGGTTGAATTTGAACGCGCGCTTTCCCTGAAACCCGGTGATCAGCAAGCCCTCGCCGGGATTGCCCGGGCCAACGAGGCCGTTTCGGACGCACAACAGAGCGATCAGCGTTACCAGTATTTCCGGGGCCAGGGCGACACGTTCATGAGCCAGAGCAACTACAACGCGGCGATTGCCAGCTACGAAAACGCGCTCGAACAAAAGCCGGGTGATGCCTACGTTGTGCAAAAGATCGACGATGCGCAGCAAGCCCTCGCCGCACAGGCTGTGCAGGTGCAGGAGCAAGAACAAGCGCAGCAGGTCGTTCAGGACGGCGTCTACATCGTCGCTGAAGAGCAACCGCAACTGATTGGCGGCCTCGGTGCCCTCCATCGTCGGGTGCGCTATCCGCAGGTGGCCTACCAGTCGAATGTGGAAGGCCGTGTCTACGTCCAGTTTGTCGTGGATGAACGCGGGCGCGTGCAGGATCCCGAAGTGATTCGCGGGCTAGGCGCAGGCTGTGATGAAGAAGCCGTTCGTGTTATCAGTGAGTCTCGTTTCGAGCCCGGGAAAGTGGGCGGCGAGGCCGTAAAGGTACGCCATACCCTCTTCGTCGAGTTCAAGAAGGAACAGAACTAGACGATCTGTTTCTATCTCTATTGAGGCGGAAGTCCGGCAATCGGGCTTCCGCCTTTTGTTATGGGCGGTGCCTAAACCAGTAGACCCCTGCCTGAAGGCCAAGCAGCAGCACCAGCGGGAACGTTGCAGGGTGGAGATACGGCCAAAAGGGCCAACCCAGTACGGTCGTAAGGGCGGCGATCGCTGTGAGAAGAAAATAAGGGCCCAGCCACCGGGGCGGTTTTTTACGGCGTAGAAAAACGGCAGCCACAAGATGCGTCGGCCACGCCCACAACATATCGAGGTTGGTTTTGGTGACGGCGTGCTCCGAGATCACCCATAGAAAAAACACCGCCACCCCCACAAGCCCTGCAACTCCAAAAAGGACGGCATCGAACCAGGAGCGACTGGATGAAGGCTGGCGCAGGCGACGGATGGAGAGCACAACACCCAACGCGAAGAGGAGCCACCCGACGATTTGAGGCCAGGGAAGCGGGGCCGGAGGATGTCCCCGTTCATCCGACCAGGCTACCGTATCGGTGTGGGCGACCAGCGGAATCCAGGCACTGTCCGGGTTTACCTCGGCGTGGTCGAATGCACGCATCAGGACGAGGGGTTGGTACGTGGCCTGCCGCTCGGTGGTGGTTTGGTCGGCAGGAGAACCCAGCAACACATCCAGCCCGAAATTGAGCCACGGCTGATCGACGAGGGGGTCATCAAGCAGCTTGCGATAGCTGGGTTGGGGCCCGGAAGCCCAGTTAAACCGCACCTGCTCGCCGAGGGCTTGCTCCAGCACATCGCGGATGCGGGTAGAGCAGTTGTCATAGAAGAAGTCGTAGCGGTACGTGCGGTTTTCTGGTCGGGCATTCTCCTGCAAGTAGCGGAAAATAGCTTCTCGCTGTTCAGCCGTCAGGTTCAACACCTGTTCGAGGATGGGGCGCTGTTCCACCTCCCAGTAATAGTCCTCTGCGCGGGGGTACGAGCCGACCGAGAGTAAATAATCCAGCTTGCCATACAGGAAGTTCGGGATAAACGTAGTCAGGTTGCTGAAATCGAAGGTGCCATAGTTAAACGCCCAATCAATCCCTTGCTGCGGATCATACACCCGCAACGCACTATGCCCGCCCACCGACGAATACACGTCGTCGCCTGGAAAAATGGTAATCAGCGAAACCTGGGCCTCGGCGGAGAGCGAATCGATGCTACGCTGGGCCGAGACAGAGGCGGGAAATACGGCCAACAGCAAAGTCAGGGGCAGCCAGCGAGCGAAGGACATGGGGGCCGGGAAGAAGGTGGGGAAAAACATGCCAGCGTACCGGCTAATTTGCCGGAAGATTCAAGCCCCGACACGGCATCGCGGCTGGACGATGGTTATACTTGGCGCTGCACCCAACCGTTGCCTGTTTACGCCGTGAACCGAACCCAACGCGCTTCTTTTGTGCTGGAACGTCTCCGCGAAGCCATCCCGCGCCCGGAGACCGAACTCGACTATGGCACCGAGTATGAACTCATCGTGGCGGTGATTCTCTCGGCGCAGTGCACGGATGCCCGGGTCAACAAGGTGACGCCAGCGCTGTTTGAAGCATTCCCCACGGTAGAAGCCCTCGCCGAAGCGACGCCCGAGCAAGTCTATCCGTTCATCAGGTCGGTGTCGTACCCGAATAACAAGTCGAAGCATCTGGTGGGGATGGCGCAGATGGTATGCGAGGATTTTGAAGGGGCGATTCCGCAGGAGATCAAACAACTGATGAAGCTGCCCGGCGTGGGGCGCAAAACTGCGCAGGTGGTGGCATCCGTGGCGTTTGATGTCGATGCGTTGCCTGTGGATACGCATGTGTTTCGGGTGGCAAACCGCATCGGGCTGGCGAAAGACGCGCCCACGCCGCTGGAGGTGGAGAAACAACTCAAGCGATACATCCCGCAGGGCGATTGGGGCGAGGCGCACCACCTGCTCATTCTACATGGTCGATATACCTGCACGGCTCGCCGCCCGAAGTGTGAGCCATGTCCGCTGCAAACCGCGTGTGTGTATTTTGAGCGGCTCCAAGCGTTGCCCGAACCACTGGACGGACTCGACGCAAAAAAAGGCCGCTACTACTGCCAAACCCACGACGGTTACTTCAACAAACCCGCGACGCATACCGACCGCTACGGCGTTGAACAAATCGCCTGTCCCACCTGTGGCTCGATGAATGTGTTTGAGGCAAAAACGGGGCGGACCACCAAGCAAGTGAAAGACTATCGGGTGAACTAACCCCGACGGAACTGCAAATACCCACAACCCACATCCAATGGACACCACAAAACGACATATTCTGATTATTCTTGACGGGTATGGCAATGCCGAAGACCCCTCGGTCAGCGCCATTGATCACGCCCGGAAGCCGTTTCTCGACCACCTTTTTGCAACCTATCCGCTTGCCACGCTGGAGGCGTCCGGGCGAGCGGTGGGGTTGCCTGCCGGGCAGATGGGCAACTCGGAAGTGGGGCATATGAACCTCGGCGCGGGGCGTGTGGTGTATCAGGACATCACCCGAATCGATGTGGCGGTAGAGGACGGCTCGTTCTTCCGAAACGAGGTGCTGGCAGGCGCGGTGCAACACGCCAAGCAGAACGGCACCAAGCTGCATCTGCTCGGGCTGTTTTCGGACGGCGGGGTGCACAGCCACCTGAACCATGTAGGGGCCCTGCTCGAACTCGCGCAAAAAGAGGGGCTGGACGGCGACAAGGTGTGTGTGCATGCCTTCACCGACGGACGCGACACCGATCCGAACGGGGCGCTGGACTACGCGAAACAGTTTGAGGCCAAAGCTGCCGAGGTAGGCGTGGGCCGCCTTGTGTCGGTGGTGGGGCGCTACTACGCGATGGACCGCGACAACCGCTGGGAACGCATCAAACTGGCCTACGACCTGCTGACAAAAGGCGAAGGCACGGTGTTCGATTCCGCCGAAGCCGCCATCCAGGCCAGCTACGACGACGATGTCACCGACGAGTTTATCCTGCCGCGCCGTATCGACTACGCCGATGGGGCCTCGACGCGCATTGAGGATGGCGATGCCGTGATCTTCTTTAACTTCCGGGCCGATCGGGCGCGGCAGATCAGCCGGGCGCTGATGCTGGATGAGTTCGACGGGTTTGAGCGGGAATCGCGGCTAGATTTGCACTACGTCACCATGACGCCGTACGACAAGACGTTCCCGTTCCCGATTGCGTTTAAAAAACAGGATCTGGCGAACACGCTGGGTGAAGTCATTGCCACGTACGGCGGGAAGCAACTCCGCATCGCCGAGACGGAAAAATACCCACACGTCACGTATTTCTTCAGTGGCGGGCGCGAAGTGCCGTTCGAGGGGGAGGACCGCATTTTGGTGCCGTCGCCGAAGGTGCCGACCTACGATCTCCAGCCGGAGATGAGCGCCGCAGGCATCGCCGAAAAATGTGCGGCGGCCCTCGCCGAGGAGAAATACAACTTTGTGTGTCTCAACTTCGCCAACCCCGACATGGTGGGCCACACGGGCGTCTTCGAGGCGGCGGTGAAAGCCGTGGAAGCCGTGGATGCGGCGACCAAAGTGGTGGTGGAAGCGGCGCTGGCACATGGCTACTCGGTGTCCATCATCGCCGATCATGGCAACGCCGACAAGCTCAAAAACCCCGATGGCAGCCCGCACACCGCCCACACCACGGCGCTGGTGCCCCACCTCATCATCAAAGACGGCTTCGGCGGGCCGATCCGCGACGGCAAACTCGGCGACATCGCCCCCACCATTCTGACGATACTAGGGCAAAAAATCCCGACAGAGATGACGGGCGATGTGCTGGTGGATCTGTAAAAGGGACTTGCCTATGTGTTTGCAATTAGGTGTATTGAGAAAACGTGCACCTTTTTGGAGACATCGCTATGAGGAATACGCTTTCGGCAGGACTGCTGCTGGTGGTAGGCGTTTTTGCGGCACAGGCGCAGGATGTGGACCTCAATTCTTTTTTCCCGCTACAGGAGGGGAATACGTGGACGTATTACTACGTGCTACATCCTCCATCAGGACCGGATACGTCGTTTGTAACAAGGACGCTTGTGGAAGCGGTTGAGCGTGACGGGAACCGCTATTTTGAGTATGACGGTTGGTATATTCGGTCAGATGGGGAGGGGCGCATCTACGCTTATCATGAGGAAGGGCAGCAGGGTAGGGTTGCGCTTCTTTTTGATTTTACTGTACCAGTCGGTGAAAGCTATGTTTATCGTCTTAGTGATGGGCTTTTGTATCAGGTAACAGTTAGCGAAGAAGTTGTCGAAACAGAAATAGGTACCTTTGACAAAGCCCGTATCCTATCCTTTGATATTCCGGAATTTGCTGATGAGGAATTTAGATTCGGCTTTATTGAAGGGATAGGACCGATTACACGTCGGGTAAGTTGGGAAGCCCCCCAATTTATTTTCGAAGCGGTGATCAACGGCGAAACGGTGACGGAGACGGAGATCCACGTTTTACCCGAAGCCATGCCGCTTCGTGTCTACCCCAACCCGTTTGCCCAACATGCCACTATTGAGTTTGAGGCTTCCGAAGCATCAGCAGTGCGCGTGACGGTGCATGATGTGTTGGGACGGCGACTGCAGGTGTTGCAGGACGGCTTCGTACCGGCTGGCCTTCGGCATTTTTCGTGGGATGGGCGCGATGAGCAGGGCAGAGCCGTGACGACGGGGATTTATTTCATTCGGATGGAACGTGCAGGGCAGGTCTCGACCCAATCCATCGTGCGTGCCGGCTGATGGGTGTGTGAACAACCTATTTTCTGGAACGGCTTGCAGGTGGCGGCGCTAGGCAAGAGATTAGGGCACGTTTCACTTATAGGCTCTTGTACTACATGGCGAATATTTCCATCGAAGGCGTCGGGACGTTTGACGTGAAAGACGGGCTGCGGCTGGCGCAGGCCATCGAGTCGTGCGGCGTCGATATCGGGCACCGCTGCGGCGGCAACGCCCGGTGCACCACCTGCCGCGTGCAGTTTAGCGACGGCGAGCCCGCGACCTACACCCGCGCCGAATACCACAAACTCAAAGAACGCAACCTGCTCGGCGAGGCCCGGCTCTCGTGCCAGATCGTGACGGGGCCGCCCATGACCGTGCAGCCGCTCATGCGGGTGTCGGAGATGGGATGGAGTGACCCCGGCCCTGACCTCGACTCCACCGTGCAGCCCGAAGCCGCGTGGTTTAACGAAGTAGAACTGGCCGACGACGCATCCTGAACACAACCATGAAAACACACTGGACGGATGGCATGGTGCTGTTGCGCCCGTATCGGTCCGAAGATTCGGAAGCGTTGTATGACGCCGTCATCGAGTCGCTGGCAGTGATGCTCCTGTGGATGCCGTGGTGCCATGCCAACTATTCCCGGAAGGAAAGCCAGGAATGGGTGGCATCGCGTCCAGAAGCATGGGCACAAGGCGAGGCGTATTCATTCGCGGTAACGGATGCTCGGGATGGCACTTTTTTGGGCGGCTGCGGGCTAAACCAGTTGAATTCCATCCACCAGTATGCCAACTTGGGCTACTGGGTCCGGGCTTCGGCATGGGGACGCGGCGTAGCGACTGCTGCTACACAACTGGTGGCGCAGTTTGGCTTTCAAGAACTGGGGCTCCAACGCATAGAAATTCTGATGGTCGTCGAAAACAAGGCCAGCCGCCGCGTGGCAGAAAAGGCGGGGGCGCAGTACGAAGGCCGCGCCCGGCATCGGCTGTACGTGCGCGACGAGGCGCGGGATGCCTTCCAGTTCTCCTTGTTGCCTGCTGACGTGGGCCTGGCACCAACGCCCGACACGGATTCCTAACCAGATCAACACGGACATGCGATCCACTTTGCGCGCACGGCTACCACTTATTCTCACCCTGCTGTTTGTAGGGTTGTTGGTGCTGTTTGCCATCTCCGGCCAGATCGTAGAATGGCTGTGGATGGACGCGCTGGGATACGTGACGGTGTTCTGGTCGCTGTGGTGGATGAAGGCGGGGCTCTTTGTCGTGAGCCTGTTGCTGGCAGGATTGTTTTTTGGGGCCAACTTTTATTTGCTGTTCCGCGAAGTCCCGATGATCGTGCGCAGCAATGGCGAGTTGACGTTTGGGTTGCCAGGCGGCGGCGACCTCTACCTCACGCGCAGCCACCTGCGGTGGGTGATGGCCGGTATCGCTTGCTTCTTCTCCATTCTGTTTGGTGCCAACACCGCCAGCCATTGGGATACCTTTCTCCGCTTGCGCAAAAGCACGGCCTTCGGTGTCGACGACCCCATCTTTGGGCACGACCTGAGCTTTTACTTGCTCGAACTGCCCTTCATTGAAGCCATGCAAGGCACGTTGCTCGGCATCGCCATTTTGGGTATGGTACTCGTCGGTGCCGGGTATGTCATCCTGGGGCGCATCACGATGGAGCATCGGCGGGTCTTGATCCCGCGCTCCGTCACCCGCCATTTCACCATCAATGTCTTGTTGGTGCTGATGGCCCTGGCCTGGGGGTTTTACCTGGGTCGGTATGAACTGCTTTTTTCGTCCAGCGGGACCGTTTTTGGCGCGAGCTATGTAGATGCCCATGCCCAGATACCGGGGCTGTGGGCTGCCATGATTGCGACGCTGACGCTGGTCCTGCTCGTGGCTACCAACCTGATCAAGGCGCGTCCCCGATTGCTCTTCGCCGGGTTGGGCGTGTATGGCGTGGTATTGCTGGCCGCCCTCATCGTGGTTCCAGCGGTGATTCAACAAGTCACCGTCGAGCCCAACGAACTGCAACTCGAAACCCCGTTTTTGGAGCACAACATCCGCTTTACGCGCCTCGCCTATGGCATTGAGGACATTGAAGAGCGCTCCTACTCTGCCGACCAAGTCCTGACCCAGGCCGACCTGGCCGCCAACACCCAGGCGCTGCAAAACATCCGGCTCTGGGATCCACGCTTGCTGATTCAGACCTTCCGACAGATTCAGGAAATCCGCTCGTATTACCAGTTCTACAGCGTCGATGTGGACCGCTACGTTATCGACAGCACCTACCGACAGGTGATGGTGGCGGCGCGTGAACTGAAGCAGGAACTGCCCAACCAGTCCAACACCTGGGTGAACCGGCACCTGCAATACACCCATGGCTATGGACTGACGATGAACCTCGTCTCGCAAGAAGGCACCGAGGGCACGCCCGACCTGCTGGTGAAAGACCTGCCGCCTGAAGTCACCGCCGAGGGCCTGACGATCAACGAGGCGGCTATCTATTACGGCGAGCAAACCCCCACGTACCGCATCGTCAACAGCGACGTGCCGGAGCTAAGCTATCCGCGCGGCGACGACAATGTGTACACCAACTACGCAGGGCGAGGCGGGGTGCAACTCAGCGGGTTCTGGCGCGAGCTGCTGTTTGCGTGGTACCTCTCCGACTTCAACCTCTTCCTGTCGGGTTACATCAAGGAAGACAGCCGCATCCAGTTCTGGAACCGGGTGCAGGAGCGTATTTACCGCATTGCTCCGTTTCTCCAACTCGACGCCGATCCTTACCTCGTCATTCACGACGGGCGGCTCGTGTGGGTTCAGGATGCGTACACCACGGCGGCGACGTTTCCCTATGCCGAGCGCACGCGCGGAGGCCTCAATTACCTGCGCAACAGCGTGAAGGTGGTGGTAGATGCCTACCACGGCAGTGTGGATTTTTACATCGCCGACCCCGAAGACCCCGTGTTGGCGGTGTACACGCAGGCGTTTCCCGAGCTATTCCAGCCGTTGGAGGCGATGGATGCCGGGCTGCAACGGCACCTTCGCTATCCGATGGATTTGTTCTTGTTACAGGTCGACAAGCTAGAGCGGTACCACATGCAGATTCCACAGGTGTTTTATAACAACGAAGACCTGTGGGACCGTCCCAATGAAAAATATGGGGGACAGGTTCAGGTGATGGAGCCATATTATGTACTCACGCGCCTGCCGGACGAGCAAACGCTGGAATACATGCTGATGACGCCGCTGACCCCCGATAGCCGCGCCAACATGATTGCGTGGGTGGCGGCTAAGAGCGATGCGCCGGAGTATGGCAAGCTGGTGCTGTATTCCCTGCCCAAAGACAAACTCGTCATCGGGCCGAGCCAGGTGGAGGCGCTCATCGACCAGGACACCGAGATCTCGCAGCAGCTATCGTTGTGGGACCAGCGCGGCTCGCGGGTGATTCGCGGCAACCTCATCGCCGTGCCTATCGCCGAGGCGTTTTTGTACGTCGAGCCCGTGTTTCTCATCGCCGAAGGCACCGAAATCCCCCAACTCCAGCGCGTGATTGTGTCGGACGGGCAACGCGTGGCGATGCAGCCCACGCTGGTGGAGGCCCTGGCGGATCTGCTGGCAATTGCGGGACCTCGGCGCGTGAATGATGGTCAGAACTTCTTACCGGCTCCCTCCGATGACAGCGGCGACCCCTTGCAGCGCGCCCGCTCCGCCTTCGACCGGCTGGAACGCGCCTTCCAAGAGGGCGACTTCACGAGCTTTGGCGAAGAACTGGAAACGCTGCGCCGTGTGCTAAACGCGCCGGTCGCGCCAGCAGACTCGGTAGGGCCGTAGATGAACAGGCCGCGTTTTCTCCGTTTGGGCCTCTGGTCGAGCACTGTCCCAACCGCTCCCTTGAGGGGCTGCCACCCCGGATCAAGTCCGGGGCAGGCTCCGAGGCTGGAGGTGTAATACGATTCCGTTTGTGGATGTCGGAATAGCAAAAGTGCTGCCCGCTACGTTCCCTCTCCCTTGATGGGAGAGGGCCAGGGTGAGGGTGAAACGTGAAATTGAGCAGCGTGCTTGCAGTAGCCTATGTCCCCCTCACGCTGTTTAGTTCGCTGCGCTCATCAGTCGCCTTCGGCTCGTGTCTCTCTCGCCAGGGGAGAGGACATTTCTCGCAGGCAAGTATCCAGACACGATTGCAATCCGTATAACCACGGGTAATACACCCTCCGTCTTCCGCTTTCGCGGAATCCACCTCCCTTAAGGGAGGGGTTAGGTCTTGCCATTTTCAGCAAGTCACGTGGTCTCGAGCAACGGAGTCCAGCTATTTCTGACACAACGGTCGGGGAAGGCAACCAGAAAAAGCGTCAAAACAACTCGTCCGTCTGTTGTTTGACAGCGGCGAAAGACGTGCTGCCCCCAGGAGAGCCGTCCTGCATAGCCTGGTAAAAATCGTCGTCGTAGGTGCGGGTGCGGACGACAATGGGCATGGGCACGGCATGACCCAGGACAAGCGCCTGCTGCTTCGAGTCGAGCGAGGCGAGCACCTTGCGCAGCGCTGACGCATCCGACGTACCCACGAGCGCCGCGCCGATGTCTTTGTCGTCGTTAAGTTGCGCGACGATCTTCGTCCCAATCTGGCTCAGCACTTCCTCGTCGATGGCGCTGGGGCGCTGGTCCACCACCAGCAGCGACACGAAGTATTTGCGCATCTCCCGCGCAATTTTGCCAAACGGCGTCTCGCGGGCGATGTGCGGCGTGAGGAATTTGTGCGCTTCCTCGATGGTGATGATGAGGTGGTTCGGCTTGTCGGCTTCGTTTTTGGATTGCAGGTAGACGCTGGTTTTCTCCTCGTACTTTTGCCGCAGCCGCCGCGTGATGACGTTGGCGACGAGCAGGTAGACCTTCAGGTCGTCATAGCGCCCGAATTCAAACACCACCGACTTGCCCCGCTCCAGCGTTTCGAGCAGCGCGTCAATCACATCGATGCGGCTGCCCGAGGGCGTGGTCTGGAAAAAGTCGTACCTTGAGAAAAGCGACAGCTTGCGCCGCAGCGCACTGATGGATTGCGGATGCGCGCCTACCGTGTCGGCCAGTTCTTCCAACTCGGCGCCTTCGGCTTGAAGCAGCCGGTGCAGCCACTTGTCGCCAAACTTCCCTTGCAGCAAAAAGCTACTCTCGGCGGCGGTGGCATTGAGGTTCAGGGTGTCTTGCAGCGGCAGGATGTCTTCCGGCTCGATCTGGTCGGCGTAGAGATACACGGCCTGGTCGGCGCTGACGCCGCTGCGCTTGCGGGTGGTCTGCGGATCGAGGGAGAAGATGCTGATTTTGCCCGGAAAAAGGTCGCGCAGCCCTTTCACAAACCCCCCGCTGCCTTCCTGCCGGGCGCCGAGGCCATACTCCGAGTGCATGTCAAAGATGAGGTTCACCGCCTTGCCGCTTTTAATCGTCCCGCACAAAAGCAGCCGCGTCAGGAAGGTTTTGCCCGTGCCCGTCTTGCCGAATACCGCGTTCGAGCGCTCCACAAACCGATCCAGGTCAATGCACACCGGGATGCCGTCCATGCCCAGCGGGTCGCCGAGGTAGAAGAAGCGGGGGTCGTTGGCTTCGCTGCCGAAAACCCGCGCCACGTCTTCCTCCGTCGCGCGCGCCACCACTGAGAAGTGCGAGGGGATGGTTTTTACGGAGCGGGCTTCCTCGAACTCCTGATGCGCCGTGTTGGGCATCATCAACATGGGTTTAAGCGAGACCGTGACGTACGTGCCCATGCCTTGCAGCACCTCACGCAGCAGATGATCGTCCGGGCCGGGTGGGTGAAGCAGGATGCCTTCGTTGGCGGCCTCAATCGCCACGTCGGTGATCATCGAAAAAAAGTCGTACTGCTGCCCCTGCACCACCGCAAACGTGCCCGTCACCACATCCTCCACCGATTCGGTGGCATCCAGCTTCATGTCCACGCCCTGCCCGAGCGAGCCATGGGTGATGACGCCGAGTTTGTCGGGGCGGTCGTTGGGAGTAAATTCCATGCGGTTTAATCATCTAGGTGGCGTACGGTCGCTTGTGATGCGGGCAACGTAAAACGAGAACGTGTTTCCAAACGGATGGTGCTTGGCCCCCACACGTTTCACGTACCAAGCTGCATCCTCAATTCCCGTGACCGTCGCTATAGTCATCTTTGCCCGTGAGGCGGTTGACGGCCTGCTCGGTGAACACAGCGGTGAGGACAATCGCGACGATCTCGGCGATGGTGCCCCACACGAGGCGGCGGGTGACGTATTTCAGCAGGCGAGGCAGCGCGAGGATACCCAGCGCCACGCCGAAAAAGCTCAGCAGGTACGTGGCGAGCGGGTTGCGCAAACTGGGATCTTTATAGGGTGAATCGGACATCGGAATTGGGTTCGACATGGAGGGATGGCTCAGTATACGCACTTTGCAGGAATGCGTCGCGGAAGGCCGTGTGGTCAAACAAAAAAGGCGCAACCCACCTAGGGGCTGCGCCTTTAAAATGAGCGAAGGGCGGGGTATTTATTTCACATCGCCCATCAGTTTCCGTACGCCGGGGCTCAGCACCAGTGCCAGCACGCCCGCGCCGCCCACGATAAACGCCACCGTGGAGAAGAGCGAAGCCGGAGCAAGGTTTTCGAGCGAACCTGCGACAAGACCTGCGAAGAGGTTGCCCAGCGCCGCGCCTACAAACCAGACACCCATCATTTGCCCGACGCGGCCTTTGGGGGCCAGCTTGGTGATGGACGACAGCCCCACCGGGCTCAGGCACAACTCACCCACCGTGTGGAAGAAGTACGTCACGATGAGCCATGCGGGGGAGACAAGGTTTTCGGTGGAGGCGTTGGCCGCGCCCCAAGCCAGCACAAAGAAACCAACCGCGAGGCCCAGCAGCCCCAGCGCAAATTTTAACGGAATGCTGGGGTTAACGCTCCGGCTGGCCAGCCACGTCCACAACCACCCAAAGACGGGGGCGAGGATGATGATAAAGATGGCATTGACCGATTGCAGCCAGCTTGCCGGGGCTTCCCAGCCACCAATGGTGCGGTCGGTGAGGTCGGCAGCGAACAGGTTCAGCGATGTGGCCGCTTGCTCAAAGCCTGACCAAAACATGGCGGCCAGGATGAACAGCCAGAAGATGACAATCAGGCGCTTTTTTTCGATGGGGGTATGGCCACCAGCCACATACAGGTACACAAAATAAAGCACCGACAGCGCGATGGTGCCATAGCCCAGGAAGGTCGCAACAGTTTGTAGGGAGATGTTGAGCGCGCCGGACGAGAGCAAGTATGAAAAGAGCGCCACGACAGCCGCTATCGCACCTGCAATCATAAAGAATTTGCGGCTCTTCGAGGACACCGTGGCGGCATCATCTTCCGTTTCCAGGTGACCGATGGTGCCCAGGTAGCCTTTCCCAAGTTTGTACTGCACCAGACCAAGCACCATCCCGAACCCGGCGAGTGAGAAGCCCCAGTGCCAGTTATACCCCTCGCCGAAGAAACCTGCGAGGATGGGGCCTGCAAACGCCCCGAGGTTGATGCCCATGTAAAAAATCGAGAACCCGGCGTCGCGGCGAGCCCCGCCTTCTGGGTACAGGTCGCCCACCATCGTACTAATATTGGGCTTCAGGAGCCCCGTACCGAGGATGATAAAGACAAGCCCGCGGTAGAAGGACAACGAGCGGGGCGGCCATGGTGAAGTGGCCTGCGGCAATGATCCACCCGCCCACATACACCGACTTGCGTTGGCCCCAGATGTTGTCCGCCACCCAGCCTCCGGCCAGTGTAAGCAGGTACACTGAAAACGTATACAGTCCGTAGACAGCCGTTGCTTTGCCTACCTCAAAGCCGAGACCCGGGTTGGCTCCGGTGGCAGCGGCTGTCATAAACAAAACGAGGAGCGCCCGCATGCCATAATAGCTGAAGCGCTCCCACATCTCTGTAAAAAACAGAACATAGAGGCCCATGGGATGGCCGAAAAGAGTTTTTTCCTTAACGCTCATAAAGAGTTAGAGTTATTCAGTTTTTAGTTTGTAATCCTTCAAAAATACTAAAAAAACTGAATTATGCGTCTACCCTCCTTTTCGCTATTTACCGTATTTATTGATCATATTTCGGGCTCTTTTTTTCAAAATTGTGGGTAAATCAA
>JAUIDY010000020.1 GCA_030428385.1 Rhodothermia bacterium | reverse complement strand
TGATCGCGCAGAACCCAGAGCATGGGCGTGGACGGATCCGCGTCAACCTCAACGCGATTGCCGTTGACGTTTAGCGTAAAAAGAGCCATAACGGGTACCGGGCTAAAGTGGAAAAAGACGAAGGAATGGTGGCGGATATATGGTTAAGTACACCGAGAGACGTCGAGAAAATCAAGGATCGGGGCTAGCCCGATGAACTGAACCAAGCGACTTGTGGATGGAAACATCATTACGGATATCGATAAACAGCATGGTCGTTTGGGGGGCAAGCAGCGGTTTTTACGTATAAAGCGTGCGGGTATCTTCCCATTCGGCACGCGGCCCGTGGATGGGGGTGTCTCTATCCCGCAAGAATCCGCCGCCCCGCCGATGCAGCACCGCCTGGATCTCCGACACCACCGATAGCGCAATCTCGTGCGGCGTCTCGGTGCCGATGTCTAACCCAATCGGGCCAAAAAGGCGGCTCCGCTCCGCGTCGGTGAACGGGGCATCGGCTTCGCACTCCTGTACCATGTTGGCCGTCCGCTCTTTTGGTCCGAGCACGCCGACGTACGGAATCCCCGTCTGCCGTACCAGCACCTCCAGCATCGCCCGGTCCCGCACGTAGGTGTGGTTCATCACCACCGCCGCCGTGAAGGCATCGAACCCCACGTGCTGGATCACGTCTTCGGGGTGCATCACAAAGGTCCACGCCGTCGCCTCGGGGAAACGGCCTTGCAACACCTCAGTGGATTTCCTCCCGACGATTTCCACCGCCCAGCCCATGCGGCGGGCAAGTTGGATCATCGGCTGGATATCATGGCCTTCGCCGCACAGCACCACCCGGACGGGCGGCCGCACGACTTCAAACAGTACCTCGGCGGCTCCACCTTCGGTTTCGTAGCGGTCTGTCGTCCACGTTTGGGTGGCGTCTTCAGCAGCCTCTCCGCGAAACGCGGTCGCGTCTTCGTGCACGTGCTGCCACCATGTTTCCGCGTCCTCGCCGTTGCTGGGCGAAGTGCCACCGATCAAGGCATGACGCCCCAGCGCTTCCTCCAAATGACCCTCGGCGTCCATCACCGTCGCCATCACCCCGAGGCGGCGCGTTTGCAGGTGCCGCTCGATCAAGGCCAGCGGGTTGGTGGGATCGCCGGGGTCCACCGCTTCCAGCAGCACCTCGACGATGCCGTTGCAGCCTGTGCCGAAGCCAAACACGAGGTCGTCTTCATGCAGCGTGAACGGGTGCAACAGCGGCTTCCCTGTCTGCAACACCGCCTGCGCCTGCTGGGCGATATCGGCTTCCAGACACCCTCCGCTGATCGCGCCCCAGGTCTGTCCTTGCGCGTCGATGAGCATGCGGGCACCGGGCCGCCGGTACGTCGATCCGCCAATCCGCACCACGGTGGCAACCGCGTAGGGTTGCCCGGCGGCCTGCAAACGGGCAAACGGTTCAGCGAGCGGGTGAAAGTCAAGCATGCGGCCTTCATTTCGGACAGGGAGACCAACGACAGCGTGGCAGAATTATACGACGATGCAGGGCTATAATACTTTATTCGTGGAGGATTATTCAATAATCGTGGAGGATTGTTCTACCTGAGCGGTCGAAATCGTGGGTAAACTGATACTGGAACAATGAGCACCGCGTTCGAGCCAATCGACGGACGGACGAAGACCAACCTCGAATGCGAAGATTGGATCACCGCCACCAACAACGTGGGTGCGCTCCAACCGCTTAGTGACACCTCCGCGGATCGGTCTCGGCATGGGCGCTTGGGGTCACCAAGCCTAGTGCCGTGTCCAGCACGACGGAGCGCACCTACACCTCCTTTGGAAGCCCTCGGATCAACCATGCGCAATATTTTGATTCTCGGGGCGCACGGCCAGATTGCGCGTGTTGCCACGGATCTTTTTCTAGAACAGACGGACCTGGAACTCACGCTCTTCCTGCGCCGCGCCGAGCGTCTCCATCGCTATCGCGGCCACGACCGGGTCCTGCTCGTCGAAGGCGATGTCCTCGACCGGGAGGCGCTGCTGTCAGCGATGGTGGGACAGGAGGTTGTCTATGCGAACCTCGCAGGTGACCTCGGCACGCAGGCCCGCACGATTGTCGAGACCATGAACCAGATCGGGCTGAAGCGCCTCGTCTTTGTCAGTTCGATGGGCATCTACGACGAAGTCCCGGGCCAGCGTTTCCATGCCGCCCTCCGCCCTTACCGCGAGGCCGCGGACGTCATCGAAGCTTCCGACCTCGACTACACGATCCTGCGTCCGGCCTGGCTGAACAACCGCGAGGAGATCGACTACGGGACGACGCCCAAGGGCGAACCGTTTGCCAACCCCGACGGCGTCGTCTCGCGCAAAAGCGTGGCCGATCTCGTGGTCCGGCTTGCAACAACACCCGGCCTCCATCTCCGCGAAAGCCTCGGCGTCCACAAACCCGGCTAACAGAATCTTTCCACGCCTGCTCCTCCCACGCTACCCAGAGGATTTCCATGAATAACGAACCGAACGAACACTCCACCGCTGGAAACCAATCCAAACAGAGCCGCCGCGACTTCCTTGGGAAAGGACTCGGCCTCACTGCCTCCGCCGTGGCGCTGACTGCCGGAGTGCCGATGCCGTCGCACGCTGCCAACCTCACAGCCAAAGAAGCGCCGCGTCCGCGACCAGCCAGCGACGCGCCCCGCATGCTCGGTGCGCTGGAGGTTTCGCCCATCGGGCTGGGCTGCATGAGCATGTCCAGCGGCAGCTACAACCCGCCCCGCTCGAAAGCCGAGATGATCCCCGTCATCCGGGGCGCAGTGGACCTGGGCGTGACGTTTTTCGACACGGCGGAGGTGTACGGCCCGTTCACCAACGAAGAACTTGTCGGCGAGGCGCTCGCGCCCGTCCGGGATCAGGTCGTCATCGCCAGCAAGTTCGGGTTTTCCTTTGGTGGGGGCCGACGAGGCGGACGGAACAGCCAACCCGACCATATCCGCACCGCCGTAGAAGGCATGCTCCGGCGGCTCCAGACCGACCGCATCGACCTGCTCTACCTGCACCGCGTCGACCCCAACGTGCCGATTGAAGACGTGGCAGGCACCGTCAAAGACTTAATCGCCGAAGGCAAGGCGCTGCACTTTGGCCTTTCCGAAGCATCCCCGGCCACCATCCGCCGCGCCCACGCCGTACAGCCCGTGGCGGCGCTCCAGAGTGAATACTCGCTGTGGTGGCGCGAACCCGAGACCAAGACCTTTCCCACGCTGCAAGAACTGGGCATTGGCTTCGTGCCCTTTAGCCCGCTCGGCAAAGGTTTTCTCACGGGCAAAATCGACACCACGACGGCGTTTGCCAAGGGTGATTTTCGCAACGTAGTCCCGCGTTTTTCGGAGGAGAACCGCGAGGCCAATCAGGCCATGGTGAACTTGTTGAAAAAAATTGCGGACGAGAAGGGCGCGACACCCGCCCAGATTGCGCTCGCGTGGATCTTGGCGCAGCAGCCGTGGATCGCACCGATTCCGGGCACAACGAAGCGTCACCGGCTGGAAGAAAACACCGCCGCCGCCGAGGTCGCGTTGACAGACGAAGACCTCCGCGCCATTGAGGAAGCCGCTGCGCAGATTGAGGTCCAGGGCGCACGCTACCCGGAAAGTTCGGAACGCATGATTGATTACTGAGCAGCTTCTTCCTCTGCACTGACCACTGCGTCATCTTGGGAGAGCATACGTTATCCCGTTGCCTCGCGCATAAACACCTCCAGTTGCGGGGCGAAGGGTTGTTCGTAGATCCGCTGGCCGGTGGCGCGGTAGATGGCGTTGGCGAGAGCGCCGATGATGGGCGGATAGGGCGGCTCGCCGAGGCCCGTCGGATCGATTCCGTTGTCTACAAAATGGACGGCAATGGACTTGGGGGCTTCGCTGTGACGGATGAGGCGGTAGGTATCGTAGTTGTTTTGCTGCGGCACGCCGTCCTGGAATGTCAGGGCGCTGTACATGGCATGCCCGATGCCGTCCACAATCCCGCCCTCGGCGAGGTTGATGGCAGCGTCTGGATTAACCACAATGCCACAATCGATGGCGCAATGCACGTTCTGAATCACCGGACGGTTGTTTTCCAACACCATGTCCAACACCTGCGCCACGTAGGAATTGTGGCAGAAGTACGCCGACACACCCCGGTGCACGCCCGGTTGGTCTTCGCCCCATTCCGATTGATCCCGCACCAGTTCCAGCACCCCGGCATAGCGCGCCGCGTCGTAGTCGTTGCGCTCGCCCACGGGGTTGGTTCGCGCCCGTTCCAGCATTTCGAGCCGGAGCGCAATAGGATCTTTACCCATCGCCTCAGCCACTTCGTCGAGGAACGCCTGCTCGGCCCCGGCGATGAAGTTGGACCGGGGCGCACGGAAGGCTCCGACGGAAATATTGGAGTCAATCGTCCAGTCCTCGGCGAGGTAGTTGTCCACTGCCCCTGCCGGGAAGCGGTTAGAGAAGAGCGGACTTTCGGGAATGCCACCTGCGCGAACGTGGAAACCAATGAGGTTGCCCGCGGCATCCAGCGCAGCGCGGTAGGTGGCATAATACGCCGGGCGGTACGTACCAAACGTCATGTCGTCCTCGCGGCTGTAGATCAGCTTGACGGGCGCGTTCACCTGTTGTGAGATGACGGCGGCTTCCACGAGGAAGTGCCCATAAAGCCGTCGTCCGAAGCCACCACCCATGCGCGTCATCTGGATATCGATCTGCTCCAGTGGCAGGCCAAGCCGCGCCGACACGCTGCGCTCCATAAACTCCGGCGTCTGGATCGGCCCCACCAGTTCGGCTTTGTCGGCGGTGACATGGGCGAAGAAGTTCATCGGCTCCATGCAGTTGTGTGCCAGGAACGGCGCGGAGTAGCTGCGCTCGATGACCTGCGCGGCGTCACGGAAGGCCGCCTCGGGGTCGCCATCGCGGCGGGTGACCCGTGCCAACGGGGCTCCCAACGCCTCCATGTGTGCCCGGTGGGCAGCGGTGTTTTCGAGTCCCACAGGTATCTGCTGTCCACCCGTAGAAACCGCCTCAATCAGGTCGGGCTGCGGCTCCCATTCCACGCGAAGCGCCCGCTTGGCCTGCATCACCTCCCACGTGGAGTTGCCTACGACAGCCACCATTTCGGTAAACGCGCTGATGTCACACCACGCGGGTTCATAGTCATCCGCGTACGTTTTAAAGGTGAACACATCCTGGATGCCTGGCATGGCCCGCACCGCCGCGTCGTCCAATGTTTTTATTTGCATCCCAAAAGCGGGTGCGTGTACAATCATGGCGATGAGCATACCTTCCCGCTGGTAATCAAGGCCATAGAGGGGCTGCCCCGTCACAATCTTATGGCCATCTACGTTTTTGCGCGACGTACCGATAATCTTGAAGTCGGCGGCATCTTTTAACTCCACTTCTTCCGGTACCGGAACCGCAGCTGCCGCTGACGCCATCTCGCCGTAGCCCGCCGACTGCCCACTCGCCGCGTGGCGCAGCATCCCCGCCTCCGTCGTCACCTCCTCGACGGGCACCTGCCATGCTTCCGCCGCCGCCGTTCGCAACATCTGCCGCGCCGCGCCGCCTGCCATCCGCAAACCGGGCCAACTCTGGCGAATGGACTGGCTGCCGCCTGCGAGTTGCCGCGTGAAAATGTCGGTGTTGAGCGGGGCCTGCTCCACAACCACGTTTTTCCAGTCCGTGTCCAGTTCCTCCGCCACAATCATCGGCATCGACGTCTTCACGTTCTGCCCGATCTCTGGGTTGGGCGACATGATGGTCACCACGCCGTTGTTGCCAATCTTGATGAAGCCGTTGATCTCGAACCATTCGTCCGGCATCACCAGCATCGGCTCTCCGTCTGGCACAGGCTTGCACCCCCAGTTAAAACCGAGCAACAATCCGCCGCCTGCCAGCGACGAGGCTTTCAGAAAAGAACGTCTATTCAGTGTTGTTTTTACCGTAGCCACAATGGTCCTCGTTTAAATGAAATCCATGATCTCAATGGGTGCCGCGCTTATCACCGGTTGGCCGCCGCCGTCTTGATGGCCGCGTGGATGCGCGTGTACGTCCCGCACCGACAGATATTGCCGTTCATCCACGTGTCGATCTCCTCATCACTCGGCGACGGGTTCTGATCCAACAACGCCACCGCGCTCATGATCTGACCCGCCTGGCAGTAGCCGCACTGCGGCACGTCGTGCTCGAGCCACGCTTTCTGCACCGGGTGGCTGCCGTCCTCCGAGAGCCCTTCGATGGTCGTGATGGGCTGGTTGCCCACGCTGGAGACGGTGATCATACACGAGCGCACAGCGGTGCCGTTGAGGTGAACGGTGCAGGCTCCGCACTGGGCCACGCCGCAGCCGTATTTGGTGCCGACGAGTTGGAGGTGATCGCGCAGAACCCAGAGCATGGGCGTGGACGGATCCGCGTCAACCTCAACGCGATTGCCGTTGACGTTTAGCGTAAAAAGAGCCATAACAAAAGGCTGAAATCTGATGGGAGGAAGCAGAGGAAATGTGGCGGTAAGGCCCTCAATTACGCCGAAACGCGATCATAAAATCAAGCCGCGTTTTTTATCTGATCTGCCATTTTAATTCTCGTAGTCCTTTTGTTTTTGGGCATTGCATCCGATTTTGGTGACGAAATCGCGCTTTCACCGCCTGCCGTCTACGCATGATTGCTGCCCTTGTCCTAGCCGCCGGTTCGTCGCAACGCATGGGTGCACGCAACAAGCTGCTGCTCCCCGTGGGCGACCACGTCCTCATCCGGCATGTGGTGGCGCGGGTTCACGCTTCCAACGTGGGTAAAACCCTGGTGGTACTCGGCCACGAACATCACGCCGTGAAAATGGCATTGGCGGGGTTGGAGATCGAGATGGTGCACAACCTTCGGCATGCGGAAGGCATGGCAACCACCATTCAGGCGGGCGTTCGGGCGGTCCCAACCAACGCACGCGCGCTGATGATGGTGCTGGCCGACATGCCCCTGCTCGAAACGAGCGACTACAACCGCTTGATCGACGCCTTTGAGCACGCGCCCGCTTCGCACCCTGCGCCCATCGTCGTCCCCACATTCGAGAACACGACGGGCAACCCCGTAATTTTTGCCGCAGCCTACCGCGAGGCCCTGCTTCAGTTGGAAGGCCCACGCGGTGCCAAAGCCCTGATCCGTCAAAACCCCAGCGCCGTCATCCGCGTGCCCATGCCAAGCGACCACATCTTGCACGACATGGACACCGACGACGCCTACCAACGCCTACTCAGGAGACTTGCTTAGCTTAGTAACGCAGGAGCGCATCACCGACGACGCGCGGGACTTGTTGGTGTACGAGCGCCCCCTCAACGATAGCGCCGCGCTCATCGTCTCTAACACCTCTGGTCAGCCACAGATCGTCTCCATGCCAGTGGAGCAGGGCATGTATCAGCAATCCGGTCGGCGAAGGCATCGAGGTGGCCGCAGACACACTCACTACGGCGCTGCCGCCACAAACCGCACGGGTGTGGGTGCGAGACGCAGCTAGACCATAACCTCGGAGTCGTAGACCACCACGCGGGTCCACTTGTCGGCGTGGTTGTCCACAAACGCTACGTGAATCGGGTCGATCTGGTAGGCGTCGTGGTCGGCCGTGGTCTCGAAGTCGAGGTGCAGGCTAAAACTAAAGGAGTCGTCCACCACGTCGCGCGGCGAGGGGATAGACGCGCCAAAGCGACCCGTCACCACGGTTTTAATCTCGAACAGGCTACGCAATCCATTCTTGAACTGCTCTTTTTCATTGTCGGAGAGGCCCTCGCGGAGCCAGAAGTACACGGTGTGAATATGCATGAGGAGATTGAGTATGGGGTAATGGTTTCGGACCTAAAGCCCACCAGCTATCAAAAATAATTATCGGCCATGGAGATTGGTCGTTCGGAAAAGCTCGGATCCCCAATCAACCAATTTTTCTAATAATGAATCGGGCGCACAGCCGTCCCCTCAGGTTTTTTCGCCGATCAACGGGCTTCGCAGCGGGCCTTTAGTCCCTGGTTTTCCTGAGTCAAGGCGCGTTGTACGGCCACGCGAAGCACCGGCCATAGAAGCACCGCCAGGATGCCCGTCACCTCGACCTGCAACAGGTTCATGGTGCCGGTCCCTTCTGGCGTCAACACATGCGCCGCGGCCATCTGCATCCCGGGTCGCCGGGTGACCCACGCGAACCGTTCGTTCGGCACAAACTCCGTCACGGTCCATTCTGCTTCCGGCTGGCCGGGCTGCTTAATCCGAGCCACGCTGCCCACCCCGAACGCTCCTTCCCCAACGCGGGTGACGGACGTAACCGTGGGGGTCCAGGCAGACCATTGCTCAATGTCTTCCGTCACCTCCCAAACAACATCCGGGGACGCTTCGATGTAAATGGTGTGCTGTACCGTCATGGGCGGCGAGAATTCAGGGGCAGGGGCAAGAACCGCGTGAGAGGCAAGGGCTAACGCACGGAAATAGCAAGCTACGGCGTCCTTTTCGGTGAGGCAAACACAAACCGGCCTCACCAAAAGGGCATCGCTGCGAGGCCCCACGCCTCGGGTATCAATCCGCTGCGATGCCCTCAACCTTAATGACCAACTCTGGCATCTGCCCCGCTGACATATCCGTGAGCAGCGACAGCGCCCCCAGCACTTCAGCCAGGAGATAACACACGTGGCACAATCTTATGCGATTGCTTTCCGCTTTTCCGCCATAAACCTCGCTATGTCTTCAGCCAGCCCGAGAGGTCGCGCCCAATGAGGTCTTGGAGATGCAGGATTTCTTCTTCGAACTCGGCAGTCAGGTGGCGGCGAATGTCGGGCGGAATACGGGGGCGTATCAGGTTGCGGCCCCGCAGGTATTGGGAAACACGGTGGCGGGTTACTTCGGGGAAGAGCCTCCTGGAGACAAACCGGATCGGGTTGGGACGATCTAACACCTTCCCGACCAACGCGTTTACCCGTGGATACTTGGGCACGCCGGTACGGTTTATCCCCGTCTTGATGGTGGGTTCAAACGTGGGATCCACCTCCAGAAAGCGGAAGATGTCTTGCAGCACCGCCAGCGGATCAGCGGAGAAATCGTCGTACAAATACACCCGGATCTGCGCATGGTCGAAGGTGTCAAAAAACGGCTTGAGTTGTTCGTAGTAGCGGCCCACCTTGGTAAGGTGCCACATGCGGGCCCAGTATAACGCTTCCCGCTCGGCTTCCAGCGCCAGCGCCTCACCGAAGTCTTCCACCGTCTCGCGCCCGTCGCGCCGCAGGTGCATGTAGGCCGAGAACGCGCGATCGGCAGGATGGCGCAACAGGGCGATGAGCTTCGCCTCGGGCACATACTGGCGAATACGCGCACACGACGAAGAAAAATACAGGTTGCTGTTCGAGGCTTCGCCGCGTGCTTTTTCATGCGTCGCCCCCGCATACAGCGCCTGATAGTCTTCTAGCGAAAGCACGTCGTATTTAAAGTCGCCCGGTCCGTTGCAGTACGTCAGGATCTCATCCCCGCAAAAAAAATTCGGCTCTTTGCGCGGCCCCATAAAGATGTCGGGATGCTGCCGCAAACTAAACCACAGGGCCGTGGTCCCAGACTTGGCCGCGCCGAGGATCAAAAAGTTGGGCATGCGTGGATTCATGCGGTGTTTCTATCGTGATCAATGATTCAAGAGGAGGTGGCAACGGTTTCCCCTACCGCCCTGCCGAGTTCATTTTCGACCAAGGCCCCTACGGCCGCAGCGGCGCTGCCGACGTTGGAGAAACAGGCTTCGGCGACCTGCCGGCGCGCCGCTCGCAACAAGCCGGGGTTTTGAAGCGCCTGCCTGATCAATGCAGGCAAGGCCTCAAGGGTCTCCGCTACCTGCGCGCCGCGCCGCATCAGGCGGGCGCGCTCCTCGTGCAGCGACGCCACAAAGGGGCGCTGGGCAAACAAGAGGACGGGCTTGTTGAGTTGCATAAAAATAAACGCCCGGGAAGAAAAATCGGTGATCAGCACATCGGCATGTTTAAGCGCGGGAATGTCATCCACATCGTTATCTACCGCAAGGCCCGGATGTTGCCGAAGCTGTCGCCGCCAATCGACGCCGTGGGCCTGATCGCGGTTAAAGGAGCAGGCGTGAAGCTTCACAATTACATTGTATCCCGTTTCTTGAAGCAGCGAAACACACGAAGCGACATACTTTTTTAACAGGTCTTGCCGTCCCCAATGGGGGGCAAACAAAACAGTTTTTTTCTGCACGTCTAGCAACAGCCGCTTTAAGTATTGCTCCCGCGACACGCCCGGATCGGCCAACCGATCCAAAAAGGGTAGCCCCACAACCAACGGATCGACCTGATGGCCCCCTTGTTTGCCGCAAGCACGAACGACCTGCGCATCAAACGACCCCGTAACCAGGAATTGGTCGAAATCGAATACCGTTTTGCGAAGCGGCGAGGGGGTCACCATGCGAGGTGAAATGCCGACGCCGTGCATGAGCATCCATCGGGCGGTCTTCCGCAAAGGAAAGCGGGCATACACATCGTTATAAAGGATCAAATCGTAGTTGTCCCAGATCGTCTGATCATACGTTTTAATATTTCCCGCTGCAATGCCCAGCCCATCGCGGGCATACGCCCGGAGTTCTTTTCTCGCACGGGCGTCATACTGCGGATGCCGCAACACAATAAATGACACCTCGATGTCTTCATGCTGCAACTGGCGCACCACGGGCGCAAAGAGTTGCGCCAGATGAAGCGCGTATGCCTGAAGGGCAAGGCATTTTTTCCCCACCTCGTGTTTTCTCCTGAATCGAAACAGTCCAATGGCATTGCATAGCAGTTCCACACCCAGGCGAAAAAGCTGTCGTACCTTTTGAAACAAGAGATAAACGCGGGCGGCCATGGCGCTTCCGCATGATGAAGAGGGTACCTTGCAACATACAAGGTTTCCACCTGCGAAACGACACCCGTCCACGCGGGCAATTTGATCGCACGATGCTGAAATTCAAACGGTTTCTCAGAGGACTCATCACAAAAAAGTGGAAAATCAATCGCGCGCCGTCTACTATAAAAAGCCTGTCGGTGTCCTTCATCCAACCCGTCACCACCATGACTCCTCACCTCCATCACCGCACCCCTTTCCTGTCCCTGCTCGTCCTTTTTCTGATCGTTCCACTGCTGGGATGTGAGGAAACGATCAAGTGGAGCGAGACGGGCGACGGACCAATCAAAACCGTCACGAACCTCGGCGGCCCGACCCTCGGCTATGCCACCAGTTCGGGCGTGCAAATCTTGACCGATGGCGGGTTTGGTTTTAAGGACCTCAACAAAAACGGCACGCTGGATCCGTACGAGGACTGGCGGTTGTCGGCAGATGCACGGGCCCGCGACCTTGCGTCCAAAATGTCCGTCGAAGAAATCGCCGGGCTGATGCTCTACAGCCGCCAC
The DNA here is from genome assembly GCA_030428385.1 of Rhodothermia bacterium. GTDB lineage: Bacteria > Bacteroidota > Rhodothermia > Rhodothermales > JAAAOL01 > JAUIDY01. The sequence continues at coordinate 52,239 of JAUIDY010000020.1, read as the reverse complement.
CAGTCCATTCCGGCCGGCGGACGTGGCCCGTTCGCCGACACCTACGGCGGGCAGTCCTTCGCCGAGAGCGGGGCCAACGCCTGGGACCTTTCGGACGGGCAGGTGCAATTCCTCACCGATGACAACCTGCGGCACGTCCTGATCACCAGCGTCGAGAGCCCGGCGGTGGCGGCGCAGTGGAATAACAACGTACAGGCATTGGTGGAGGGCATTGGCTTTGGCATTCCGGCCAACAACAGCTCCGATCCGCGCCACGGCACCGTCGCCGACGCCGAATACAACGCCGGAGCAGGCGGCGACATCTCGATGTGGCCCGGCTCGCTGGGCCTCGCGGCCACGTTCGACCCCGATCTGGTACAACGGTTTGGCACCATCGCCTCGCAGGAATACCGCGCGCTGGGCATCACCACGGCGCTGTCGCCCCAGATCGACATCGCCACCGACCCGCGCTGGTACCGATTCAGTGGCACCTTCGGCCCCGACCCCGGCCTGTCGACTGACATGGCCCGGGCGTACGTGGACGGCTTCCAGTCCTCGGCGGGCAGCGCCGAAATCGACGGTGGCTGGGGGTATGAAAGCGTGAATGCAATGGTGAAACACTGGCCTGGCGGCGGCGCTGGCGAAGGCGGCCGCGACGCGCATTACGGCTATGGCAAATATGCCGTCTACCCCGGCGGTGGGTTCGACCAACACCTGCTGCCCTTCACGCAGGGTGCGTTTGCGCTGGAAGGCGGCACCGGCATGGCCTCGGCGGTGATGCCTTACTACACCGTCTCCGTCGACCAGGACCCCGTGAATGGAGAAAATGTGGCGAACGCATATAACGCCTACCTCATCAACGACCTCTTGCGCGGCACCTACGGCTACGACGGCGTGATCTGCACCGACTGGCTGGTGACAGGCGATGAGACCGCCATCGATGTCTTCCTCACGGGCAAGCCGTGGGGTGTGGAACACCTCACCATCGCCGAGCGGCATTACAAAGTGCTGATGGCGGGCGGCGACCAGTTTGGCGGCAACAACGAAGCCGGACCCGTCATTGAGGCCTACCAGATGGGCGTGGAAGAACACGGCGAGGAATGGATGCGCGCCCGCTTTGAGGAATCCGCCGTCCGCCTCCTGAAAAACATCTTCCGCGTGGGGCTCTTCGAAAACCCGTACCTCGACGTAGACGCCTCTGATGCGCTCGTGGGCAATCCCGAGCATATGACCGCGGGCTACGAAGCCCAACTGGCCTCCGTGGTGATGCTAAAAAACAAAAACGGAGTGCTCCCGCTCGCCGACAGCCTCACCGCCTACATTCCCAAGCGCTACCGCCCCGCCAGCACCAACTTCCTCGGCATGCCGATTCCGGAATCAGAAGGCTATCCGGTCAGCCTGGAGGTGGCAGAGAATTACGTGGACGTGACCGACAATCCTGCCGAGGCCGACATCGCGCTGGTCTTCATCGAAAGCCCCGACTCCGGCGGTGGCTACCGGCGGGCCGATGCCGAAGCGGGCGGAAATGGTTATGTGCCCATCAGCCTGCAATATGGAACTTACACCGCCACCAACGCCCGTGAGATAAGCCTCGCCGGGGGCGACCCGCTGGAAGACTTCACCAACCGCACCTACCGCGGCAAAAGCGTGACGGCGTCCAACATCAGCGACCTCGACATGGTGCGCGATGCCTACGCCCAGATGCAGGGCAAACCGGTCATCGTGCTGCTCGCGGTGTCCAATCCCACCGTTATGGCCGAGTTTGAAGGCCAGGCCGATGCGCTGCTGGCCCATTTTGATGTGCAAGACCAGGCGCTGTTTGACCTTCTGACCGGGGTGCAAGAACCATCGGGGCTTCTTCCACTGCAACTGCCTGCGAACATGGAAACCGTGGAGCAGCAGTTCGAAGACCTGCCGCACGACATGGAAAGCTACGTCGACTCCGAGGGCAACACGTACGACTTCGCCTTTGGCATGAACTGGAACGGTGTCATTTCCGACGAACGCACCGAGCGGTATCGCCCGGCGGCTGCGCCCACTCCTTAGAGTCGGTTCAGGTTTGGGTTTGAAGATTTAAAGCATGAGAGAAATGTCATCCCGAACTTGGTTCGGGATCTCAGCACTTAGAAAAAAGAGATGCTGAAACAAGTTCAGCATGACACCTGACCCAATTCACCACCTCGGAAGTGGTATTAGCTGTCCTCGCTGGTGCGGTGCACGTCGGTGACGGTCTGATAGAGCGGGAAGCGGGTGAGCAGGTCGTTCAGGATGGTATCGAGTTCGCGCAGTTCGCCTGTGTATTCGCCGATATTGGGATCGAAGACATGGAGGCGCATCTTCATATATGGCTGCTGTCCCGAGAGGCCGCAGAAGCCCGCGATGGCATGACCGCCTCCGCCCATAAAACGCAGCGACCACGTCGACGCCGCGCCGATGCGGCTGATGTCGGCGGCGAGTTTTTCGCGGATGCCGCGCATGCCCACCATCGCCCGCATGAGCGTGGTTTGTTCGTTATAGTCGAGCCCCACCTGTCCGCCCACCATGCGTCGGCCTTCGTTGCGCCCGTGCTGCGCCCGCACCACCGAATACTGTCGCTGGTGGTTCATCGCCTGTGGGAAATATTGCACCAACTGCTGCAAACGGCTCGACGGCGACTCATTCGGGTCCATTTTGATCAAGGCGAGCCAGTAGTCGCACAGCGCGACGCAGATGCCGTTGCGCGTGACGGCGTCGGTGAGGGGCATGGCCTGGAGGATGCGGCCTTGGGAAAACGGATCTAGGGTAATCATGACTGCTATGTCTCAAGAACAGGAAAAGGGGTTCTCTATAACATGCGCTGTTCCCGGTTGAAATAGCTCACCCGGAAAAGTCCGCGGGCCCTTTCGGTTGCGCCTTTAAGCCCCATCAACGCCGCAACACGTACTGACATCCTTCGGGCAAATCCTGGGTCTTAGCCTCGTTTTCGCCCTCCAGTTGTCCCTGCACCTCTTGATAGCTCGCCAGCAGTTCGCATTCGCTATACCAAAATGCCGAGATGAGGGAGTGCAGGTTGGCATAGTTGCGGCGGATACCGGCATGGCCTTCCTTGAACAACTTCTCATAAATCAACTGCCCGCTCACCTGCGTCTGCTGTTCATAACGCCGCTGTTCCTCATAAATCCGAGAGAGCAGCAGCACCTCGTCGTAGTCCATATTCGTCACCGCGTCCGTGGCGTTGGCGGCATCCCAGGCCGTAGAGAGCAACGTAGCGGGAGCCGTGTATCCTTGCGAAAAAAGGCGCCCATCGGGGTAAGAAAAAGGGCTTACTTCGGCTGATGCAGCCTGCTGCACCAGGCTTCCCAGCGTATCCATGAGGTGATAGTGATACGTGAGCGCCGCCTCAATGGCCTGCTTGTTTTCTGCCAACTCGCTGCGGATGCTTTCCAGCGCCACCACGGCGTGCTGCTGCTGGTTGTGCTGTTCGCGCCACTCGTTGGCCGCCAGGGCTAGTACCACCCCCAGGACCACAAAGAAGGCCTCCAGCAGCAGCGGCTTCCACCGCAGTTTTTCATGATGGGGATCCGGCATGTCAACTTCCATGTGGTGCATGTAGCAGGTGTCGTGTTCGCAAAAACGCTCCTAGACGCATACCAAGATACTCCTTTTCTCTCTACTACCCGCATCAAACCGATTTATCCGAGTCTGTGGATATACGGGGGCAAGACTGCGTCTTCGGTCTCTTTTTTTCCAAACCGCTCTCTCTCTTCCTTCTTAACTTATGAAGTCCACGTTTATTCACAGTGTTTGAACCAAGAATGCCGTAGCCTCCTGCTTGGCAATCCGATACCCCTCTTGTTTGTATCCTTGGATCGTGGTTGCTTAATTAATTAAGGGCACTCAAGACGTTGGTAGTCACCCCCTTGCCAACAACTAGCGTTTTGAGACGGGTCTTTTTATTCTAAATTCAACCATGGCGGTCTCGCGGTTGGGTAGCATGAAGTACATTGAGCCCGCCCAGGTCTATCTGTTCACTGCTTAACGTCCACTCGCGTTATGGCGCAACTCTTTCCGAAGAAGGCCAACGTCCTCCCCACCCTGTCGCTGGCAGGGGCGCTGTTTGGAGGCGTATTTACCATCTTCCTTGTTTGGTACTATTTCTCGCCCGAATACACCGACGTGGGGTATGCCCCCGAACAACCGGTGCCGTACAGCCATCGGCTGCACGCGGGCCAACTCGGCATGGACTGCCGCTACTGCCACAACTGGGTGGAGGTCTCGGCGCATGCCAACGTGCCCGCCACGCAGACGTGCATGAACTGCCACAGCCAGGTGCGCACGCAGTCGCTGAAGCTGCTGCCCGTCCGCGAAAGCTGGGCCACAGGCGAATCGATTGAGTGGGTGAAGATCCACAAGCTGCCTGATTATGCCCAGTTCAGCCACGCCATCCATGTCAACAGTGGCGTGGGCTGCGAAACCTGCCACGGGCGCATCGACGAGATGGAAGTCGTCAACCAGGTCGAACCGCTCTCGATGGGATGGTGCCTAGAATGCCACCGCGAGCCAGAGTTGTACCTACGCCCTCAGGATGAAATCACCACGATGGGCTATGTACAACCCGCCGACTTCGTCACGCGCAACCTGGAGCGCATCCTAGAGGAAGGCATCCAGCCGCCCACCAACTGTTCCGCCTGCCACTACTAAGCCCTCAGCTATCCACCCGGTACCCTGCCCTAGCTGACCGCTCTTAACCGATATGATCGATCTTCCCATCCTTACCGTCGATGCCGCCACCAAACCGGCGGCGCCCTCGACGAAACGCTTCTGGCGAAGCCCGGCCCATCTCCACCAAGATCCGACGTTTGTTGAACACGCCCAGCATGAGTTTATGCCGGGTGCGGCAGACAAACCCACCGGAGCGTCGCGTCGTCAGTTCTTGCAACTGATGGGCGCCTCGATGGCCATGGCGGGCCTCACGGCGTGTCGCCGTCCCGTTGAAACGATTATGCCCTATGCGCGGAAGCCGGAAGAACAGATCCCCGGTATTCCGCTTTTTTATGCCACGGCGATGCCGCTGCAAGGCAGCGTGCGCCCGCTGCTGGTGGAAAGCCACGACGGACGCCCAACCAAGGTGGAAACCAACCCCGACCACCCGTATAGCTCGGGCGGCAGCGGCATCTTCGAGCAGGCGTCGGTGCTTAACCTGTACGACCCCGACCGCTCGAAAACGGTGCTGCGCAATGGCAGTGACGCCTCGTGGGATGACTTCCTGGGCTTCTGCGCCTCGGTGGCTGCCGATCCGAACCAGCGGGTGGTGGTGCTGAGCGAAGCGACCTCCTCACCAACGATTCAGGGCTTGCAGCAGCAGTTGCAGACGCAGTTCCCGAATGCCCAATGGGTGACGTACCACCAGGGCGGCGATGACGCCGTGGCGCTGGGCATGCAGCAAGCCTTTGGGCAGCCGGTGCGTCCAGTCTACCACTTCCAGAACGCCCAGGTCATCGTCAGCTTCGACGCCGACTTCACTGGGCCAACCGACCCCAACGGCGAAAACAACGCCTCCACGTTTGCCGAAAGCCGCCGCCTGGCATCCCCCTCGGACACCATGAGCCGCCTGTATGTCGTCGAAAGCGCATACACGGCCACGGGCTCGATGGCGGACCACCGCAAGCGCCTGCGTGCCAGCGACATTCCGCACTTTGCCGCGGCTGTTGCCGGTCGGCTGGGCGTGGGGCTCGGAAGCACCCAATTTGCCGACGACCCGCATGTAGCCGCCATCGCCAGTGATTTGCAGGCCGCCGGTACCAATGGCGTGGTGCTAGCCGGTGAGACACAGCCTCCGATCGTCCACGCGCTCTGCGCCGCACTCAACGCTGCGCTGGGCAGCACCGTGGTGGAATACCTCGACCCCGGATCCGCTGCCATCCAGCCACAAGCCGACACCCTCAGCGCGCTGGTACAAGACATGCAGGCAGGCAACGTAGACCTGCTGCTGATGCTGGGCGTCAACCCGGTGTATAACGCCCCCGCCAGCCTCGACTTTGCTACTGCACTTTCACAGGTGCGCGAATCGGTGCATGTGGGCCAGCACGAAGACGAAACGGCCCGCGCCAGTTCGTGGCACCTGCCACAGACCCACTACCTCGAAGCGTGGGGCGACGGGCGCACGTACGACGGCACGCTGTCGGTCATCCAGCCGCTCATCGCACCCCTCTACGCCGACGCCCACTCCGACATTGAGATTCTCTCGGCGCTCGTTACGGGCGGCGATGACCAGACCGGATACGATATCGTCCGGGCACAGTGGCAAACGGTGTTCGCAGACGGTTTTGAAGCCGCGTGGCGCAAAACCTTGCATGACGGCTTCGTTCCCGATACGCGCTATGCCACAGCAGCCCTGTCCGCAGCCGCGCCCAACCTGACAACGCTTCCCTCGGTCGATGAAGATGACCTCGAAGTGGTCTTCCGCCTCGACCCGACGGTGCTGGACGGCGCGTTTGCCAACAACGCGTGGTGCCAGGAAGTGCCCGATCCCATGACCAAAATCGTGTGGGATAACGTGGCGGTGATGAGCCCCGCCACCGCCGAGCACCTGGGCGTGCATGCGCGTTACAGCAAAGGCAACTACTACTCCGACATTATCGAACTGACCGTGGGCGGACGCACCGTGCAGCTTCCCGTCTGGGAAATGCCCGGCCATCCCGACTTTTCGATTCAGGTCAACCTCGGCTACGGGCGCGATATCACGTCGCACCGCGAACCCCGTACCGCGCCGTTCTTCGACACCAATCGCCATACCGACGTCTACGGCGACGGCGCGATTGCGACCGGCATCGGCACCAACGTGGCCCCGCTTCGCCCCACCCCTGGCACCTCGGTGGTGCTGGGCGTGCAGGTGAGCGCTACCGGCGGGACCTACGAGGTCGTGACGACCCAGGACCACGGCGCCCTCGATCCCGAAGCCCGTGCGCTGTTCCGCATGGCAACGCTGGAGGAGTACCGCGCCAACCCGACGTTTGTCGAGGAGATGTACGAGCCGACACCGGGCGAGCCGTTTGAAGACTACCCGATGCTGTGGGAGGACGACCATCCCCAAAATACCACGACCTTTAAGGACAACCTCTACTACAAGAACCAGTGGGGGATGGTCATCGACCTGAACACCTGCAACGGCTGCAACGCCTGCGTGGTGGCCTGCAACAGCGAAAACAACATTCAGGTGATCGGCAAGGAGCAGGTGAGTCATGGGCGCGAAGCCCACTGGCTACGCCTCGACCGCTACTTCATCACCGAAGGTGGCAGCGAAGACGAAGACGTGACCGCCGATCCGCAGGCAGTGATCCAGCCGATGATGTGCCAGCACTGCGAAAACGCCCCGTGCGAGTCGGTATGCCCGGTCTCGGCGACGGTGCACTCGCCGGATGGCACCAACCAGATGATCTACAACCGCTGCATCGGGACGCGGTACTGCTCCAACAACTGTCCCTACAAGGTGCGGCGCTACAATTGGTTCAACTGGACGGCGACGCTCCCGACGGAAGTGCAGATGGCACAAAACCCGAACGTGACAATGCGTTTCCGCGGCGTCATGGAAAAATGCTCGTGGTGCGTCCAGCGCATCCGCGAGGGGCAGCGCAACGCCAACGTGGAAGAGCGTCCGCTAAACGACGGCGAGATCCAGACGGCCTGCCAGCAGGCCTGCTCGGCGGATGCCATCATCTTCGGCGACCTGAACGACCCGAACAGCCGCGTCAACCAGCTAAAAGCCGACCCGCGCAACTACGAGATGCTGGCCCAGCTTAACGTGAAGCCGCGGCTGTCGTACCTCGCCCGCGTGCGCAACCCGAACCCGGCCCTGGAGACGGTGGCCTAGCACTACCCGCTCAAGCACATAACGCTTAAACCCATATTGCCCGTGGCTACTGTTCACGACGCACATGCGACCGACGGTTGGCACACCCAGCCGTATGACAACGACGCCCCGCTCGTCAAGGGCGGGCTGTCGTTCCATGAAATCACGGAGTTGGTCTCCTACCACACCGAGAAAAAAACCCCGATTACGTGGTTTTTGGCGTTCGGCGCAGCAGTGACCGGACTCGGCATCCTCGGCCTGATGCTGGCCTACCAGGTCTACAACGGCGTCGGGGTGTGGGGCAACAACGTGCCCGTCGGCTGGGGCTGGCCCATCGTCAACTTCGTGTTCTGGGTCGGTATTGGTCACGCCGGGACGCTGATCTCCGCCATCCTCTTCCTCTTCCGGCAGAAGTGGCGCACGTCCATCAACCGCTCCGCCGAGGCGATGACGCTCTTTGCGGTGCTCTGTGCGCTTATCTTCCCTGGCTTCCACGTCGGGCGCATCTGGGCGGCCTACTGGATGTTCCCCATCCCGAACCAGATGGAGATGTGGCCGCAGTTCAAGAGCCCGCTCTTGTGGGACGTCTTTGCGGTGTCGAGCTACTTCATCGTTTCGCTACTGTTCTGGTACGTCGGCCTCATCCCCGACCTCGCCACAGTCCGTGACCGCGCCGTGCGGGCAGGCAACAAGGTGCGCGCTACCGTGCTCGGCGTCTTTGCGATGGGCTGGACGGGCGCAAACCGCCACTGGCGCAACTACGAACGCGCCTACCTCATTCTGGCCGGTCTCGCCACGCCGCTGGTGCTCTCGGTCCACTCGGTCGTGTCGTTCGACTTTGCCGTTTCCATCATACCGGGCTGGCACACTACGATTTTCCCGCCCTACTTCGTCGCCGGGGCCATCTTCTCCGGCTTCGCGATGGTGGTGACGCTGCTGGTGGTGGCGCGGCAGGTCTACGGCTTAAAAGACCTCATCTCGCTGGATCACCTGGAAAAGATGAACATCATCATCCTCGTGACCGGCACCATGGTGGGCTTTGCCTACATCACGGAGTTCTTCATCGCGTGGTACTCGGGCGTGGAATACGAACAATACGCCTTCCTGAACCGCATCTCGGGGCCGTACGCGTGGGCGTACTGGACCATGATGACCTGCAACCTGGTTTCGCCGCAGATCTTCTGGTTTAAAAAGATGCGCCGTTCGATTCCGGTGATGTTCTTCCTGTCGATTGTGGTGAACATCGGGATGTGGTTCGAGCGCTTCGTGATCACCGTGACCTCGCTGCACCGCGACTACCTGCCGTCGTCGTGGGACTACTTCAACCCCACATGGGTCGACGTGCTGACGCTGATTGGCTCGTTCGGATTGTTCTTCACGCTGTTCCTGCTGTTCCTCCGCTTCGTGCCGATGGTCGCCATCGCCGAGGTGAAGGCAGTGCTGCCCGAAGCCGACCCGCACTTTTATCCGCATGAGGGCGACGGCCACGCCGGGGCGCACCACGACGTAAGCGTCACGCCTACGGATTCCGACGATAACGCCTAACCCCAATCGCGCGTAGCGACCTGCAATCGTAACCTGAAACGATCATGGCAAGCTTTCTTTCTTCCCTGCTTCGCGAGCTAAAAGCGACGATGGGCATCTTCGAGCCGAACGAGGACCGCGTCTACGGCGTCCTCGCCGAGTTCTCGGACCCCGGCGCGCTGTACCACGCCGCCGAAGCCACCCGCAAGGCCGGGTATAAAAAGTTCGACACGCACAGCCCCTTCCCCATCCACGGCATGGACAAAGCGATGGGCCTTGGGCAGTCGAAGCTCGGCTTCATCGTCTTTTTCGGCGGAACGCTCGTCGGATGTACCATCGGTATCGTGATGCAATGGTGGATGGGTGCCATCGATTACCCGCTCAACATCAGCGGCAAGCCGTTCTTTTCGGTGTGGCCGTCGATGCCCGTCATCTTCGAACTGACAATCCTATTCTCCGCGTTTGCCGCCGTGGGCGGGATGCTGGCGCTGAACGGGCTGCCGCGCCCCTACAATCCCCTGTTTTACTCGGAGCGTTTCACCCGCTTCTCCGACGACGCCTTCTTCCTCAACATCGCCGCCGACGACAAGCAGTTTGACCTCGCCGACGTGCAGGACTTCCTGAACAGCATTGGCGCACTCGCCGTGGAAGTGATTCACGATTACGACACCAGCGACACCGAAGCCGCCGACGTGCCCGAAGAAGCCCCCGAAGTCACCGTTGTTGCCTAACGCCTGCCGATTTGGCCCCTTTTTGCCTTGTTAGCTATGCATAAACTTGTTCTCATCGCCGTCCTGATCAGCACCGGCCTCTTGGCGGGCTGCCGGGGGACGATATCGGAAAAATCGCCGATTCATCCGAACCCGAACATGGACGCCCAGCAGAAATTTGAAGCGCAGGAAGCCAACGCGTTCTTCGCCGATGGCCGCGCCATGCGTCCGCCTGTGCCCGGCACGGTGGCGCGGGGATTCTTGCGCGACGACACCGCGTTCTTCCGGGGCCGCAACGCCGACGGCACCTACCTCGCCCTGCTGCCGGTGGAAGTCACCGAAACGCTCATTGCACGCGGGCAGGAGCGGTATGATATCTACTGCACGGTATGCCACGGCGCGGCAGGCGACGGGCAAGGCATCGTGATGACGGGCGGGTATGGCTACACCCCTGCGCCCAGCTACCACATCGACCGGCTGCGCCGCCCCGAAGCAACGGACGGGTATATCTACGACGTGATTACCAACGGCGTGCGCAACATGCCGGGCTACGCGCAGCAGGTGGCCGTGGCCGACCGTTGGGCCATTGTCGCCTACATCCGCGCGCTGCAACTGAGCCAGAATGCCTCGGCAGACAACCTCACCCCGAGCGAACTCGCCCAGCTTGAACAAAACGCCTCGGCCAACATCGAGGCGGGCCGGCAGGGCCAGCAATAAACTCCTAGACTTTCATTGATGCGGAGGCGTTTCCTCCGCACGCACCAAGCATACTCCACGCTCATGGCTGAATTGAGAAGCAGCTCCCCGCTCACCTGGTTGATCGACCCGTTTCGCGCGACCAAGGACGATGTGGACGCCACCTATACGTTTTCGGGCGGCCAACTCTCCTACCTCGCTCCGCTGGGCCTCGGCGTGGCCTTGCTCATCATCGGGGCGGTCGGCTGGACGGTAGACCACCACCTGTTCTTCTTCTCCTACCTCATCGGGTGGACGTTCTGCGTAACCCTGGCGCTCGGCGCGCTGTTTTTTACGCTGATTCACCACATCACCAAGGCGCACTGGGGCACGGTCGTCCGCCGCATCCCGGAGGCGATGACGTGGACCTTCCCAATCCTTGCCGTCCTTGCCATTCCCATCATCCTGGGGATGCATGACCTGTATCACTGGACGCACGCCGAACTGTACGACCCCGCCGACAGCCACTACGACGAAATCCTTGTCGGAAAACAAGCCTACCGGAACACCCCGTTCTGGCTGGCCCGCATGGCGATTTATTTCCTCATCTGGACGTTTATCTCGTACCGGTTGCTCAAGCTCTCGATTCAGCAGGACGTAGCTCCCAACGAAGACATCCCGATCAAACAGCGCCGCATCTCGGCCTGGGGCATCCCCGTCTTCGCCGTCACTACGGCCTTTGCCAGCTACGACATCCTGATGGCGCTGGACCCGCACTGGTTCTCGACTATCTTCGGCGTGTACTTCTTTGCGGGCTGTTTCTTCAGCGCCAACGCCATGATCGTCATCCTGGCCCGCCTCGTACAGAAGCAGGGCAACCCGCTGACGGGTGTCGTCACGGTAGAGCATTACCACGACCTCGGCAAATGGATGCTGGCGATGACGGCGTTTTGGACGTACATCGCGTTCAGCCAGTACATGCTGTACTGGTACGGCGGCATCCCGGAAGAGACGGTCTTCTACCGCCACCGCTTCGAGCACGGCTGGGAATGGCATAGCTACGCGCTGATGGCGTTTCACTTTATCGTGCCGTTCTGCATCCTGCTGATCCGGCAGGTGAAGCGGGTGCCAGGGCTGCTCAGCATCATGGCGGGTTACTTTATGGTGATTCATTTCTTCGACCTGCACTGGATTGCCATCCCCATCCATGATCAGTTGAACGACGTGGCGCATGCCAGCATTAGCTGGATCTCGGTGGCGTGCTGGCTCGGCTTCCTGTTCCTGTTTATTGGCATGACAATGTACCGGCTCACGCGCCACAGCCTCGTTGCCTACAACGACCCGCGCTACGCGAAGTCCGTCCACCATCAGAATGTGTAAGGCATAGACTGCCTGATGAGACAACGATGCCGATGAGTAATACGGACACGCCCCAACCACCTCTGCTGGTCTCTCCCACCGACGGCCGGATTTTCCCGCCGGACGACGTGCTCTTTGAATGGGCGACGGCAGGTGATGACCTGCACTATGCCTTGCAAATCGCCACCGACGTGTCGTTCACCCAGGTGGTAACCACCCTCGAAGTAGGCAACGCGCTCGACTGTATGGTCACGGATGTATTTGACGAGGCCGAATCGGGCAGCACCTACTACTGGCGCGTCCGCGCCAAAACCGCCACTGGCGACGCCTGGGGACCGTTCAGCGAACCAACACACTTTATCGTGGGTACCGAAGCACAACTTCCCATCGACCGACCTGACACCAAAGAGGACTTGGGCCCTCTGCCGCACCTTATCAAGGATGTGGCCGAAGACGTCGCCGAAGTCTATGGCCTTGCCGAGGAACCTGCCGAAGGCGATGGGCAGGTGGAACCCGAAGCGATGAACGTCACCCCCATCCTTACATTTATCGGGAGCACCGCGCTCTTTTTGGCGATGGTCATCGTCATCATGTTTGGCATCGTCAACCGAAACGAACAGGCTACCTACTACGAAGCCGTGGACGAAAGCGGCTACCCGGACCTGCGCGAAGTGGAAGCCCTCGCCGCCCGCAAGCTGGACCACTATGAAATCCTGAACGACGCGACAGGTGTATATCGTATCCCTATTGAACGCGCCATGGAACTGCTGGTGGAGCAAGAAGAAGCCGCCACCGACCGCGTGTATTCATCGGAACTCCCCTAGCACTCGCGCAACATCCACTCCTCGCTCAAGTTTCAAAAAAAACTGAAAGTTTATCCGACCCGATACGTCAACATGTATCTGCCCTTACGCTACATCGGATGGTGGCTGGTCCTTTTGGGGCTTGTGGTACTTCCCGCCGAAGCGCAGCCGTCGGGGCAGCAACCGGCTGTGTTTGAGGGGTTGGACGTAGACGAACACCTCGGCGAGCGCATCCCCACCGACCTCGTCTTCCGCAACGCCAGCGGCGATGCGGTGGCCCTCGATGATTACCTGGGCCAGGACAAACCCGTTATTTTACACTTTTTATACCACGACTGCCCGATGTTGTGCAACCTGTTGCTGGACGGGTTGACGCGCACATTGAAGGAAATGGAGTGGACGCCGGGCAACCAGTTTGACGTGCTGACCGTGAGCTTCAACGCGGCGGACACTCCCGAACAGGCCGCTCGCCAGAAAGAAAGCTACATCAAAATCCTCAACCGCCCCGAAGCTGCCAACGGTTGGCACTACCTAACAGGTGATGACGCCGCCATTCAAGGCTTGACCGAGGCCGTCGGCTTCAAATATCGGTGGGTCGAAGAGTCGCAGCAGTTTGCCCACCCCGCGCTGCTGATGTTTCTGAGCCCCGACGGGACCGTGACACGTTACCTGTACGGGCTGGAGTATCCGCCCCGCGATGTACGGGCCGCGCTGGTCGAGGCTGCCGACGGGACCATCGGAACGACGGTGGATCGGCTCTTGCTGTTCTGCCTGCAATACGACCCCGACGCCAACTCGTACGTGGCAGACGCGCAAAACCTGATGAAGCTCGGGGGCTTGCTGACCGTGCTGGCCCTCGTGACCACCTTGTTTATTTTATGGCGACGCGAGAAGCGCAATCAGGACGCGCGCGCCGTGATCGCCCAGCATTTTTCGCATTAACCCACACCATTTATTATGGGTGACAAAGGAACCTTCTGGCTCCCCGAAGGCGCATCGACCCTCGCGGGTGAAGTTGATGCCCTGTTTTATTTCGTGTACTGGATCAGCGTTGTGATTTTCGTCGCAGTAATTGCCGCGATGGTTTATTTCATGATCCGGTACCGCCGCCGCACGCCCCACGACCGGCCGCCTGTCGTGCACGAAAGCAAGGTGCTCGAAGTCACTTGGATCGTGGTGCCGACCATTCTTGTGCTCATTGTCTTCACCTGGGGCTTTAAGGTGTTCCTGAAGCTGGGCGTGGCCCCGCCGGATGCCTACGAAATTCAGGTGGTTGGGCAAAAATGGTCGTGGCAGTTTAATTATCCCAATGGCGTCCGCAGCTCGGAACTGCATGTGCCCGTGGACCGACCGGTGCGCCTCCAGATGAGCAGCGTGGATGTGCTGCACAGCTTCTACATCCCCGCTTTCCGCGTGAAGCAGGATGTGTTGCCCAACCGCTACACGTCGATCTGGTTTGAAGCCACCCGCGCCGACACGTTTCAGGTGTACTGCACCGAGTATTGCGGCACCCAGCACTCCGGCATGTTAACCAAAGTCATCGCCCATGAGCAGAGCGCCTTCGAGACCTGGCTGCAAGAGTCGGGCATCCCCGATGACGCCTCGCCCGCCCAGCGCGGCGCGTTGCTCTACACCCAATTGGGCTGCCAAGCGTGCCACAGCCTCGACGGCACACGGCTGACCGGGCCGAGCTTCCAGGGCCTGTATGGCAGTACCCACGGCCTCGCTGATGGCAGTTCGGTGGAGGTGGATGACAACTACCTGCGCGAGTCTATCCTGGAGCCCTCGGCGAAGATTGTGGAGGGCTACGCCAACGTGATGCCCGCCTCGTATGGTGGCCTCACCGAAGACGAACTGACCGCGCTGATTGCCTTCATCGAGGAACAGCAACCTTAAATGTACTTTTATCCCCTCTGCCCGCACCGACTCCTAACCAGCGTCTCTAGCCCGTATTGCTTATGGCGACCGTGATGCATACCGACGCCCCTGCCGAGGCAGCGGCCCACCACCATCCCGAACACCACCATCCCGAACACCACTACCTGAACCACGAAAAAACCATCTGGTCGTGGCTCTCGACGGTGGACCACAAGCGCATCGGGATTATGTACGCCATCTCGGTGGCGATCTTCTTCCTGATTGCAGGGGTGTTGGCCCTACTGGTGCGCATGGAGCTGCTCGGCCCCGGCGAGACCATCATGGGCCCCGACGCCTACAACCAGGTCTTCACGCTACACGCGGTGATGATGGTGTTTCTGTTCATCATCCCGGCCGTGCCCGGTTTCCTCGGCAACTTCGCCTTGCCGATCCAGATCGGGGCCAAAGACGTGGCGTTTCCGCGCCTTAACCTCGCCAGTTGGTACATCTTTATGGCGGGCGCAGCCCTCGCCGTGATCGCCATTGGCGTAGGGCAGGTAGACACGGGCTGGACGTTCTACACCCCGTATTCCAGCGACGGCAGCAACTCGGTGTTCTTCGTTACGCTGGCGGTGTTTGTGGCGGGCTTCGCGTCGATCTTTACGGGCATCAACTTCATCGTAACGATCCACAAGATGCGTGCGCCGGGCATGACCTGGAACCGCCTGCCGCTGTTTGTGTGGGCGCTGTATGCCACCAGCATCGTGCAGGTCCTCGCTACGCCCGTCATCGGGATCACGATGGTGCTGCTCTTCCTCGAAAAATTCCTCGGCATCGGCATCTTCGACCCCGCCCTCGGCGGCGACCCGATCCTGTTCCAGCACTTCTTCTGGTTCTACAGCCACCCGGCGGTCTACATCATGATTTTGCCCGCCTTCGGCATCATCAGCGAACTGGTGACGGTTTTTTCGCGGCAGAATATCCAGGGCTACACGTTCATCGCACTTTCGTCGGTGGCGATTGCATTCCTGGGCTTCCTCGTGTGGGGCCACCACATGTTTGTGTCCGGGCAGAGCGCCGTCTCGTCCATCATCTTCTCGCTCATCACCTACCTCATCGGTATCCCGACGGGCATCAAGGTGCTGAACTGGGTGAGTACGATGTACAAAGGCTCGGTGTGGCTGCAAACACCGATGTTATACGCGCTGAGCTTCCTGTTCCTGTTTACCATTGGCGGCCTGACAGGCGTGATGGTGGGCGTGCTGGCGGTGGACGTGCACCTGCACGACACGTACTTCATCGTGGCGCACTTCCACTATGTGATGATGGGCGGCACCGTGATTGCGCTGCTCGGTGGCTTCCACTACTGGTGGCCCAAGATCACCGGCAAGATGTACAACGAGACGCTTGGCAAAATCGCCGCGATCCTCATCTTCATCGGCTTCAACATCACGTTCTTCACCCAGTTTGTGCTGGGCAGCCGGGGCATGCCGCGCCGCTACTACGACTACCTGCCCGAGTTCACCGCGCTGCACCAGATCTCGACGGTCGGTTCGTGGATTCTGGCGCTGGGGCTGTTTATGGTGCTGTTCTACATGATCCATTCGATGTTCCGTGGCAAAAAAGCCCCCGCCAACCCATGGGGCGCAGCCACGCTGGAATGGACGCACTGTACCTCGCCGCCCGACCCGCACAACTTCCACCATACGCCTATTGTAACCCACGGGCCGTATGACTACCACGCGCTGGAGCATCTGTACGAAGGCGATGGCGTGGGCGACGGAGCCACGGTGGAAGCGGCACCCGGACAAAAACATTAAAACGTGAAACGTGAGGGTGCCAAACCGCATCGCTTGAGATCATCGTGAAGGCCTTGCTGCTGAGAAGTCGTTTTCACCTTCAAGCTCGGTCGCCCAGAAACAAGTTCACGTTTCACGCTTCACGCATTACAATTACACCACTTTTTAACGACTTACCACGCTAACCCATGGCAAGTACCACCACCACTGCCGCCCCTGCCGTTGAGCACGGACATGGCGATGGGCACGCGCATCACCCGCGTTTCCAGCACCATTTCGTGTCGATGGAGCAACAGTTCGACTCGGCGAAGCTGGGCATGTGGCTGTTCCTCATCACGGAAATCCTGCTTTTCAGCGGCATGTTCGTCGCCTACACCGTGTACCGCGTGTGGCATCCTGAAGTGTTTGAGGTAGCCAGCGAAGCGCTCAACCCCTTTCTGGGCGGCCTGAACACCGTGGTGCTACTCGCTTCTTCACTCACGGTGGCGCTGTCGATTCATTTCGTGCAGAAAGACCAGATCCAGAAGATGAACTGGATGCTGCTGCTCACGGTGCTTTGCGCTGCCATTTTTATGGTGGTGAAATACTTCGAGTACACCGCCAAGTTTGAGCACGGGCTGTACGCGGGCGAGGCGTTTCATCCGCACGCGGGGTATGAACAGTTCAACATCCCTTACGCCCGCCAGTTTTTTAGCATCTATTTCGTGATGACAGGCATCCACGGCGTCCACGTCCTGATTGGCATGGGCATGTTTACGTGGCTGTACACGCGGGGCCTGCGCGGCCACTTCTCCAGCGAGTGGTACACGCCTGTTGAACTGAGCGGCCTCTACTGGCACATCGTGGACTTGATCTGGATTTTCCTCTTCCCGCTGATGTATTTGATTTAGGCATGCGGGAAGTGGGTTGAGGGAGGTAAAAACCTCAGCCCATGACCTGACAGACCTGATAAACTCGCCGACCTGATAGACTTCGATACCTAATGGCTCACGACGCACATGCCCACGCCGACGGCGATCACGGCCACCACATCATTCCGATGCCGGTGCTGCTCAAGACCTTCGGTGGCCTCATTTTCCTGACGATCCTGACGGTGCTTACCGCCACGCAGCTTGATCTCGGCGCGTTTAACGTCCCGCTTGCCCTCGCCATTGCCTGTGGCAAGGCCACGCTGGTGATCATGTTTTTTATGGGGCTCAAGTACGACAACCGCGTGAACACGCTGACGCTGGTGCTGGGCATCCTCTTCGTGCTCATCTTTATCAGCTTTACGCTGTTCGATACCGCGTTCCGGGGCGACATCGGCAACGTTGACACCATCCCGCAGGAAGACCGCACCCGCATGGAAGAGACCTTGCAGCAGCGCGATCCGGGCCGTGCCGGGCTTGCTACCTCGCCCGCCGACTCGCTGGCGCTGGAGCAAAACCCACTGGAAGAAACACCCGCCCCTGCCGAGGAGCCCGCACCGGAAACGACCGAGCCCGAAGCGGCTCATTAGCAGCTATAACCAGATTTTTTTCAAAGGCGACGCGGGGTTTTCTGCGTCGCCTTTTTTCGTTTGTGAATTACGCAAAGGCAGACCACTTTTTGCCAACTTCGTGGGGTAAAGACTGGAACTCGGCCCTTTTGTGTTTTCTATAATCTTTATCTTCCAACGCCTCCTCTTCTCGTCCGTTGGATCTCCCATGCCTGCCCTCGTTTGGGCTATTCCCGCAGGTCTTCTGTGAGCTTATTCTACATCATCCTGGCTGCTGTTGTGGTGCCCGTGCTGTTCCTCATGCTCACATGGGTCGGCGTCACCACGTACCGGATTTTGTTTCCCGAAGAACCCCTTGCCCCTTCTGAAAGCCCCACGGAGAAACGCCGCGAAGCCACCACCGCCGGACGGGCGATGCCGGTAGGCGCGCGCGAAATCCGCGAAGACCAGCGCTTCTATTTCGCCAAACGCTCGCGCCGCGACCACTATTCGTACCACCACGGCGACTCCGACGGCTTCCCTGATCCGTGGCTGGACAACCTGTGGCTCCGTCGGAATTGAGCTTGGGTCACAGGTCTATAAGGTCGGCAGGTTACAGGTCTTTCTTGGGCACAAGAAGCAACTGTCACGTGCCGTTTGCCCCAAGTAGCTCCGCGTAGACGGCTTCTACCTGTGTTTGCAACGCCTCTTTTTCGCCGTCGTTTTCGATGAGGTAGTCGGCGCGTTCCCGAAATGCTTTGGCGGCGCGTTGGTGTTTCATGCGGGCCTCAACCTTTTCTTTTGAGACTTCGTCCCGCGCCATCACCCGTTGCATGCGTGTTTCCAGGGGCGCATCAACCACCGCGATGGCATCGAGAAGCTGGTCGCCGCCTGTTTCAAAAAGCAGGGCCGACTCATACACCAGCAGGTCCACCCCGTCGGCCTCGGCCTGGCGGATGGATTGCTGAAGTGCCTCGCCGACGCGGGGATGCACGATGGCATTGATGCGGGCAATGTTCTCCGCGTTGCCAAACACCTGCTGCGCCAGATAGGCCCGGTTGAGTCGCCCCTGTTCGTCGTAGCTCTCCGGCCCGAAGGCCGCCATAAGTTCTACCCGTACGTCGGGGTTTTCGTGCATGATGCGCTTGGCTTCGTCGTCGGCATAGATCACCCGGGCTCCCAAGTCTTCAAACAGCTTACACACGGTCGTCTTTCCGCTCCCGATACCGCCCGTGATACCCAGTGTTTTCATGGCGACTCCTCCTGCAGTTCTGCGCGTACCTGCATCAGCAACGTGCCCAGTCGATTTTTTCCGCTTCCATCCTTTCCGCAGCCCCAGTAGTAGTCGGACGGCGCATGTTCAATAAGCGGACGGCGACCCGTATCCAGCAACAGCCGCTTGAGCTTCCGGTGGACAAACTTGCCACGCAACGCTACCAACATCACCTCTTCTTTAACCGCTTCCCAGTCGGCCCGCAGCGGCATCTTGCGCGATTGCCCCAGTGCTTTGGCTTCCTTGGGCGTACGTGCCTGCCTAATCCGTTCGCGGTAGGCGGCATCGTGGAATTTCTGGGCCTGAAAATAATGCTCAGCGGTGGGCCAATACACGCCATCCACCGTCAACCCGTGGGGCGCGAAGTTGGAAAACTCGTAGAACGGGTCGAACTTCGCGTAGAAATAGATCGGTTCGTCTTCCATACCCCTCGCTCAAAACGCCAGCAGTTGCACCAGTGCCGGGCGCAGGCGGGCCTTCGCTGAAAAAATGGTGTCTTCCAATGAGCGCGAAAATGGCACCGGCAAGTCTTCGCCTGCGACACGAACCGGCGGGGCGTCGAGCAGATGGAAACCGTCCTCGGCGATGGCGGCTGCCACCTCGGCCCCGAAGCCGCCCGTGTAGGTTGCTTCGTAAAGCACCAGCACGCGGTTCGTCTTTTCCAGCGACGCCAGCACCGTCTCGCGGTCCCATGGAATTAAGGTACGCAGGTCGATGACTTCGACGGACGCCCCGCTCGTCTCGGCCTGATGCGCGGCTTCTTTGAGCGCCCAGTGCACCCCCAGGCCATACGTGACGATGGTGGCATCCACGCCTTCGCGGGCAAGGCGGGCCTTCCCCAACGGCGTGTGGTACAGTGTATCCGGCACCGTGCCCCGCAATGAGCGGTAGAGCGCCTTGTGTTCAAAAAACAACACCGGGTTAGGTTCTTCGATGGCGGTGACCAACAGGCCCTTGGCGTCTTCGGGTGTGGCAGGCACCACCACCTTGAGGCCCGGCACATGCGTGAACCACGCCTCCACGCTCTGCGAATGGAACGGCCCCGCCCCGATGCTGCCGCCGTACGGCGCGCGGACGGTCACGTTGAGCGGCTGCCCCCAGCGGTAATGCGTCGTCGCCAGGTTGTTGACGATCTGATTAAAACCGCACGAAATGAAGTCGGCGTACTGGATCTCCAGCACCGGCTTGAGCCCTTCGAGCGCCAGCCCCATCACCGCGCCCACCGCCCCGCTTTCGATGATCGGGGTGTTGCGCACGCGAGATGCGCCAAACTGCTCCACGAAGCCCTGGGTCACCTTAAACACCCCGCCATATTCTGCCACGTCCTGCCCCAGCACCAGCACCCGCTCGTCCGCTTCCATCGCCTGCCGCAGTCCGTCGCTGACGGCATCAATGAAGCGTTTTTCAGTGACGGTGCCGTTGGGGGTGGCATACGGCTGGAAAGCCGGGGCAAAGAGATCGGCGCGCTCGGCATCGGGGGTGCTGGTTACGTCGGGCTGTTGCAGCGCAAACTCGGCGGCTTCCTCGACCTCGGCAGCCAGTTCCTGCTGAATGGCTTCCATCTCGGCGGCTTCCATCGAGTTCGTATCCAGCAGCGCCTGCTCGAAACGCTCGATGGGGTCTTTGGCCTGCCAGGCGAGGATCAGGCGTTCGGGCACATATTTGGTCCCGGAGGCTTCCTCATGCCCCCGCACACGAAAGGTCTTCATCTCCAAGAGTGACGGCCCTTCGCCCGCCCGCGCCCGCGCGGCGGCTTTTTGGACGGTATCGACAACCGCCAGGTAATCGTTGCCATCTACTTTTTTGCTCGGCATCCCGTAGCCCGCCGCTGCCACCGCAATGTGCTCCACAGGGATCGCTTCGCGGGTGGGCGTCGAGAGCGCATAGCCGTTATTTTCCACCACAAAAACAACGGGCAGCTTCCATACCGAGGCGAGGTTGAGCGCTTCGTGGAAGTCGCCTTCGCGGGAGGCCCCATCGCCACAAAACACCAGCGAGACGGTGTCTTCGCCCTTGAGTTGGGCCGCCTGCCCGAGGCCACACGCCACCGGCAGCATTGCCGCCATGTGCGAGATCATGCCAATGATGCGCTTTTCAGGCAAACCAAAATGGAAGGTGCGGTCGCGGCCTTTGGTGTAGCCGCCATCTTTGCCCATAAGTTGGCACATCAGTGGCCGGAGTGGCACGCCGCGCGTCGTCCACACGCCCAGGTTGCGGTGCGTAGGCAGGATGTAATCGCCTGGGCGCAGCGCCCAGGCACAACCCACGGCAATGGCTTCCTGCCCATAGCCACTGAACCACTTCGACAGCCGGTTTTGCCGAATCAACCGCAGCATCTTGTCCTCCACCGCACGGGGAAGGTACAAGGCCCGATACATCGCCTTTAAATCGAGATCAACAGAGCTACGGGTAGACATGCACGTAGGAAATACAAACGGTGAGATGCATCGAGGATGGGGGTCAAAACCTACGTCAGCCAACACCGACGCGCAAGCTCAAATTGCATCGATTTTACCCGGTGTTTGGAGGCTGTTTTGGATTTGTGATCTTGGGCTGCGCAAGTCCTCGCGCGGCGCCTTTGGCTCACATCGCCCTCCCGCAAAATAGCAGCGTTGCTAACCGCAGAGAGGCTGGGGCAGGCCCGGCATGACAAAGGTAAGGGATTTCGAAATAGAGTTAGCTGCACACAAGCACAGCTTTCGATTGTCTCGGAAAGGATATAGGCTACGGAATGGCGAGCAGCTTGTGGGTTTGCAAACTCAGCCGCCACTTTGGATGCTGCAAGCAATAGGCCACCGCCTTTTCGGTGTTTGGCACCGCATCGGGGCCATCCATCGGCTGGAGGAAAAAATGGGTGAAGCCGAAATGGACAAATTGTTCGGGCATGGCTCCGGGCTGCGGATAGACCAACTTGAGTTCGTCGCCTTTGGTCAGAAGTACTTCACTTCCAGCCTTCGGACTCATGCAGATCCAGTCGATGCCGTCGGGCGGAAGCACGGTACCGTTGGTCTCCACAGCCACCTCAAAACCCACCGCGTGCAACGCCTCCACGAGCGGCGCATTGAGTTGAAGCAGCGGCTCTCCGCCCGTGCACACCACGTAGGGACGCCCCCCGCCTGGCCAGTGGCTCGCAACAGCTTCTGCCAGCGCTTCTGGTGTCTTGAACTTGCCACCGCCAGGACCATCGGTGCCAATAAAGTCGGTGTCGCAAAACGTACACACCGCCGACGCCCGGTCTTCCTCGCGCCCTGTCCACAGGTTGCACCCGGCAAAGCGCAAAAACACCGCCGGACGCCCGGTGTGCGCCCCTTCGCCTTGCAGCGTGTAGTAGATTTCTTTGACGGTGTAGGTCACGGGGTTGGGTGTGGGAGTTTGGGGGTTTGGGAGTTTAGGGGTGTGGGTGGATTATGGGTAAGCAATGCTTCTAAATCAGGCCGCCATCAAAACCCCTTCCTTGAGGGAGGTGGCCCGAATGGGCCGGAGGGTGTTTGCCGTTGGTTCTACACCCTCAGTCGCTGCGCGACAGCCCCCTCAAAGGGACGGTTTGGTGTGCCATCTGCGACCGCCCTCTCTTTTCTCTATCAGGTTAATCGAGGTGCAACTCGAATGTTGCCGGAAGAATTTCGCGATGACGTTCGATGCGTGCTTCAGTCCATGCATTCGATCTTCGAAACTCCCGATTTGGGCTGGGGCTCCCGGCTGCATGGGTTCTTCGTCGCGTCGATGCAACATCAAAGGGCCTCCCACATTCCAACCGAAGCATTTTTCTTTCTGTCCGGGTGTTGTGCCATGGAAACCAAAAAGGCAATGCCAGCCACCAACGGAGTTGCCGTTCCCCTCGACGAGATCCAGCGCGTCTTTGCCGTGCAGCAGGCATTTTTGCCCCACCTGCGCCGCACTACCGCCGCCGAGCGCATCCAGAAGCTCAAACAGTTGGAGCAGGTTATTCTGGATAACCGCCATCCGCTCCGCGAGGCGCTCACCGCCGACTTTCGCAAAGCGCCTGAAGAAACCGACCTGAACGAGTTGTTTCTGGTGGTTCAGGAGATCCATCATGCGGCTAAACACCTGGCGGAATGGATGAAGCCGGAAAAGGTGGGCACTCCCGTCGCCTTGCTCGGCACGTCGGCGACGGTACAGCAAGAGCCCAAAGGCATGGGGCTGATTATTTCGCCGTGGAACTACCCGTTTATGCTGACGATGAACCCGCTGGTAGGCGCTGTCGCGGCGGGCTGCGCGGTTATGATCAAGCCCAGCGAATACGCGATGGCGACGTCCAGCCTCATGAAGCGACTGCTGGCGGAGGTGTTCGACGAGCACGAGGTGGCGGTGTTTACAGGCGATTACCGGGTGTCGCAGGCCCTGCTGGCCCTGCCGTTTAACCACATCTACTTCACCGGCAGCCCACCTGTCGGCAAAATTGTGATGAAGGCAGCCGCCGAGCACCTCGCCTCGGTGACACTGGAACTGGGAGGCAAAAGTCCCACCATTGTTGACAGCACCGCTGATGTGGAGGCTGCTGCCCAACGCATCGCCTACAAATTCACCAACGCCGGGCAGGCGTGCGTCGCGCCCGACTACGTCTACGTCCACGAGCACGCCCACGATGGGTTTGTGAAGGCGTTGAAGCAGCAGGTGAAGGCTTTTTACGGCGCCGATGTCTCCCAACGGATGGCCTCGCCCGATTATGCCCGCCTTATCAATACCCGCCACTACGAACGCGTCATGGCGTTGTACGACGATGCGGTGGAGCGTGGCGCCCACGTGGAAATGGGGGGCACAGGCAATGACTTCGACTGCTTCATCGACCCGACGATTTTGACCCACGTGCCTGACGACGCCCGTATTCTGCAGGAGGAAATCTTCGGTCCGCTCTTGCCTATTCTGCCTTTTGCCTCCCTGGATGAAGTCATCGAAGGCATCAACAGCCGCCCCCACCCGCTGGCGCTGTACCTTTTTAGCACCAGCCCATCCCACATTGACTATGTCCTTAACAACACCACTGCCGGGACCACGTGTATCAACGATGTGATGGTGCACTTCGGCCATCCTGCCATTCCCTTTGGGGGTGTGGGTAACAGCGGCATAGGCAAAGGCCACGGCTACTACAGCTTCCTCGCTTTCACGAATCAGCGCCCCATCATCGAGCAGAAGTACCCCCGAACGACCCTACAACAATTCTATCCCCCCTACAGCAAACGCACCCAGAAGCTCATCGATCTGCTGCTGAAGTACCTTTGAGGCGGTTTGAGGATGAGTAATGAGCAATTACTCGTTGTTCATCACTCATTGCTCATTCGTAACGAAGGCTTTTCACCGGGTCGGCGTGGGCGGCTTTGAGCGACTGGTAGCTGACAGTGACGAACGCCACGGCGATGGCAAGGAGGCCCGCCCCCACGAACAGCCACGGCCCCAGCATGATGCGAAATTCGAAGTTCTCCAGCCATCCCGCCATCACGTAATAGGCGACGGGCGTCGCGATCACGACGCCGATGCCAACGAGCCACAGGAAGTCTTTGGAAATAAGCACCACCACCCGCGACGCCGACGCGCCCAACACCTTGCGGATGCCGATCTCTTTGGTCCGTGCCGCCACCGTAAGGGCCGCCAATCCCAGCAACCCGAGGCAGGCAATCACGATGGCAATGAAAGCCGCGTAGCGCACAATGCGCGCCCAGCGCTGGTCCGCTTCATACACGCGCTGCATCTCGTCGTCGAGGAACGAATATTTCCACGGCACGGTGGGCGCGGCATCGCCCCAGGCCGCTTCGATGGCAGCCATGCTACCCGGAATGTCGGTGGGCGCGATGCGGACGAAAACGTACTCGAAGCCCCAAAACGATTCGAGGGTCATCAGCATCGGCTGCTGCTCCTGATACAGCGCCTGATAGGTAAAGTCCTTCACCACCCCTGCGATGATGGGGGGCGGATCCATAAACCCGAAGCCCGGAATCTCCTTGCCCAGCGGGTCGTCGATGCCAAACGTTTCAAGCAACGTTTCATTGACCAGAATGACATTCGACGTGTCCGTCGTGAGGTTGGGGTCGAAGTTGCGCCCGGCGGCCAATTCAAGGTCAAAAAAGTCCAGGTAATTGGTCTCTACGCTGAACAGGTTGATGTTATAACTCACTCCTTCATGCTCGAACCCCACCCCCGTCGATCCGCGATAGCCCGGCAAAATACCTGTGGCCACGACATCCACAATCCGGGGATCGGTTTGTAATTGTTGCCGCACGCGCTGGGCGATTTCAAGCCCGTCTTGCCCTTGCGTGGGAAGCACCACCACCTGGTCGGTGTTAAACCCGAGATCCGTGGTGCGGATAAAATTGAGTTGTTGCACCATCACCAGCGTGCTCGCCACCAGAAACACCGTTAGCGCAAACTGCACGACAATCAGGGTCTTGGTAAACATGTTAGAGCCGCTGAGGCGCAGCTTGTTTTTTAACGTCTCGACGGGACGGAACGCCGAGAGCACGACCGCCGGATAACTGCCCGCGATCAAGCCGGTACCAAACATCAGTCCCGCCAGCACCAACACCAGCCCCCACGGATTCCCCGCCGCAAAGCTGAGGTTTTTGTCCGCAAGGCCGTTAAAGGCAGGAAGCAGCAGATAGGCCAGCGTCATCCCCAAAATCAAGGCGACGGCACTCATCAACATGGCTTCTCCCCAGAACTGCCCCATCAGCTGCCGCCGTTGCGCCCCCACCACCTTGCGCACCCCGATCTCACGTCCCCGGCTGGCAGAGCGACCAATCGCAAGCGTCATGAAGTTGATACACGCAATCAGCAAGATCGCCAACGCGATGCCGCCAAGGATGTAGGAATAAGTGGGCGTGCTGTAGTTGGAAAAATGGAGCGCTGTTAATGGTTCGTAGACGTAGCTCATCGGCAGACCATCCGAACCCCAGTCGTACCGTTCGCGCAGCGTCGTGAGTTCGTTGCCCCGGTATTTTTCGGTAAACGCAGGAAGTTTGGCTTCGGCGGTGGCTTCCTGGGCATTCTCGTCGAGCAGCACAAACGTGCGAAAGTAGGAAAGCGACCATGAATCCCAAATCTCGCGCAAGATCGGCCCTACCTCGATGGCCCGGTTCACCTCTACCGCTGCAGCAAACTGAAGGGTAGAGTTAGATGGTATATCATACATCACCCCGGTTACCGTGAAGTCTTGATACGCCCCGCCAAGGTGTAATTGCACCGTCTGTCCGAACGGGTCCTCGTCGCCGAAGTGTTTTTTCGCCAACGCTTCAGTCAGCACAATGCCATCTGGTTGCTGAAGCGCCGTGGCGGGGTTTCCTTGCTTAAACGGAAACGTGAACACCTCGAATGCA
The DNA here is from genome assembly GCA_030428385.1 of Rhodothermia bacterium. GTDB lineage: Bacteria > Bacteroidota > Rhodothermia > Rhodothermales > JAAAOL01 > JAUIDY01. Next base: position 25,648 of record JAUIDY010000020.1, on the reverse strand, counting down.
TCGGCATCGGTGAACAAGATGCGTTCTTCCGTCGCCGTTTCGCCTACCCGCACGAAGTAGTCCTGCTCGCCATAGGTCACCCGAACGGCATGGGCCACATCGGGTAGTTCTTCCAGCATGGCTGCCCGCAACACGCCCGGCCCATTGACCGACTGCGCCCGCAGACTGCCATCGGGATGATAATAGGCCCGTTCCACCTGAAAGATGCGGTCCCGCTCGGTATGAAAACGGTCGAACGTAAACTCGTCGCGGATGAAGAGGAAGATGAGCAAGCAGATAGCAATAGCCACGGCGAGGCCAAACACGTTGACGGCGGTGTACCCGGCCTGCTTGCGCATCGTGCGCAGGGAAATTTTGGCGTAGTGGCGAATCATCAGGGTCATCCAGTAGAACGAACGGATAAAAAAGGCCGGCACCGACCGCAGCACCTGGCTCCAGTACCAGCGCCGCGCCTCGCGCACGCTGTAGCTTCCGCATAGGTGAACATACGTCTCTTCGAGGTCGCCCAGGACGGTGTCTGTATCTACGTCGTGGAGGACGAAGCGCAACAGCCAAGTGGGCACGGCGGGCGGTTTCGGGAAAGTGGTCCTCATCGCGTGCCCAGGTTCAAGCTCGGCAGCCCGGTCCACATCACGTCGTGGACCTGCTTCGCGTGGTTGAGGGCCGCGACAGCCTTGGAGGTGAGCTTAAAACACCGCTTGCTGCGTCCGCCCCGCTCGGCGGTGGGGGCTCCGGTAAACGTGCGAAGATAGCCGCGCCGTGCGAGCCGGTCCAACGGCCCATAGACGCTGCCAATCGACCAGTCCTCTCCGGTTTTCTCCGAAACGTAGTCGCGAACACTTGCGCCGTAGGCATCCTCTTGCAGGTGCCACACAGCCAGCAACAGCAGTTCTTCAGAGCGGGTGAGCAGGTCCATAAGGCGAGCGGTGGATTAAAACGATGGGGTCCGTATTCGGACACCGCCCGTATTTGTTACAGAAAAAGTAAGAAATATATTTTTGCAACGTGAAACGTAAAACGTGAACTTCACATCAACCGACGGAGCCTGCAAAAACAACAAGACAGCGTGCCGGGAAGCACTGCCATAACGACAATATGTAGCGGAGGAGTCAGCACCCTCACGCTTCACGTTTACGTGTCATTCCCAAACCGCTCCACTCAACCGTCGCAGTTCGGTCTCGTCGCGTTTGGCTTCGAACTGGGCGAGGAGCAGGCGGCTTTCGGCCTGGATGAGTTGCTCTTGCACCTCGCGCAATTCCACGGAGGTGATGGTGCCGAGCCGAAACCGCTCCAGCGCCACTTCTACGTTGAGGCTCGTTGCTTCGAGGTTTTCTTCTTCGAGGGCGATGAGTTGCAGGCTGTTCTGGTAGCTGGCAAACAGCGCGTTGAGGTCGGCCTCCAGCCGCGTCCGCACGTCGGCGATGGTGAGCGTGGCGCTTTCTTCGCGGATCTGGGCGTTCTGCGCCCGCCGACGGCGATCAAAACCATCGAACAAATCATGCGTGAGCGACGCGCCGTAGGTGAAATCGTACGACTGGTTGGATACGAGAAAGCCACTGCCCGCATCCACATTCGAATAGCCATAGCCCATCGACAGATCCAGTTGCGGAAACCGCTCGGCAGCGATGGCGCGGCGTTCCATCGCCACAGCAGTGCGGGCAAACTCGGCCTGTTGCAACGTGGGGTTGTTCGCCATCGCGGCGGCTTGCAACACGTCCCGTTCAAGCCCCACATCCACGGTTAACGTCGAATCCACGGTAAACGCCGACTCCACGGGACGCACGAGCAGTTGGTTAAACCCGGCTTTGGCTTCGGCAAGGGTGGTTTGTTGCCGCAGCACCGCCGCCCGGTCGCTGTTGAGGTCCACGCGGGCCTGCCGCACTTCCAACTCCGACGCCGAGCCCAGGTCCAGCCGCGCCTCGGCGATGCGCACACGCTCCTCTGAGATCGCAACGGCTTCCTCTAACACGGCCTGCTGCTGCTGCTGACGCACGAGGTCGTAATAGGCAATGATCACGTCGGCGAGCAGTAAATCGACGGTGCCCGTGGTCTGCGCGTTTTGCGCGGCGCGGAGGGCTTTTAGGCGGTCGTAGGTCGCCACGCGCCCCATCCAGCCGTCGAGGGCAGTCCATCGCAGCGTGGCACCCGCGTTTTGCCGCGTCGTGACCGCGCCCGTGCGCTCTTGCTCCTCGGTGCTCACAAACTGCTGGCGGGTGTTACTCACCGTGCCGTTGTACCCCGCGCTCAAGCTCAGCGTGGGTAAAAAACCGGCGTTGCCGAGGGTGGCATCATTCGTGGCAATCGCCGCTGCGTTCCGGGCCGTCTGCACCGTGTAGTTCGCCTCCAACGCCCGTGCGGTGGCCTCTTCGAGGGTGAGCACATCCTGGGCTTGGGCGGCGATGGGCAACGTGGCGAGCAGAAAGGCGAGGGTCGTGAAACGTAAAACGCGAAACGTGAGGGTGCCAGTCCTACGGGATGTACATTTTGAAACAGGCATTCGGTAATAGTTTGGTTTTCCTGTGGTTGCTCCCATGCCACCACCATCATTTCGTGTCATCCTGAGCGAACAAAGTGAGTCAAAGGATCTCTCCCGTTATCGATTAGCTGGATCTATAAGTGGGAGATCCTTCGACTGCGGCCCGGCGGGCCTTCGCTCAGGATGATACGCGAAAAAGCACCTTCGCTCGGAATCAAGTTCACGTTTTACGTCTTCACGTTTCACTTCACTCACGCCGTCACTTCAACCGGCTCCGGCGTTTCCTCCAGCGCCAGCGGCACGTGGTCACTGGTAATGTAGCCATACATGGCGGGGATAATGAACAGGGTCAGCACGGTGCCGATGACGAGGCCGCCGATCACGGCGACGCCCATCGGGATGCGGCTTTCGGCCCCGGCCCCGAGCGCAAGCGCAATCGGTAGGATGCCGAGAATCGTCGAAATCGTGGTCATCAGCACGGGGCGGAAACGCCGCGCCGCGCCTTCCTTGATGGCATCCATCACCGGGCGGCCCGCTTCCTTGCGCTGGTTGGCAAACTCGACGATGAGGATGCCGTTTTTGGTCACCAGCCCGATGAGCATGATCATGCCGATCTGGCTAAAGATGTTGAGCGTGTGCCCAAAGTACCACAGCGACAGCAACGCGCCCGCCATCGCGAGCGGCACCGTCAGCATAATAATCAGCGGATCGCGGAAGCTCTCGAACTGGGCGGCAAGAATGAGGTAGACAAGCAGCAGCGCCAGCACAAACACAAACGCCAGGCTCCCCGCGCTTTCCACAAAGTCGCGCGACGGCCCTGCCAGCGCCGTGGCGAACGTCTCGTCCAGCACTTCGGCAGCCACGCCATTCATCGCCTCGATGCCATCGCCGATGGTTTTGCCCGGGGCCAAGCCTGCCGACACCGTGGCGGCCACAAACCGGTCGTAGCGGAAACGCTGCGGCGGGCTGCTTTCTTCGACGATGGTGACGAGGTTATCGAGTTGCACGGGCTGCCCGTCGCGGTTGCGGACGTAGAGCGAGCGCAGGTCCAGCGTCTCGTTGCGGTTATGGCGCTCCACCTGCCCGATCACCTGATACTGCTTGCCGTCGCGGATGAAATAGCCAATGCGCTGCGCCGAGAGCCCCAGTTGCAGCGTCTGCGCGATGTCGAGCGCATCAATCCCGGCTGCCCGCGTACGGTTGCGGTCGATCTCCACGCGCAGTTCGGGCTTGTTAAACTTGAGGTTTACATCCACAAACGTGAACGTGGGGTCTTGCTGCGCCCGCTCCATAAACAGCGGCAGGAATTCCGTCAGCTTCTCGAAGTTCGGCGCTTGCAGCACAAACTGCACCGGCAGGCCGCCGCGCCGGTTTCCGATGGTGGCAGGCTCCGACACAAACGTGCGTGCGCCCGTCATTTGGCTGGCCTGTGCCTGAATGGCGTTGGCAATCTGCGTCTGCGTGCGGTCGCGGGCCGCGGCTTCGGGGAGGATGAGGAACGAGAAGCCTGAGTTCACCGACGACGACGCCCCAAATCCCGGCGACGTGACCGAAATCATCGCGCTTAATTCAGGCACTTCGTTCTGCACCGTCGCAATGAGATCGTCCATGTACGTGTCCATGTATTCGAACGTCGCCCCCTCAGGCCCGGAGGCCGAGATGCGGATGCTGCCCCGGTCTTCTTTCGGCGCGAGTTCCTGCGGCAGCACACCGAGAAACACCACAATCAATCCCAGACACGCCCCCACGACCGGCAGCGCCACCCAGCGCTTGGTCATAAATGTTTCCAGCGCCTCGCGGTAGCTTTCCTCCAGGCGTCGGAAGAATGGCTCCGTTTTTCGGTAAAACCATGGCTGCTGCGGCCGTCGCTTGAGTAGCTTCGTCGAGAGCATCGGCGTGAGCGTGAGGGCAACGAACGAAGAGATGATGACGGCTCCGGCGAGCGTCACGCCGAACTCGCGGAACAGCCGCCCGGTAAGCCCACCAAGGAACAGGATTGGCAGGAAGACGGCCGCCAGCGCGAGTGTTGTAGCAATGACGGCAAAGAAAATCTCGCGCGTCCCTTCGATGCCTGCCTGAATTGGGTCGAGGCCCTGCTCGATCTTGTGGTAAATGTTCTCGACCACCACGATGGCGTCATCCACCACCAGCCCGATGGCGAGCACGATGCCGAGCAGCGTCAGCACGTTGATGGAGAAGTTGGCGAGGAACATGATAAAAAACGCCCCCACCAGCGCCACCGGAATCACCACCACGGGAATAATCGTTGTGCGCCAGTCGCGCAGAAACAGGAAGATGACCATCACCACGAGGATGATAGCGAGGAAAATGGTCTGCTGCACCTCGGTTACGGACTCGCGGATGTAGTCGGTGATGTCGAAGCCGATGCCCAGTTGAATATCACTCGGCAGGTCTACCTTGATCTGTTCGAGGCGTTCGTAGAAGGCGTCGGTGATGGCGATGTAGTTGGCCCCCGGCTGCGGGCGCAGCACGACCCCCACCATCGGGATGCCGTCGCGTTTGAGTACCGTGCGCAGGTTTTCGGGGCCGAGTTCGGCGTAGCCGATGTCGCGCAAGCGAACGATGCGCCCGTCTTCTTCCTTGATGATGAGGTCGTTGAACTCCTGGGCGGTTTCCATGCGGCTGAGCGTGCGCACCGTCAGTTCCACGTCCTGCCCCTCGATGCGGCCCGACGGCAGTTCCACGTTCTCACGTTGCAGCGCGTTGCGCACATCGAGCGGCGAGAGGCGATACGCGGCCAGCTTCGCCGGGTCGAGCCACAGGCGCATGGCGTACGTCTTTTCGCCCCAGATATCCACCGACGCCACCCCGTCGATGGTTTGCAGCCGCTCCTTAAACATCTCGTCGGCAATCTCCGACAGTTCGAGCAGGTTGCGTTCGTCGCTCTTCACATTGAGGAACACGATGGGCTGCGAGTCGGCGTCGGCCTTCGAGACAATGGGTGGCTCGGCGTCGGGTGGCAGGTTGCGCATCGCCCGGCTCACGCGGTCGCGCACGTCGTTGGCGGCACGTTCGAGGTCGGTGTCCAGCCCAAACTCCACCGTCACGGTGCTGCGCCCTTCGCGGCTCACCGAGGTCAGCGTCCGCACGCCTTCCACGCCGTTCACCGCTTCCTCAATCGGCTCGGTGATCTGGCTTTCGATCACGTCGGCGTTGGCGCCCGTGTAGCTCGTTGCCACCGAAATCACCGGCGGATCAACCGACGGATACTCCCGCACGCCGAGGTAGCGGAACGAGATCACCCCGAACAGCACAATCACAATCGACATCACCACGGCCAGGACGGGCCGACGAATACTCAGGGAGTAAAGGCTCATGACGTTTTTGGGTTTGGGGAATGATTCGTGAAGACGTGAAACGTGAACTTCTCTCAATGCGATGGTGCTTGGCACCCTCACGTTTCACGTTTCAGAAACTCAGCCCGACGGGTTATCCACCACGCCGCCGCCCACATCGGTGAGGCGTACGGGAAGGCCGCCGCGAAGCTGCTGGATGCCGGTGACGATGACGGTGTCGCCGGGCGCAAGGCCGCTGGTGATCTGCACGCGGTCTTCGGTGCGGATGCCGGTTTCCACCTGACGCGGCGTCGCCACGCCGTTTTCAACGATGAATACTTTTTTGCCGCCCAGTTCAGGAATCACCGAGATGGACGGCACCGTCAGCGCGTCGTTGATCTCCTCGAAGATCAGTTCGATGTCGGCAAACGCGCCGGGCAGCAGCCTGCCGCCAGGGTTGGCGCTGCGGGCGCGCACACGCAGCGTCCGCGTGTCCGGGTCGATCTCTGGCTCGAAGGCATAGATGGAGCCATGAAACGATTCGTCGAGCCCTTCCACCTGAAAAATCACGTCATCACCCAGGGCCACGCGCTGCGCAAAACGCTCGGGGATGGAAAATTCGATCTTGATGGGGTCGAGGTCTTTGAGTGTCGCCACGGGCGTGGCCGATGACAGGTAGCTGCCCTCACTCACGCCGCGCAGCCCCACGATACCGCCAAACGGCGCTCGGATCTTCATCTTCTCGATCTGCACGCGAATCAGGCGTTCCTCGGCCTCCAGCACGTTGACTTCGTTCTGCGTCGCCTCAAATTCCTCCCGGCTCACGCCTCCTTTTTCGAGCAGGCTCTGCTGGCGGGCAGCGCGGTCCTGCGCCAGCTTTAGGCGGTACTGGGCCTGCTCCAACCGCGCCTGCAAATCGTCGTCGTTCAGACTCACCAGCACCGCACCCTGCTGCACCGCCCGTCCTTCAGCAAAATGAATCTGCTGGACGCGCCCAGCCACCTCGGTACGAAGTTCCACCGCCTCGTTGGCGAGAATGGTACCCGTGGCAAAGATCTTGTCGGCGAGTTGATCGGAGGCGACGACGTGGGCGCGTACGGCGAGGCGGTTGTCGCGTTGTTGCGCCGGGGCAGCCGCCGTCTCGGCGTCGTCGGGCAACAGCTTGGGAAGGGCCAGCAGGATGAGTAGCAGGATGCCCCCGCCGATATAAAGCAGCCGTTTGGTCTTGGGGTTCATGCGGGTGAGACGCGATGTAGAAAAGGATGGGCTGTGTCTACGCCGCCTCACAGGTGATGTTCAGCCTGTTGGTATCATCTGCCGTGGTATTCAACGCACCACCGTGCATCCTACACCTCGGCGTTTTTTCCGAGCATATGTGCACTTGCACCGCCATCTCCTCTCCACGCGTTCTTCACAAAATACCCTCTTGCACCTCACGCGACGTGAGGGCTTATCCTTGAGTCGTTCCTTTCATCGATGGTAGATGGTATGCCTTCTCTCAAAGCTGGAAAACTGGCCGCCCGCACGGGCCTAACGGTACGTACGCTGCACTACTATGAGGAGCGCGGCTTACTCACACCTGAACGGACGGCTGCGGGACACCGCATCTACGCGACCGCCGATATGGTGCGGCTGCAACAGATCGTGTCGCTTAAGCAGTTGGGCTTTCCGCTGGAGGCCATTGCCGCCATGCTGGACGACCCGGACTATGCGCTGGAGCCGGTGCTGCACCAACAGCTCACCGCCATCGACCAGCAACTGGCCGAGACGACGCGGTTGAAGCAGCGGCTTGAAGGGTTGCTCGGTCAGATCCAGCAAGGCACCGCCCTCTCCGTCGATGATCTTCTTTCCACGATTCAGGCTACGACGATGTACGAAAAGTATTACACCCCCGACCAACTGGCCGAGCTCCAGGCCCGCGCCGACGCGCTCGGCCCGGACGGCATGGCCAAAGCCCAGCAGGATTGGCAAGACCTGATTAACGAGGTACGCGCCGAACTGGATCAGGGCACCGCGGCGGACAGCGACCGCATGAAACCGCTGGTGGCCCGCTGGAATGCGCTGATTCGGGCATTCACGGGTGGCAACCCCGCCATCGCCCAGTCGATGAAGACGATGTATGAACAAGAAGGCCCCGCCGCCGCCAGCCAAGGCATGGTGGACACGGAGGTCATAGCGTTTATGCAAAAGGCGCTACAGGCCCATGCGTAACATCCCGCAGGAGCGGAGGCAGGCTGCCTCCGCTCCTGCGTTTTTCCTAGTGCGCGCCGTGTAACGGAGGTAATTCTATTCGAGCAATCGCTTTTCCCTTGGTCACCCCGGTCGCAGATCCGGGATCTGCGCGACTAGTGCCTCGCCATCAAAATGACAAAACATCGGCAGCCGCCACTTCTCTCTATCTTTCAATTATGCCAACCTGCGAGAAACCGGGGCAATCTCGGTATGACAGGTATAGCCACGAGCGTCTCACGGCACCAGATCCAGCACCTGCATGGGATTGCCATAGAAACGGACGGTCTGCCCATCGCGGTCGTAGCCAGCAATCATGCTGCGGCCTGTGTCGAACTGCATCTGCTGGGCCTCGGCCCACGACTGGAGCCGAAAGCCGAAGTGCAGGTGCTCAAAGCCATCGCCGTTGTTTGACTCGCGCTCGATGTAGCCGATGATCGTTTCGGGGGCGACGCAGTGGCCCACGCCCAGCCGCGCCACCGCACCTTCCTGCCCCCCGGCATCGCCAAACACCTCCGACGGGCGCAGGTGCCCGTAAAGAAACAGCACCTCGCTGGCCTCCACTTCCTCGCCTCGCCCGTTGATCCACAGGCGCGGCGGATCGCTGCGGGCTTCGATGACGACCACCCGTGAGCCATAGCCGCTGGCCGGTCCCACAAACACCACCTCACCATGAACGCCCGCATAAATCGGCGTGCCTTCCTCGGGAGCATACAGATCCATGCCCAGGTGGACACTGTCTACATAAAACGAGCGTCCTGCATACAAGCGGTAGGCACCCTCTTCATCGCGAAGCTGGGCTCGGGGCACCGGCGAAGCAAAGGCATCGAGCAAGCCGCATTCTTCCGTGGGCGTTACCGAGGGGTCTTCATCGTCCACCGATCCATCAGCGATCTCGATGCTGCCACAGGACAGGCAGCAAATCATTACAAGCAGCGCACTATATCGTCGGTTCATCAAAGCCCTGGAAGGTAGGTGCAGGACCCAAAGCATACCCCACGGCCGCCAAGACATAAAAGGCACAAGCAAGGCACCTGCGGCCGCTGGAAGGGACCGTATCCAAACCGGAAATCGGGAAGGCGCCGAGTGGTGCCGTTGTATATCCCTGATGAATTCGTTAGCATTACCCGACCCGTCATGGAATTAGAAGGCTTTGCGCGCTGCACGCTCGCCCCCGGAGCCACCAACGCGGTCTCCTCTTCACTTCGCCCCGATGATTTGCTGTTCTGGGGGCTGGATGAGACATGAAGGGCCGAACTCGGCTTCTTCATGATGTTCGTTGGCGGGTCCTCAGCCAAATCCTTTCCACGCGTTCTGAACCGACTGCCGAATGAAGACCCGCCGCCCAATCTTGCTTTCTTTCGTCCTCCTGCTGCTCGGCCTCGCCACAGCGCAAGCCCAGCCAAAAAACGTGGTGCTCATCCTCTCTGATGACCACCGCTACGACTTCTTCAGCGCCCACCCAAACGCGCCCGACTTTCTGGAGACGCCTGCGATGGACCGGATGGCACAGGAAGGCGTGCACCTGCGCAATGCCTTCGTCACCACGTCGCTCTGCTCCCCGAGCCGCGCCTCGATCCTATCGGGACAGTACGCCCACAACCACGGCGTCGTCGATAATTCCAGCCCCATCCCGGAAGGCACCCGCTTTTTCCCTGAGGACCTGCAAACCGCTGGAGTGAATACCGGCTACATCGGCAAGTGGCACATGGGCCATGAGGACGATGCCCCCCGCCCCGGCTTTGACTACTGGGTCAGTTTCCAGGGACAGGGGGTCTACTACAACCCCACCCTCAACGTCGATGGGGAGCGCGTCGAACGCGAAGGCTACACCACAGACCTCCTCACCGACTATGCCTTGGACTTCCTGGAAGCACAAGACGACGAGAACCCGTTCTTCCTCGTGCTCTCGCACAAAGCCGTCCACGCCGAGTTTGAACCCGCGGAACGGCACCGCGGTGCCTACGCCGATATCGACATCCCTTATCCCGCGTCGATGGACCTCACCGAGACCAACTATGCCGGCAAGCCCCACTGGGTGCGGGCGCAACGCGGAAGCTGGCACGGTGTCGACTACATGTACCACGGCCAGTTGGGGATTGGGGCCTCCGGCTTCGACAACTTCTACCGGCGCTACGTGGAGACGCTGCTGGCCCTCGATGAAAGTGTGGGACGCGTACTGGCGCAGTTGGACGAAAGCGGCCTCGCCGACGAAACGCTCGTCCTGTACATGGGCGACAATGGCTTTCTGCTCGGCGAACATGGTCTGATCGACAAGCGCAACGCCTACGAAGAATCCATCCGCGTGCCGATGCTGGCGTGGGCCCCCGGCTGGATTGAACCCGGCTCTGCGGCGGCCGACCTAATCCGCAACATCGACCTCGCGCCCACCTTCCTCGACGTGCTAAACGTCGACTCCGACATCGACATGGATGGACAATCGTTCCTCTCGATTCTGGATAATGCGACGACGAGCGGGGGCAGGGTTGCCGCCTCGGCAGATAGCGACCGCGAGTTCCTCTACGAATACTACTGGGAGCACGCCTTCCCCCATACGCCCACCACCTTTGCGCTGCGCGGCGATCAGTACAAATTTATCTACTACCACGGCGTGTGGGACACCGAGGAGTTGTACGACCTCGAGAACGACCCGCAGGAGCAGGTCAACCTGATCGACGTTCCCTCACTCCAACCCCTCGTCAACCAGATGCGCGGGCGGCTGTTCGACCGGCTCCAGGAGGAAGACGCCATGCGCGTCCCCATGCGGCGTGGCCTCTGGCAAGCCGGAGAGCGGTGGGTGTATGATTAAGAAACGGTCTGGTACAATCAATTGGGGCTAGCGCTAGGGCCGCCGACGAACACCTCATGATGGTGCTGCGCTTCTGGTGAGCCCTGCCGCAGGGTCTCCAGCATAGGCGGCGTCATGCTATCCTCGAACGAGGATGACCTCGCCTCTGTTTGGTCCTCATTTCAGCGATTGCTGCCGCATTTACTATAGGAACGTTTACCGAGCCTCATCACCCCGTGCCCACTTTTTTTGGAAGGCGTTTGGGGAAAACGGGACATGTTGCGTCATGAGAAATAACGGACGCTAAAACAGCCGCGCCACTCGGGCCGGTGCTAGCATCCACTCTCCAACCCAACTACCCGATTTAAAATAACGAGGCTATTGCCATGACAACCAAGAAATTCTTTACCGCCCTTGCCCTGCTCGCTTGCGCGTTCACCTACACGGCCAACGCCCAACTCGCCCTCTCGCCTGACCTGTTCGGTGGCTTCGCCCCTGCCAACAATGTCCTGGAGGTTGAATACACCAACATGAATGCCGACATCCGCACCGCGCTGGGTAAGGTTCAAACGGGTCGCCTGAACGCTACCGATACCCAGACGAAGCAGGAAGCGATGCAGCATGTGATCTACCTTGCCACCTACTACCCGGAAGCCATCAATGCCCGTCGGGCGGCGGCTCGTCTTTACGAGATCTACCGCCTGGACCGCAACGAATCCTTCCGCCTGATGGCCCTCGCCGGCTTGCACGCTATCGGCTCCGAAAACGCGATGCGCCAGTTGAGCCAGGACGTCCGCCTGGAAGGCTCGGACCGGGTCCGCCGGACGGCGAATGCCGTCTTGGTCGACTACTTTGACGTGGAAGTTAACTAAGCACCCGCTTCCCTCTTCCTTATCCCATACAAAACAAGCCCGGCCTTTCGCAGGTCGGGCTTGTTTGTGTTTTTCAATTTTTCTATGCCGCCTCCAACTTATGGAGCCGTGTGATAGTCGGCAAGAACCGCGTGGATGGTTTTCCGCACGGAGGAAGCCGGCTCAAAGCGCTCGGCGCGGTGGAGATACTGCATAACGCCGGGATCATGCATGGAGGCGAGGGCCACCACCGCCATGCGCCGTACCCGTGTGTCTTCGTGGTTGCGGTAGATGCGCATCAACTCCACGCGTGCTTCACCCACGTCAATCACTTCGCCATACGTAATCATGTGCTGCATCGCCGAAACCTTCAACCCCTCGTTGTCTGAGGTCATCGCCCGCAGCAGGTTTTTGCTAAACACTTTCCACTCGGCAGCCGAATGATCGGCATCGACTGGGGCTGCAAGGGTGAGATCTTCGGTATCGGAAACAGGGGTAGCCTGGGTCGTAAAGGTGAAGACAGGCGACAAGAGAAGCAGTAGCGTAAGGAAGTGTTTCATGGGTGATGCCCTCGATAAATGGATGATTATCTGTAACATACAGACACCTCCATCTACGGAATCGTCTCCCGTGGAGATACACAAAAACGGGCCTTTTGACCTCAAACGGGGGTATTTGGCTGGTGAACAGCCCCTCAGGTGTAGTCAACCGTCAGGAAGGCCGCGCCCCATGTGATTATTTGCCCAAGGAAGCAAGCCGCCACAGCAACACCGCCGTACGCTGCGTTTGCATCGCCAGCGTGGGCAGGTCAATCCACTCCTGCTCGGTGTGGTCGCCGCCTCCACCGGTGCCAAGTCCGTCGAGGGCCATCTCCACCAACCCTGCCGTAAACGACACGTCAGCGGCCCCGGCGTTGCGCGGATCGACGGCCGTCACCACCCCGAAGCCGAGATCCTGGCTAACCTCTGAGAAAAGTGTCAGGAGTCGATAATTGCCTTCGGTCGGTGCCAGTGGCGGGTAGCCATCATTAAACGTCAGCGTCGCCGACGTGCCGGGCAGGTGCTGACGGGCGATGAACGCCATCCGGGCTTTGGCAGTGGCTTCTTGCTCCGGCGAAAGCGCCCGGAGATCGCCCGTGACGACAGCATGTTCGGCGACGACGTTGTTTTTTCCAAACGCCGTGCCCGCCGCAGCCGCTGCGTCATGTGTTACATCAGTGCCACCAACGATCATACCGGGGTTAAACGTGAGGTTGGGCTCGCCCGCGAGGGTTTCGTGGAAACCCATGAGAATGCGAGCGGCTTCGTAGATAGCGCCGCTGCCCACATCGGGTTGGAAAAGCTGACTGGAGTGCGACGGCGTGCCCGTCACCTCCAGCCGCCACCCCATCGCACCGCGTCGTGCCACCACCGCCGTCGTCGGGTCGTTGTCGCCACTCTCAAAGGCGAGCGCGATGTCGGCGGCCTCGGCGGCTTCGGTGAGGGCCGCACGTGCAAGGTCCAACGGACGCCCTGACCGTTCTTCATCGCCCGTCAGTACCACCGTGATGGTCAAGGCATCGAGTACGCCCGCGGCTTGCAAGGCCTTCAAGGCGTGGATGATGACCACGTTGCCGCCCTTCATGTCTACCACACCCGGCCCCGTCGCCCGGTCGCCATCACGCGCGAACCGCTGAAACGGACTCGACGGCTCGAAGACCGTATCGAGGTGCCCAATCAAGAGCACATGCGGGCCGTTGCCGCTGCCGGCCCAATGCGCTACCAGATGCCCGGCCCGCCCGAACGCCGTGCCGTCGACCCATTCGGTATCCAATCCCAAGGCGTCTAGTTCTTCTTGATACATCCGCCCGACGGCTTCTACGCCTTCGAAGTTCATCGTGCCCGAGTTGACATTTACCGAGCGTTCCAGCAAGGCGATAGCTTCATCCGCCCGCGCCTCCACCTCAGCGACGAGGCGTTGCTCGGTGGCATCCAGCGCGGACTGGGCCTGCGCGCCCGACGTTGCCGCAAGAGGCACCACACACAAACAAAGGAACAACCGCAGGCAGACTTCACGCATTCGCATTATCACTCGCAAAAAATCAGGTTCACGTTTTCTTAACGAAAAAAATCAAAAACGCGCTGGGCAATCTTCGCGACTTACACGCCACGGTAGATAACGAGCGGCACAACGGGCCTTCGATGCGCCAAGATACCTGCCGCTTCCCAACCCAATCAAATACAACGAGGCTATTGCCATGACAACCAAGAAATTCTTCATCGCCCTTGCCCTGCTCGCTTGCGCGTTTACCTACACGGCCAACGCCCAACTCGCCCTCTCGCCCGACTTGTTTGGTGGCTTTGTGCCCAACAACGACGTCCTGGAGGTTGAGTACTCGGTGATGAACGCCGACATCCGCCGCACGGTCGCCAAGGTCCAGACCGACCGCCTGCGTTCCAACAATGCGGAAACCAAACAGGAAGCGATGCAGCATGTGATCTACCTCGCCCACTACTACCCCGAGGCCATCAACCCGCACCGGGCGTCGGCACGGCTCTATGAGATCTACCGACTGGACCGCAACGAGTCGTTTCGTGTGATGGCCCTCGCCGGTTTGCACGCCATCGGCTCAGAGAACACGATGCGCCAGATGAGTCAGGATGTACGCCTGGAAGGCTCGGACCGGGTCCGCCGCCTGACCAATGCCGCCCTGGTAGACTACTTCGGCAACCAGGCGAAATAGGTCCCTGGTGGTCTCCTTCATCACGCTAACAGAAAGCCCGGTCACTCGCAGGCCGGGCTTTTTTGTGTTTTTGAAATTCAGTTTAGTACACGACAAAACGTTTTTCTTGTCATCTCGACGAGCGTAATGAGGAGAGATCTCCCACGTTTGCGTTGTTTCCAACGTGGGAGATCTCTCACATGCGTTCGAGATGACACGGTTCTAGGTTTTGTCCTGTACCGAGGAAAATCAGCAAGGAACCACCCGCCCCCCTTGAGGGAACTGTCGCGAAGCGACTGCGGGTGTTCCACATCGCCTTAACACCCTCCGGCCCGTTGGGCCACCTCCCTCAAGGGAGGGGTTTTATCGTTACGCTATTCCGTACGTTGGGTGCTTTTTTCTTGTCGGGCAAATGCGGTATACTGGTTTCTGTGCAAAGACAGCGGGAAAAGCGAACGGACCCTCATGCCTACGCCCTTTACCAGCTACGAACCGGCCGAGGCGCTTCGCAGCGACGAACTGCCCTACCTGCGCGCCATCGCCCGGCAGTATCCCAACGCCGCCGCTGCCATCGCCGAGATTGCTTACAGCGAGGCGTTCCTCCAACTGCCGAAAGGAACCATCCACGTCCTGAGCGACATCCACGGCGAGCACAAAAAGCTCCAGCACGTCATCCACAACGCCTCCGGGAGCCTACGCCCGACCGTCGAACGCCTGCTACAAGACCGCTGTAGCCCCGACGAAATTACCCGCCTGCTGACGTTTATCTACTACCCGAAAGAAGCCTGCGAACGCGCCCAAGCCGAATACCCCGATCCGCAGGACCTGCGGCAGCACCTGCACCGCATCGTCCTGCTCGAATTTGAGGTGATGCGCGAGGTGGCAAAGCGCTCCAGTGCCCGCCGCATTGAGCGCACCTTTCCGGCCGAGTACGCCGCACTGTTCCGCGAGGTCTTCTTCGAGCGCACCGGCACCCACGCCGCCGCCTGGGCCGAGGCCATGCTCGACGCGCTGTTCGACTACGGGGCCGAGTTCGACTTCCTGCGGCGCGTGTCGCGTGCCATCCGCAACCTCTCCATCAAGGAACTGATCGTCGCGGGCGACTGCGGCGATCGAGGGCCGCGCATCGACCGTGTCATCGACCGGATCAGCTACCAGCCCCATGTGGCGATCACCTGGGGCAACCACGACGTGACGTGGATGGGCGCGTGCCTCGGCTCCGACCTGCACATCGCCACCGTGCTGCGGATTTCAATGCGCTACCGCCGCCTGTTTCAGTTGGAAGAAGGCTATGGCATCACCCTCGCTCCGCTCGAACGCCTGGCGCGCACCTGCTACGGCCCAAACACGGAGGAGCGCTTCCTCCCCCGTCTGCCGGGCATCCGTGAAGCCGACACGGTGGCGCGGATGCAGAAGGCCATCGCCCTCATCGAATGTAAGTTGGAAGGCCAGGCCATCGAGCGCAACCCCGACTTCCAGATGGCGCACCGCAACCTGCTGCGCCACCTCGATCTGGATGCCCACACCATCAACCTCGACGGCACCACGTATCCGCTCCTCGACAGCGCGTTTCCCACCATCGACCCAGCCGACCCGCTGGCGCTTTCGCCCGAAGAACAGGAGTGCATGGACCGCCTGCGGGACTCGTTCCTGTCGAGCGAAAAGCTGTGGCGACACATGCAGTTTCTGCGCAACAAGGGGTCGATGTATCTCATCCGGGGCGACAACCTGATCTTTCACGGCTGTTTGGCCGTGAACGAGACGGGCGACTTCTTACCCATGCCCATCGACGGGCGCGGCTACACGGGCAAGCCGCTGATGGACAAGCTGAATCTGATCATCCACCGGGCCTTTAAAGACCGGCAGCAGACCGACTTCGACCTGCTGTTTTACCTGTGGACGGGTCCGCATTCGCCACTGTTTGGCAAAGACAAAATGGCGACGTTCGAGCGCTACTTCATCGCCGACTCTACCGCCCATCGCGAGGTAAAGAATGCGTACTTCCGGCTAATCCACGAGCCTGCGTTCTGCGAAAAAGTCTTGCGTGAGTTTGGCGTTGATCCTGACAACGGGCTCATCGTCAACGGGCACGTCCCGGTGAACGTGGAGGAAGGCGAGGATCCGGTGAAGCGCAGCGGGAAAGCCATCACCATCGACGGTGCGTTCTCCGAAGCCTATGGCGGCCACGGCTACACCCTGATTCTGGAAGCGGGCGGCATCTCGCTGGCCCGCCACTCCCACTTCGACTCCGTCGAAGAAGCCGTTGCCCAAGGCACCGAAATCATCCCGCACGTGACGCGCATCAAAACGTTTGACCAAGAACGCACCGTGGGCGATACGGAAGAAGGCGACGCCCTCCGCGCCAACATCACGATGCTCAAGAAGCTGGTGCAGGCCTACGAGGAAAACCTGATCGAAGAGGAGGAATAAACGCTGCGCCTTCCTTTATATTCGACTTGGAAATACACGTCGAGCGCAGCCTGAACGGATTGCCCAAAGACATGATGCGTGAAACGTAAAACGTGATCTTGTTTCCGAACCATTGTGCTTGGCACCCTCACGTTTTACGTTTCAAAACCCAGCCTCCAACGCTACCTTTCCAACACCAACCTCACATCCCTGACTCCCATCCACCATGCGCTATATCCTTGCCCTCGACCAGGGGACGACCAGTTCACGGGCCATCGTTTTTGACCACCAGGGCGGCATCAAGGCCGTTGCCCAGAAAGAGTTTGAGCAGATCTTCCCGAAGCCTGGCTGGGTGGAGCACGACCCCATGGAGATCTGGTCCACCCAGATTTCCGTGGCCACGGAAGCGCTTTCGCGCGCCAGCCTGACCGCCCGCGACATCGCCGCCATCGGTATTACCAACCAGCGCGAGACGACGGTGGTGTGGGACCGCACCACCGGCACGCCGATCTTTAACGCTATCGTGTGGCAGGACCGCCGCACGGCCCCGCTCTGCGACCACCTCAAGCGCGAAGGGCACGAAGCCACGTTCCGCCACAAAACCGGGCTGGTGCTCGACAGCTACTTCTCCGGCACCAAGGTCCGCTGGATCCTCGACAACGTGGACGGCGCCCGCGAAAAGGCCGAGGCGGGAGAACTCGCCTTTGGCACCATCGATAGCTGGCTGGTGTGGTGCCTGACAGGCGGCACGACGGGCAACGGCGCCCGCCACCTCACCGACGTCAGCAATGCCTCGCGCACGCTGCTGTTTAACATCCACACGGGCGACTGGGACGACGAGCTGCTGGATCTGCTTGGCGTCCCGCGTGCCATGCTGCCCGAGGTGCGTTCCTCCAGCGAGATTTATGGCAAAACCGGCGCTGACCTGTTCGCCACCCCGATTCCCATCGCCGGGATTGCGGGCGACCAGCAGGCGGCCACTTTTGGGCAACGCTG
The DNA here is from genome assembly GCA_030428385.1 of Rhodothermia bacterium. Lineage (GTDB taxonomy): Bacteria > Bacteroidota > Rhodothermia > Rhodothermales > JAAAOL01 > JAUIDY01. Next base: position 7,902 of record JAUIDY010000020.1, on the reverse strand, counting down.
CATCGAACCCGGCATGGCCAAAAACACCTATGGCACCGGCTGTTTTATGCTGATGCACACCGGCACCGAGGTTGTCCCCTCCAAAAACAACCTCCTCACGACGGTGGCGTGGAAACTCGGCGACGGCCCGCTGGAATATGCGTTGGAAGGCAGCGTCTTTATCGCTGGAGCGGTGGTGCAGTGGCTCCGCGACGGGCTTAAGCTTATCCGTTCGGCCTCGGAAATCGAAGCGCTGGCACAGACCGTGGATGACAACGGCGGCATCTACCTCGTCCCGGCCTTTGCCGGGCTGGGCGCACCACACTGGGACCAATACGCGCGCGGCACCATCGTCGGCATCACGCGGGGCACCACGGCGGGTCACTTCGCGCGGGCCGCGCTCGAAGGCATCGCCTATCAGGTGGCCGACGTGCTGGAAGCGATGGAGAAAGATGCGGGTCTCCCGATCAAGGAATTACGCGTGGATGGCGGGGCTGCCGCCAACAACCTGCTGATGCAGTTCCAGTCCGACATCCTCAAGGCACCCACCGTGCGCCCCGCCGTCACCGAAACCACCGCCCTTGGAGCGGCCTACCTCGCGGGGCTGGCGACGGGCTACTGGGAATCGCAGGAGGCCATCGCCGCACAGTGGGTGGCCGACCGCCGGTTTGAACCTGCGCTGGACGGGGCGACGGTGGACCGGTTACGGGCGGGCTGGACCCGTGCCATCGACCGCGCCCGCGCTTGGGAGCAGGAAGACACCTAATACGTAGCCATCGTTGATGACGGGATCCTTGCCATCGAGCAAGGTCCTCTCTCTCCTGGCGGGAGAGACACGAGCCGAAGGCGACTGATGAGCGTAGCGAGCTAAACAGAGTGAAGGGGAATGCGCCAATAACAGCGCTCGGCTCAGTTTAACGAATCACCCTCACCCTCGCCCTCTCCCATCAAGGGAGAGGGAACGCAGAAGGAAGCCTTTTCGCTATCCTGACATCGACAAACAGAATCGGTATAACGCGGCACACGTTTCCTCACATTGCATCGGAATCAACAAACAGAAAGGGTTTATGACACCGTATCTCGCAGAGTTCATCGGCACCGCCATCCTGCTTCTACTGGGCGACGGCGTGGTGGCCAACGTGGTCCTCAAGGGCACCAAGGGCGAAAACGCAGGCTGGATCGTCATCACCATGGGCTGGGGCATGGCCGTCTTTGTGGCGGTCTTCATCGTGGGAGCGTTCAGCGGGGCTCACATCAATCCGGCGGTCACGGTGGGACTGGCGGCGGCGGGCAAATTTTCGTGGGCGCTCGTGCCGGGATATGTCATTGCCCAGATGCTCGGAGCCGCCTTCGGGGCAGCGCTCGTGTGGCTGCACTACCGGCCGCACTTCGGCGTGACGGAAGATAACGACCTCAAGTTGGCAGTCTTCTGCACCGGCCCCGCCATCCGCGACACCGGCAGCAACTTCGTCTCTGAACTCATTGGCACGTTTGTCCTGGTTTTCGCGGTACTGTATCTGGCCGCGCCGGAAGTGGGCCTCGGCGCCCTCGACGCCCTACCGGTGGGGCTCGTGGTGCTGGTGATCGGGTTGGCACTTGGGGGTACGACCGGCTATGCGATCAACCCCGCCCGCGACCTCGGGCCGCGCATCATCCATGCCTTGCTTCCCATCCCCGGCGGCAAGCGCGACAGCGACTGGGGCTATGCGTGGATTCCGGTGGTCGCGCCCGTCGTGGGCGGCGTACTCGCGGCCCTTGTCTACCTGCTGCTCGGCGACAGCATCGAGCCTGTGACGGCGCTTCTCGCGCGTTGAATTTGACCCAATCGCCATTCTTTTCTATTCGTCAGCGCCGGAGGTCGGGGCGCTTTCTTGCACGGAACGCCCCGACACCTGCGCCTGATACTCGGTGGGCGTCATGCCATGCACCTGCTGAAAGGCCTTGGTGAAGGACGACGCGCTCTGAAAACCGACGGCATACGACACCTCTTTGATCGTCTCCGCACCCTGCGCCAGCAACAGCGCCGCATGGTCCAAGCGGTGCCGCCGAATCATCGCCGACGGGGTTTCTTCCGTCAGCGCCCGCAGCTTGCGAAATAGCTGTCGGCGGCTGAGCAGCAGTTCCTCTGCCAGTTGCTCGACCCCAAACTGCGTATCCCCCACATGTTCGGCGATGACGGTTTCCACCTTCTCCACAAACGCCGCCTCCCGGGGTGGAAGTGACGGGACCACTTCGTTCTTTTCACTTTCCACGTCTCCTACCGCAACCCCAGCAAACCGACGCCGCAGCCGACGGCGTTCCGCAATCAGCGTCTGCACCCGCACGCGTAACTCCTGCGCGTTAAACGGCTTCGGCAAATACGCATCGGCTCCCGACTCAAACCCCGCGATACGGTGCTCCACCTGCGCTCGCGCCGTCAAAAGCACCACCGGGATATGGCTCGTCCGCTCGTCGGCCTTGATGGCAGCGCACAGTTCCAGCCCATCCATCTCTGGCATCATCACATCCGAGAGCACAAGGTCGGGTACCTGGGCCTGCGCCTCCTCCACGCCGAGGCGACCATTTTCGGCCTCGACGACAGAGACGAGATCATCGAGATGCCCCCGAATGTAGGCCCGCATATCGGCGTTGTCTTCCACCACCAGCACCACCGTGGCCCCTTCTTCCTCGCTTGTTTCGTCGTCGGCAGTGTCTTTGCGCAACGCAGCGGGTATTGTCAGCGAACCCGTGATGGACTGCGCTGCGCCATCTCCCACCGCTACCGGGGCCGCGTCCACTGCTGCATCGGCGGGCTTGGTCTCCGTCGATGATTCAACCTTCGTGAGGACCGGCAAACTCACGGTGAACGTCGTGCCAAATCCCACCCGGCTTTGCACATCAATCGTCCCGCTATGCAGTTCGACGAGTTCCTTCACCAACGCCAGCCCGATGCCCGTGCCCTCGTGCGTCCGCGTGGTGTCGCTCTCCACCTGATAAAAGCGGTCGAACAGGTGCGGCAGGTTTTCTTCGGCGATGCCGGTGCCCGTATCCACCACCTCGATCTGCACGCCGTCAGCCGATGCTTCAAGAGTCAGCCCAATTTTGCCGCCGGGCTCGGTGAACTTGAAAGCGTTGGACAACAGGTTGATGACCACTTTTTCGATCTTGTCGCTGTCGTAGACCTGGTGCAACGGCGCGTCGGGCAGGTGCGTCGTGAACGTGATGCCACGGTTCTCAGCGATAGAATCAAACAGGGCAGCGAGGCTTTGGAGGTGGGCGACCAGATCGTGCGGACGAGCCTGCAAGAGCAGCGCCCCGGCGTCGAGCTTGGAGAGATCGAGCAGTTGGTTGATCAGCCGCAGCAACCGACCGCCGTTGCGCCGGGCTGTTTCGAGGTGCGGGCGGGCCTCCTCGATGGAGGCAAAGCGTCCGTCCAAAAGATCGTCGAGCGGGCCGAAGGTGAGCGTGAGCGGCGTGCGAAACTCGTGCGAGATGTTGGCGAGGAAGCGCGACTTCGTCTCGTTGGCCAGCCGCAGTTCCTCGGCGCGGGCTGCCTCGGCCTGCCGGGCTTCTTCGATGGCGGCGATTGCCCGGCGGCGCAGGCGCATCCGCCCCACCAGCAAGGCGATGATGATCACCAGCAGTCCCAGCCCGCCCAAAAGCAGCGCTACCCACAGCCGCTGCTGCCGTCGATTGCTTTCTAACAGTTCAATGCGCTGCTCCTGCTCGCGCGTGCGGTACTGCGCCTGAAGCTCGGCGACGACGCCCTGGCTTTCGCTGTTGAAAAGCGAGTCGTGGACCGCCTGATAGGCCCGATACGCCGCCAGTGCCTCGGAGGGACGTCCCAGCGCCTCCAAGATGGCCGCCTGCTGCTCGTAGGCAGTGCGCAGCTTGGGTAGTGCCCCGATGGAGTCGGCCCGCACCGCCGCCTGCTTGGTGAACTGGAGCGCGTCTTCCAGATTTCCCGCCCGCTGCTGCACACTGCCAAGGCTGGTTAGGGCGATCACGATTCCCTCTGACTCATTGACCGTGGTATACTGCACCATCGCCCGCTCGAAGCATGCCTGGGCCTCCTCCAGATCGCCCCGCCGCAAATGGATGTTGCCAATGTTGATGAGCGAGTTCGCCTGACGCTGGATATCATTCAGGTCTTCTTTGATCGCCAGCGAGCGGGTGAAGTACCCCAGCGCTTCGTCGAGGCGTCCCTGCACTTCCGCCACCAGCCCCAGGTTGTTGAGGGCAATGGCGATACCGGCGGGATCGCCCAACGCCTCCTGCATCTGGAGGGCCCGCTCCGACACGGTCCGGGCGGCCTCCAGGTCTCCGTGGTCCCGGTGAATATCTCCGATGTTGCTCAGCGCCCGGGCCATACGGGACGCGTCGCCCATGGCTTCGCTTGTTTCCAGCGACTGCGTGAAGGCGGTGAGGGCCGCATCGTAATCACCCAGCGACTCATACAAAGTCCCGATGATGTAGAGGCTATTGGCCATGCCCTCCTGATTCCCAATCTCTGTCTGGAGCAGCAGCGATCGGTTGACCGCCGCCAGGGCTGCTTCGGTATCACCGCGACGCAGATAGGCGAGACTCATGTTGCCGAGGGTGTTGCTCATGCCCTCCTGGTCGCCTAGTTCCTCTTTGAGGGCCAACGAGCGTTGGTAATAGTCCAACGCCTCACCCCACTGGCCCATGGACCGATAGACCGTGCCGATGTTGTTCAGCGAACCGGCTATCCCTTCCCGGTCGCCGATGGCTTCACGGAGGCGCATCGATTGGTGGTAAAAATCCAGCGCGGCATCTAAATCTCCCCGGCGACGATGCGTGATGCCGATCTGATTCAGCACATTGGCGACGCCTATCCGGTCGCCTATTTCTTCTGTGAGGCGATGTGCCTGATCGAAAAAATCCAGCGCCTCGTCATAATCACCCAGACTGCGATGCGTCAAGCCGAGAAACCGCAACACATCGGCCTTGCCCCGTGCATCGCCCACGGCTTCATACTGCGTCAGGGCTGTTTCCAACGCGGTTCGGGCTTCCGCATGCTGGTCTTGGGCCCGCAAGGCATAGCCCTGAAGGTGAAACTTCCGCGCACGGCTTGGTGCCGAAGCCTCCGCCACCGCATCCAGGCGCTCGACATAGGCACGCAGGGAGTCGAAAGCATCCAGGCGGTAATGCACCTGCCCCATGCTTAACCACAGCCGCTGCTGCAAGTCGGAGTCGGGGAAACGGGCCAGCATGGCCTGCGCCTCGCGTCCGTAGGTCAAGGCTTCCTCCGGCGCATCGCGTTGGGCCACTTCGGCGTGTTCGACCAGCAGCACGAGGCGTTCGCGGCCCTCCGTCCCTGCCAGCCGTTCATTGTGGGACTCCACCCCTTGTGCCCACAGCAGGGCCGGGGTCCACAGGAAAAGAAGCAGGCTGAGAAGAGAGGACTTCATGACGCACGGGGGGAAACGGGGTGCGTGAGAAACAAGCAAACCACCACTAATACGGATTCCACATGGTGATGTCCGCATCCTTGTCATTGCGAGGAGCCGCAGGCGACGCGGCAATCTCGTCGTGGTAGCTCGACCTACGAGATGGCCACGCCCTCTTTGAGGGCTCGCAATGACAGCGCTATACGGACATGGAGATTTTGAATCTGTATAAGATAACTTGCTTCGGCAACGTAATCTTTTACCGAGAAAAGCAGGTGCAAGGTTGAAGGATCTTTCGGGATGACACCTCCTTCAACCTTGCTCCCCAATTTTTCAGAGCGTGTATAATATAGGCACAAATCGTTCGGCTTACCGCTCTGCCCCCACCGAAATTCGCGCAGGCGAAGCAGACGTGCCATCAGCAGCCGTCGCGAGACGCGGCGCGGCGCTGGCAGGCACCTGCGTTCCTTTGCCCACGTTTTTGGTGAAGTACGCGTTTTTATCCGACGCCTGCACCTGGCCGTTGAGGTCGAAGTCGGCCTCGCGGTAGCCGCTCTGCCCCACCTGTACGCTGAAGTAGGCGTTCTTGTCGGAGGCTTGCACCTGACCGTTCTGGTCCGCATCGCCGGTGATGAGCGCGAACGGTCCGCTGCCGCTGCCGGAAAGGTCGACCATCGCGCCTGAGCCGTAGGCTTGCGTCTGTGCGGTGCGGAAGTCGTAGGTGCAACTGCCGCTGGTGCAGTCCACCGCGCTGGCACTCATCACGGCGAGCGCGTTGCGGTGGCCGACGACGAGGTAGTAGCTGCCGGGCGCAAGATCGACCGACACGTCGCTGGTGGCGTCGGTGGCCTTGACCGTGCCATCGCTGAGGAGTAGCGCGGCGGTGGTGGCAACGGTGGTGGTTTCGTCGGAGCGGAGTTGGAGCCAGACCCAATCGACGACGTTTTGTCCGTCGGCATCGGTGGTGAAGAAGTCGCTGGTGGCAACGCTCTGCCCCAGTCCATACGGATCGGTGTCAGGCAGTACGCCCGAGAGGTCGGTGTTCATGGCGGTGCCGTTCCAGGGGCCTTCGAGGCAGGCGCTGAGGCCGAGGGCGAGGCCCGCGAGGGCGCAGACGGCATCATCGTCGAGGACGACCTGGGGCGACGTGCAGGCTCCGGTGGCGTCGTTGTTCTGGATGGTGACCGTGCCTCCGACGCCGGTGAAGGCAGCCGGGTCGCCGGAGATCAGCCCCGCCAGCCCGCAGGCGCACACCGCCAGCGCCGCGTTGTCCTCGATTACGAGGGTGCCGTCCGTCACGGTGATGTTCTCCAATCCGTCCAGGGAGGGCAAGGCCGCATTGCCTTTGATACGAATGCCTGTTGTGTCTCCTGCTTCAGGATCAATGAATCTTCCTGTCGCGGTAAGCTGACGAAGCGCCGCCAGCGAGGTAAGGGCGGGATTGTCCTGAATGATCAGCGTTCTGCCCAGCGTGGTAAAATTATCCAGCCCCGTCAAGGAGGCCAACACAGCGTTGTCGCTGATCTTCAGGCCGGTACCCACCGAGGTGAGGTTCTCCAGACCCGTCAGCGACACCAGCGACGGGTTGCCATCAACTCCGAAACTTTCTCCGACGGAGGCAAGCCCCTCCAATCCTTGCAGCGACACAAGGGAGGCATTGCCTTCAATATCCACTTCCCCAGCAACCGAGGCCACATGCTCTAATCCCGCCACTGAAACCAGGGCTCCGTTCTCCAAGATGTGGATGCCACCCGTTCCAATGGAGGTAAGATTCTCCAGCCCGGCCAGCGAGGTAAGCGCTGCATTGCCATAGATGCTAAGCGCTTCAACCGAGGTAAGGTTTTTTATCCCGGAAAGCGATGTCAGGCCACCTTCACCACCGATACTGAGCCCATTACTTCCAATGTTGGTGAGGTTCGACAGCCCGTCCAAAGACGCCAACGCATTGCTACCGACCGTCACGCCCAATCCTACCGAAGTAAGGCGCTCCAACCCGACCAGCGATGTCAAGACCGGATTAATACTGATTCTCAATTCACTACCCACAGAGGCCAGATTCGTCAGTCCCTCAACGGATGTTAACACGTCGTTGAACGTAATGATTAAGCTACCATCGACCGACGTGAGACCGGACAATCCGTCCAGCGAGGGGAGGAGGATGTTGGTGTTGATAGTGAGGTCTGCGCCGACGGTCGTAAGCCCCGCCAGTGGCGAGAGGTCGGTGATGGTGTTGCCGTCGATGGTCAGCGAGCCGGTGACGACGGGGCAGCTAAAAGCATCGACCGCAGCCTGCGAGGCGAGGGTGATGTCGTTCATGAGGATGTCAGCGGGGGCGGTGCAACTTCCGACGGCGGCGTTGTTCTGGATGGTGACGGTGCCCGTGACCCCCGTGAAGGCATTCCCGGTGATCAGCCCGCCTAGCCAACACGCGCAGTCGCTCAGCACCACGTTGTTTTCAACCGTGAGGTCGCCGTCCACCGACGTGAGGTTCTCCAACCCCGCCAACGATTCAAGCGACGCGTTGTCCTGAATG
>JAUIDY010000164.1 GCA_030428385.1 Rhodothermia bacterium | reverse complement strand
TCCTTGAACCAATTGCTCAGCGCGTGCAGCGAACGATACTCCTCGGTCTGATCTTGGTCTTTTCCATGGAAGCGCAAGCACAGGTGCTGCTGCGTGGGACGGTCCGCGATCCGCTAACGCTCGACCCGCTTCCTGCTGCGCATGTGTTGGTTGTTGGGACGCAGCAGGGATCGATTACTAATGCCGAGGGGGCCTTCACGCTTGTCGTGTCTCAGGTGCCTGTGACCTTGCGCGTGCGCTACATCGGCTACCAGACGACCGATGTGGAGGTGGGGCCAGCAGAAGTCAGGCAGCCGATTGACATTCGGCCCGAGCGCGAGGTGTATGAGTTGGGCGAGATATTCGTGGCGGGCGAGGAGTTTGCCGAAAACGTCCTGCGCCGGGTAATTGCCCGAAAGCAACAGCAACAGAGGCACGTCAATACCTTTGCTGCCGACGGCTATTCCCGCATGTCGCTGGCAAAAGACAGTACGCTAGTGCTTCTGACGGAAAAAGTGTTTGACGACTATTGGGACAAGGAGCGGGGGCGGCGTTCGGTGATCACATCACGCAGAGAAACGGCTACGTTTTACCACCGCCTTGGCCTCGAACCGGCGGCGATGCCCAACTTCTACGACGACACCATCGAGATGCTGGGACTTACGTTTATCGGGCCCACGCATCCCAACGCGCTCAGCTATTACAATGTCAACCTTGCCGAACGGCGCAAACTCGACGACCTGACCGTTTTTGACCTGTACATTGCGCCCAAAACAGGCGTGGATGCGGCGTTTATCGGGCGCGTCTCGGTATTGGACAGCCTCGATGTGTTGTTGGATGTGGAATTACGCCCCGCCCGGTTTCTCGACTATCCCGAGCCCATCACGTCGTGGGATGTGTTTTACAAGCAGCAGTTCAGCCCCGTCGCCGACAGCGTCTGGCTGCCTGTTGATCTTCGCGCCGAGGGGCAGTTCACGATTGAGCCCGAAATCTTCGATTATCCTGAAATTGGCCTTCGGCAGACGGGACGTCTCACGAACTACTCTATCAACGAACCACCTCCCGAACAGGTGTATCGATCGGGTCAGCGGGTGCATTTGGATTCGGCCTCGGTGTTTCTGGACGACTTGTTCTTGAAAGGCCGCAACATCGTTCCGCTCTCGTCGATGGAGGAGGAAGCCCTGGCGCGGCTGACGCCGCAGCGCCTCACACTGGAAGAAGCATTGTTGCCCCGTCGGCAGGCGGTGTGGGCGCTGTTTTTCTCGCAGCGCAACATCATCGACGAGCCCGAACTGCATTGGCCTAAGTACCTTGGCTACGAATTCCGGTCTCACTACAACCGCGTCGATGGCTCGTTTTTCAGCGCGGGCCAGTGGTTGCCGTTCAGCCCGCGCTTCGAGATGCTGATGCGAATTGGGCAGACGACAGGCACCAAGCGGCTTCACGTCGAAGGCATTGCCACGTACCGATGGGGGCGGCGGGGAACGCTGGAAGCGCGGTACCTACGCGACACGGCGTTGCGGTATGAGTCGCGGGTGTATTCCAAAGCGCTCAACACGCTGCCTGCCCGTTTCGGCGGAGTCGATTATTTCGACTATTACCAACAGCAAGGCTTTCACGCCACGATGACATATGCATGGCCGTTCTTCCGTACGGCGCTGACGTTGCGGGAGGAAGTCCACACGTCTGTCGAGAACGAGCGCAGCAAGGCGTGGCCGTTTGAGCACACCTTTCGCCCGAATCCCGCCATCGAAGACGGCACCTTTCGCACCGCCGCGTTGCAACTCATCACGGGTGAGTCGGACCAGACACTGGGAGCACAGCGGTTGCGCCGGGCTGAAGTTCGGGTTGAACAGGCGTTGCCCGGCTCCGAGAGTACCTTCACCCGCTTCGATGTGAAGCTAGATGGGTGGGTCCCGACGTTCGTGCGGGGGCGTCCGCTGCCGAACGCACTGGCGGTCCGGGCCTATGGCTCCACGTTTTTGGGCTCGTTGCCTCCGCAACGGCTGAGCGTGGTAGATGGCACCAACGGGCCGTTTGCCGGGCTGGGCGGCCTACGCACGCACCGCAACCGACCATATGAGGGCGAGCAGACCATGGGCGTCTTCTGGGAGCACGACTTCACGACGTTGCCGTTTGAAGCTTTACGCCTGCGCCCGTTGGTAGATCGCGAAATCGGCCTGCGGATTTTTGGCGGGCACGGACGCTCGTGGCTGAGCGAGGAGAAAGCGACGGCGTTGCCATTTACTCCGCTCGTCTCTACCGGGTGGCATCACGAAGCGGGCGTTTCGGTGACCAACCTGTTCAAACTCCTCCGCGTGGATTTGGCACGGCGGTTGGATACACCCGACTGGGGCGTCAGCGTGGGCGTGAGCCGGAAGTTTTGATAGATAAACGTTTAAAAAGATGGTTCGGAGGTCATGCCACACTTTTGGTTTCATCAGCCGGGTTTCTTCCTCGTGTCGGCATCTCTCCTGTTAGCAATCGTGCAGTTTTGAGCGATCTTGGTTTCCCACTCCAAGTGCAGGAAATTCTCAAGCTGGGATGACGAACAGTATAGAGGGAGGGCCGGCTTTTACTCCGAAGACCACGACGTGCGGAAGTCCGGGTAGAGCGTTAGTCCGCCGTCGATATACAGCGTTTGTCCGGTGATATACGCGGCTTCATCCGAGCAGAGGAAGGCGACGGCGGCGGCCATTTCTTCGGGGTAGCCGACGCGGCCCATTGGGATGTGGCTTTCCACGTTGGCGCGTTTTTCCGGGTCGTCGGCCCAGGCTTTGTTGATGGGCGTAACGGTGGCGCCAGGGCCGATGCCATTCACCCGAATCCCATGCGGCGCGTATTCCAGCGCCAGCGAGCGGGTCAGGTTTTGCAATCCTCCCTTGCTGGCCGAGTAACCCACAAAGCGCGGCTTCGGGATGATCTGGTGGACGCTGGAAACGTTGATGATATTGCCCGCCTTATTCTCCGCCATGAAGTGCTGAAGGGCACGCTGGGCGCACATAAACGCCCCGGTCAGGTTGGTGGCGATGACACGGGCAAACTGATCAACAGCGATCTCATGGCTGGCTCCGGCGATCTGAAAACCGGCGTTGTTCACCAGAATATCGAGCCCGCCGAACGCCTCAAAAACAGCGTCGAACATGGCCGAGACGGCTTCTTCGTTGGAGACATCGGCTTGCACAAGGAGTGTCTGCACATCAGGATGGGCAGCGTGGGCTTTTTGCTGCGTCTGCCGGGCGGCGTCTTCGCTGCGGCGGTAGTTGATGGCCACGTCCACGCCTTCCTGCGCAAGGCGGATGGCGATGGCTTCACCGATGCCCGTGCTGCTTCCAGTGACGAGGGCCTTTTTGCCGTGGAGTCCTTTCATGACGGATCGGATCTGGTGAACAATCACCAAGAATACGACGGAGGCACCATCCGCCCATGATCAAAATGTAATCATAGCAGCATCAGCAGCCAGCCCAGCACCGCCCCGCCGAGTACGAGATAAGCGGCGTTGAGTTTGAAGCGAAACGCGCCCAGTAGCGCCAGGGCAAAAATAACCAGTGGCACCCAGCCCGTCAGCACACTTTCGCCCAGTTCAATCGTCACGACCAGCATCAGCGCCACGGCACTCACGTTTACCGCATCCAGAAACGCCGCGCTCCACGGCGACTTGCGCAGTTTGGGCACGATGGGGTTGAGGATGGCAACAAAAACAAACGATGGCAGAAAGATGCCCAGGGTTGCCACGACGGCACCCGGCCATCCACCAATGACATAGCCGATAAACGTGGCCGTGGTCAGGACGGGCCCCGGTGTGAACTGCCCGATGGCGATGGCGTCGAGGAGTTGCTGTTCGGTGAGCCAGCCGTAGCTGTCCACGAGGTCGCCTTCCAGAAACGCGATGAGCACATAGCCGCTGCCGTACAAGATTGCCCCAACTTTCAGGAAAAAAAGCCCGAGTTTCCAGAGCGGCACTTCGGATTGGGTGGTGACGGCAGCTTGCAGAAACGGCGAGGCGGCAACAATCGGAAGGAAAAACGAGGCGGCGTTTTTGCCTGACTTCATACGTTCGAATGCCACCAAGCCCATCATGCCGATCACCCCACCGGCCAACAGCGCCCAGATCTCGCTGACGCCGAAGTAAAGCGCCACGGCCACGGCCACACCGATGGGCACCAGCGCCCAGCTTTTGAGCGCCTTTTTGCCCAGTTTCCACAAGGCCCCCAGAATCACCGCCATCACGGCTGGTTTGATGCCGACGAGGAAGGGCTCGACTTCGGGCAAGGTGCCATATTGCACATACAGCCAGCCCAAGGTGCCTGTCATCACGGCGGCGGGGAAGATGAAACACGCGCCCGTGGTGATCATGCCAGGAATGCCCGCCCGCTCATAGCCAACGTGCATGGTCATCTCCGTGGAGTTGGGGCCGGGGATCAGGTTCGTCGCGCCGATGAGGTCGAGGAAGTGTTGCCGATCGAGCCATTTGCGACGGGTGACAATTTCGTCCTCCATCATGGCGATGTGTGCCGCCGGACCGCCGAAAGCAATAAATCCGAGTTTCAGAAAAAGGCGGGCAAGTTCACCAAGCGGTGTTTTCTTTTCGGAAGCAGCCATGCAAGACGCGACAAGATTTGTAGGGTCGCGCCCAAGATAAGAAATGGCGAATGATAGACGTGAAACGGGGTTGTTATCTGATGGACAGATTCACGTCGAATGGCAATTCTGTGTTTATTTTTGTCATCTCGATAAGCGAAGCAAGGAGAGACCTCCCACATAGATCGGGTCTAAAGCGAGGGAGATCACACACATTCGTTCGAGATGACATGGATCAAGCCGGCTTTACTGACTCTGTTGCTGCTGAAGCAATTCAAAGTAACGCTTGATCAATTCCTCGTAATCGGGCGCGTAGCCGCTTTCTAGCGCTTCGAGTAGGGCTTTGCGGAGTTGCTCGGCTTGCTCGGGGGCCGGAAGGTCGCTGGGGCTTTCGCGGCTTATGTCATCGGCGGAGCGGCCTTCACGGCGTTGCTCCTGCCCGCGTTCCTGCATCGATTTTGAGGCTTCGAGCAACCGTGTCAAGATGCGCTGTTGGCGTTGGATCATCGGGCGGTTGATTTCGCCGCGCTGCAAGTCCTGAATGGCTTCTTCCATCTCTTCGGCAATCTTTTCCAAGTCGCCCAGCGCCTTGCTGTTGAGTTCGCGGTTTCGACTCATCTCCTTGAGTTGCCGCCGCAGCATGTCCTGCTGACCCGCCATTTGCCGGAGACGACTCTGCATGTCGGTAGACAAGCGGTTGCCCTGCATGTCGTTGAGCATCTGCTGAATCTGCTGATTCAGTTGCTGCTGTTGTTGGCCCATCTGCTGCAACTGCTGGAGCATCTGCTGCATCGACATGCCGCCGCCGCCGCCCTGCTGGTTTTGCATTTGGTTCATTAGGTCCGACAGGAGCAGCGCCAACTCGTTAAGATGCATCATCGACGTTTTTTGCTCGCCGGTCGCCGTGCGGCTGGAGCGTTCGGCCAGAGCTTCCGTGGAGTTGCCCATCGCACGAAGAGCATCACCCGCTTCTTTCTGGACCGCCCGGGTCATCTGGGGAATGTCGCGGGCCAGCTTTTGCAGCGAGTCGCTGACCACGGTCAGTCCTTCGGATAGCTCCACCTGTTGCTGCGCGAAATCGCGGAGGCGGGGCGTGTCGGGAGGGGAGAGCGCGAGGTCTTGCCGGAGCGCCTCTTGTTGCTGGGAGAGCGTAAGTACATCTTCGAGCGCCCGGCGCAGCCCGGCCACGTTGATTTGTTGCTGCTGGCCTTGCATGCCCTGCATCATCTGCTGCAATTGCTCCTGTAACTGCTGGAGTTGCTGTTGCATCTGCTGCTGCTGTTCCTGGGCCTGCTGGTTATCGCCCTGCCGCATCTGTTGGGCATTTTCCTGCATCTGCTGGGGCAACTGCTGCTGCTGTGTCTGCTGGTTCAACTCCTGCATCTGCTGCGAAGGCGCATTGCGCATCTCTTCCATCATCTCCATCAACTCACGCATCTGCTCTTCCAACTGCTGCATTTCCTCGGCCGAACGTTCTTGTTCCTGCGCAAGCTGCTCGTTTTCTGACGATTCGCTGTTCTGCTGCGATTCGCTGTTCTGCTGCGATTCGTTTTGCTGTTCCGATGTGTCGCCCGATTCGTTCTGCTCGCCTTCCTGATTTTCGCCTTGCTGCTCGCTTTCGTTTTGCTCACCGTTCTGGTTCTCACCCTGCTGGCTTTCGTTTTGCTCGCCCTCCTCGTTTTCTCCTTGTTCGCCTTCGTTGGGCTCGCCGTCAGCATCCTCATTCGATTCACCGTCCTGGTTCTCGCCCTCTTCCTCGGCATTGTTTTCTTCGCCCTGCTCGTTCTGCTGTTCGAGCCGTTCGGCTAACTGTTCCTGTCGCCGGGCGAGTTCTTCGGCGCGGCGGGCGGCTTCATCTAGTTTTTGTTGCACGCGGAGACGTTTGAACAATTCCAGCGTGCGTTCGAGACGCTGGCGATACTGCTCCTCGTTGAACTCAAAGTTCTGGATGGCCTCCTGCATCTGCTGCATGTTGAGCTCTTGCATCGCCTCTTGTAACTGCTGGAGCGCTTCCTGCAATTCTGGAGAGTTGATTTCTTCGGCGACGCGTTGGAGCTCCTCGTACATTTCCAGCGTCTCGGGCGCGACGAGGCTGTTTTCTTCCATCTGCTGCGAGGTGGACTCCATCTGCTGCGTCAGTTCATCGACGCGCTGTTCCAACTGCTGCTGGCGCTCCTGAATGCGCTCCAGTTGCCGTTCGTCTTCCCAGTCGCCTTCTTGCTTCTGGCGCAATTCGTCACGCAACTCCCGAAACTCTTCGCGAATGGCGTCGGCCTCGTCCAGCATTTCTTCCATCTGGTTTTCGGCTTCGTCCTGCGCGTTGTCCAATTCCTCAAACTGCTCGGTTAGGGAGGGGAAGCGGAGCGTTTGGGTCTCGGTGCGGGCGGTTTTGTAACCGGCCACGCTGTCGTTGTCCCACACCTGAACATAGTATTCAATGACATCGCCCGGGACGGGGTCGAGGTTGGTCTCCTGGCTCAAGAGCCACTGATACAGCAATTCCTGATCGAGTTGGCGGGGGTTGTCGAGCGGAAGGTTAATGGCCTCGAACGTGGGCATGGGTTCGCCAAAACGACTTTCGGCAAGGCGATAATAGAGCCTGAGTTGCGAGAACCCGAAGTCGTCGGTGATGCGGTATCGGAGCGGTGTGCGCAGGGCGTCGTCCAGTTCCGCGTTGGCGCTGGGTCCGAGTAGCAAGATGACGGGATGGGCGTCGGAGAGCAGCTTAAGGGTGTAGGTGATCGGGTTGCTGTTTTCGAGCCCCCGGGCATTCCGCAGGATCACCTGATAGGTGCCTTCCCGGCCAAGCGTGAACTGCCCCGTCGCAGCGTCACGGTCGAGTTCGAGTGGGACTTCGGTGCCATCATCAAATTGCAATACCGCCTCGCTCATATACTGTCCGGCTACGCCCACATCTACCGAGACGCGGGTGCCCGGCAAAGCGGCCACATCGCCAACGTTGGGAGCGAGACGCTGGTCGGGGATGCGGGTATAGGCTGGGAAATCAAGTGCCACCTGCAACATGCGAACCAGTGGGCGCTCGGTCACGGTGGCGTCGAACCAGGCCGTCCGTACTTGTTCGGCTTCGGCGCGGTAGCGCATCGACTGGCGCATATTGACTACCGTGTGCCGGAAGGCTCCAGACGAATCAGCCGTCAGTGTTAGTGTTTCGACGTGCTCCTCATCTTCATTGTTGAGGAGCAATGAAATGCTTCGTGGCAAGGCCGAGCCCTCCGCCCGCACAACCAGTTCGAGCGCAGCGCCTTTGACAACCTCTGTATTACCCGGCTCAATGTGAAGCGAGAAAGGGGCGGGTCGTTGGAAGTGCGTCCGGGGAGAAAAGAGCCGCTGCGTCGCGTCTAGGAAGGTGCCGGGCGCCGCCAGCAAAAAGACGAGCACACCAACGATGGGCAAAGAGGCCAGCCGGGAGGCCCGCTTGGCCCGATCAAATTTTTCTACCTGCTCGAAGGGCACCGCGGACAACGGCTCACTGAGCATCCGCACAGCGCCGTCGAGCAAGGGCGTCGGTGCGTCGCTGCCGCGGCCATCCACGAGCTGCAACAGGTTCAGCAGCCGATCCGAAACCTCGGGGTAGTGTTGGCCAATCGTCCGGGCGACGGATTCTTCCGAGGGCGGGGCGAGGATGCCCATCAGCCGAAGCAGAGGCAACAGCAAAAAATACCCGATTATCCCCAGGATGCTAAGCAGGAGAATCCAGAACAGGCCGGTGCGCGGCGTGGTCTCTAACCAGAAACCGGCCTCCACCGCCACGCCAAGAAGTAGCAACGCCGAGGCCATCCCCAATGTCAGCACCAGGCCATATAAAAGGTCGGCCAGCGTGATGCGGCGGATGGTTGCATGCAGGCGCTGGCGCAACACATCAACGAGGTGACGGGTCTGCTCACTCATTCGGGTACAGGCAAAAAATTAGCACACCAAGTGCAAGCATGTACCCGACCCTACGAACAGGGTTTCACGGTCAGAAACATGGAGCAGTGTATAAATCGTGGACCTTAGAAACTGTCTGGTACGTCGATTTGGGGCTGCGCCGGTCGCTTTTCCGCCCATCGCCACCCAATGCCCTGCGGCTCCGCCTTCGGTTTCTCAGCCCGTAGCGCTGCTACGAGCCTCCAAATCGGACGACGCTGGCCTTGGAAAATTGCCTCGGCTCGCCTGCCAACCCCCGTACCAGACAGTTTTTTAGAAAAACTTGCGGGCCACTACAAAAATGCAGAGCAAAGCCTCAATGAGCACAATGCCGTATATCACCACCACCTGAGATGAACTGAAATGGCGGGGTGGTTCTTTCCAACGACGGTACTCTTTCTTTTTTACAAATCCACCAGACTCACTCTGATAGATGCTCCACAGGTTAAACATGAGTGACGCAACTAGAACCGGCCAGAAATCGAGTTTCCGAACAATTCCAATCGCTGCGATGGCAAAAATCGAAAGGAGTATAACCAAAGCAAAGACCACATAGGTCATCCGGTTACGTAAGAAGCGAACCATGCCTTGCGTTAGATAAGGGCGAAGGGTAGCAAGATCAGATCAAAAAAAGAGGAGCAGCCGGAGTGAACGACCATATGGTTTTGAGAGAACGGGGTTCCGACAAAGCATGAAGCTTGGTTGATTTCGATGCGAGGTTGTCTATCTTATCTTTATCCCTTTCTGCCTTGCGCTCACCCTACTTGATGCTCCCCATGGAGGACCTGATTGCCGTTATTCTGGGAGGGGGAGCAGGTACCCGCCTCTTTCCACTGACGGGTCATCGTGCCAAACCTGCTGTTCCGCTGGCTGGAAAATACCGGATAATTGATGTCCCCGTTTCGAACTGTATCAATTCTGACATCAACCGGATCTTTGTTCTCACCCAATATAATTCAGCCAGCCTGAACAGGCATATTGCAAGGACGTTTCGATTCGACCAATTTAGGAGCGGCTTTGTGTCAGTGCTGGCAGCAGAGCAGACCTTGGCATCCAGAGAGTGGTTTCAGGGTACCGCCGATGCCGTCCGGCGCTCGCTCACGCACATGAAAGGGTACCGGTTTTCGCATGTACTTATTCTTTCCGGGGATCAACTTTATTCGATGAATTACCGGAAGATGCTTGCACATCACCTGGAGCATGAGGCCGACATCACGATAGCAGCAAATCCGGTGTCCGCCCTTCATGCCCCGTCGTTTGGAATTATGAAAACCAACGACGAACAAGTGATTACCGAGTTTAATGAAAAGCCTTCGTCGGAAGAACTATCGGGCAAGGAAAGCCCCGTGTCAGAGGAAATGAAGGCGCAGGGGCGTGAATACCTCGCC
>JAUIDY010000163.1 GCA_030428385.1 Rhodothermia bacterium | reverse complement strand
GTCATACCAATCCAGGGTTTTCGAATCACCAACTCTCCAACCTCTCTGCGAACGGAAAGTCCTGAAGTATCTACCACGTCTGCGTCCATGCCAGGTACAGGGCCCGAGAAGGCACAGGGTTTCAGGGGTTGGAAAAAGTTGCCGCAGAGGATGCCTCCGCTTATTTCAGTCCCACCGCTGTAGTTGAGGATGGGTTTGGTGCCGCCCAGTATGTGCTCGAAGCACCAACGCCAGGATTCAGGGTCCCACGGGCTTCCCGTGGAGCCGACTGCCCGTAGACTTGATAAATCGTGTTGCATCACGGGCTCCGGGCCATGCGTCTTTAATGCCCGAATGAGGACGGGGGACACCCCTAGGTGGGTCACCCCATGATCTTCAACCAACTGCCAGACGCGGTCAACTTGCGGATAGTCAGGCGCCCCGTCATAAAAAACCATCGTGGCTCCGATGCACAGCGTTCCAAAAACCAGCCACGGACCCATCATCCAACCCATGTCGGTCATCCAATACATCACTTCGCCGGGTTTTAGGTCCATGCTTTGATACATATCCTGGGCCCCTTTTATCGGAAATCCGCAATGGGTATGCACCGCACCTTTAGGACGCCCTGTGGTGCCACTGGTGTATATAATCATCAGCACATCTTCCGCAGAGGTACGCGCCGTCTCCGCTTCTTCGTCTTGATTATGGATAAAGTCATCCCACCACCTATCACGACCCTGGGTCATGGGAGAATCCGTGATGTTGGCATGACGCTGTACGATGACGTGTTCGACAGTAGGGCAGGAAGCCAGGGCTTCGTCGGCGGTGGGCTTCATCGGGATGGTTTTCCCGCGACGGAAGAAGCCATCCGCGGTGAAGAGGGCTTTGGCCCCGGCGTCATTGAGGCGGGTGCTAACCGCACTGGGTCCATACCCGCTAAACAAGGGTAAGATGATACCTCCGATTTTAATAATGGCGAGAAAGGCAATGCATAGCTCAGGCGTCATGGGCATATAGAGGCCCACGGCATCGCCACGGCCCAAGCCTAGGTGGCGCAACGCGTTTGCACAGCGGCAAACTTCCCGGTGCAACTCAGCATACGTGTAGGTGCGCACGTTCCCACCCTCACTCTCGTACCGGAGCGCTATTCGGTTGCGGGCTTCGGTGTTTTGCCATTTGTCCAGGCAGTTATGGATGATGTTCATTTCCCCGCCAACACACCATTGAGGAAACGGCAACCCCTTGCTTGTGTCCATGATTTGCGTGTACGGGGTGTAAAACTCAATGCCGAGGTCGTCGAGTATGGCTTCCCAAAACCAGGCAACATCCCTATTTGCCCGTTCAAGCAGGGCGGGATATGATGGAATCCCATGTTGATCCATGAATCGTTGAATGTTGCTTTTTTTTATCCAATCAAGCCGGGGATGCCAGGCGATATCTTGTCCAAAGGGGAAGGTGTCTTGGTGGTTGTGATTATTTGACATATCGGGAGTCGACAGAGAGAAGAGGTTGGCAGGCTATGGTACGCTATTTCGCCCAAAAGTGTTAGCCTGGAGGCCCCCCACCCTTTTTCCCAGAAACCCCCCTCTTGACCGGGCGTACGTACGCTGCTAAAAAAACAGCCGCTTCTAGGCTTTTCCCCCGAAACCTGTTCAACCAACTACCCACCTGATCATGAAGGTATCAACGACTGCACTTACGCTCATGCTCTTTGCAGCTCTGGGATGTGCTACGCCTGAGGACGTACCGGCGCAAACGACAGATGCAACGGGCACTGAAATTACGGTGCCACCACGTGGCAATGACGAAGCTCGCCCGAGTCCCAATGCCGCGGTAAGCCAAACGATTGGCACGACCAATGTCACCATCACGTATGGGCGCCCAAGTGTACGGGGACGTGCCATTTACGGAGAGTTGGTACCATATGGCGAAGTTTGGCGAGCCGGTGCGAATGAGGCGACGACCATTTCGCTTTCTTCGGACGTTATGGTCGAGGGGGAAGCGCTTGCCGCTGGGACCTATGCCCTTTTTGCCACGCCAAACGCAGATGCCTGGTCGATTCATTTTAATTCGGTTCCTGCCCAGTGGGGGGCCTACAACCGCGATGCTTCGAATGACGTACTGGTTGTTTCCGTGTCACCACAATCAGCCCCCGCTCAAGAATTGCTGACGTATACGTTTGACGGGGTTACTGAAACAGAAGGCACCCTTGTTCTGCATTGGGCGGATGTTCAGGTACCCGTAAGAATTAGCACCAATTAAGTGTCTTGCCGCGCCTACCGATAGCGTTTATCTCAGCATGGTGCGGTTCGCCGTTAGGAGGTGTTCTCGATATCCAAGCCCTTCCAACTTGATGCTGGAAGGGCTTTTTTGTACGGTTTGTTTTTCAGATAAGCCGTCTCGTAAACTCTATCTGCTAATTTTCTAACCTTTCATCCTTCCCCGCGTAGCATCGGTCCACGCTACGCTTCACCCATTCCCTCATGGCCCCCAAATCCTCAACGGAAACCGTTGATGCCATCTCTGCATCTCCACCTGCACGGCAGGAGGTGTTGCTTGGGCACTCTGAAAGCGCGTGGTCCCACCACAGTTTGCTTTCGCTGTTTGTTGTTTTTTGGGGGAGCAATTTTGTGCTGGCAGAGGTTGCCCTTCGAGAGATGGCCCCCATTTCTTTTAGCGTGGCGCGATTTATTGTGGGAGGGGGAGCCTTAATAGCCGTTTTGTATGGGCAAAGCACAATTCAAGCCCGCAGAAAAGGACAGGCGGTTCCGCTTTTTCCCCGTCTCGAACGAAGAGATTGGCCACGGCTTTTTTTGGTGGCGATACTCGGCGCGTTGCTTGCTCCTTGGCTTGGAATTGAAGGATTAGGGTTAACCCATGGCGCGCGCGCTTCATTGTGGTTGGCATTGGGCCCCGCCCTGAGCTCCGGGATAGGATATTTATTAAAAACGGAACGCATTGGGCGTACCGGGTTTGTGGGCGTGGCCCTCGCAGGCATGGGCACGTTTGCTTTGGCGGCAGATGGGCTCCTCCCCGGAAGAACGTTTTGGCTAGGCGACCTGCTTCTATTTGTGGCATTGGCATGCGCAGTGGCTGAACTGCATCTGATTAAGCCCCTTGCGCAAAAATATGGGGCTACCCCGATGGTCACCTCGCGCACGGTGATGGGGGGGGTGTTGTACCTGCTCCTTGCCTCCCCGGCCTTGGTGGGTGAGGCATGGGGATCGCTCGGCCTGTGGACCTGGATAGCCATTTTGGCTGGCGGAGCCGTCGGCGTTGGAATTGGGCAGTGGGTGAAAGTACGTGCATTGGATGTGTTAGGGCCGACCCGGGTGGTATTATATGGCAACCTAGTCCCGTTGGCTGCGCTGGTCGTAGCCTGGTTGGCGTTGAATACCGTTCCCTCCGTCCTTGAAGTTTTGGCAGGGGCGCTAATAATTGCCGGATCTGTACTGCTGCAACGATTAGATCCAAAACACATCTCAGATAAAGCCGTGCTTGCTCCACCTACGGAGTAAACTGAACAGAAGGCGTAACGCATTCGTTAGAAAATGAACAAAAAAACCATGCTAACGAACGCAACAGTATGATGGATAAAAAGAAAAAAACCAATGTGGAATGGCGGGATGAATTGAGTCCTGAGCAGTACCGGGTTTTACGACAGAAAGGGACAGAGCGTGCCTTTACAGGAAAGTATTGGGATCACACCGAAGAGGGTTTGTATCACTGTGCAGGGTGTGGGACCCCGCTTTTTGAATCAGAAACCAAGTTTGACGCGGGATGCGGATGGCCAAGTTTTTATCAACCAGTTGAGCAAACGCACATCGAAACAGAGGAAGATCGCAGTTTCGGAATGCGGCGGACAGAAGTGTTGTGTGCGGCCTGTGGTGGGCATCTTGGACACGTTTTTCCAGACGGTCCCCATCCAACGGGACTTCGGTTTTGTATCAATTCAGCAGCGCTTGATTTTGAAGGGGGAACGGCAAAAGAAAACGACTGAGTTCGGGGGTGCAACATCACTTGGGTGTGTCCGTAGCGCTTAATGAAACACCACCATTTCTTTTACCATCATGAACATACGTTTCCAGAAATACGCGCTATTGGCTGTTCTCCTAGCCTTGTTTGTTGGAGGAGCCCATGCCAATGCAATGCAGATCAAAGACACTGTAAAGCAGGCCTTTGAAGTTGATGAAGGCGGGACGCTTCACCTTGATCTGGATCATGGTAACATTCAGGTAGAATCTGGTGACGATGACCGGGTCATTATTATCATCGAACGCATTGCGGATGCTGATTCCCGTCGCGAAGCTGATGAAATGTTTGCCCATCATGACTACGACTTTGATCAGCGGGGCAACGATGTGCATGTCCGTTCCCGGTTCGAACGAGGGCGGGAAGGAATCTGGGGCCGTTGGGGTCGTCACAACCGCATGCGCATCAACGTTATCGTGGAGGTCCCTGATGCTTATAACGTAGAGTTCTCAAGTGGTGCCGGAAATGTAGAGATTGAGGATCTTGCCGGATCAGTGAGGGGGCGCACAGGGGCCGGCAACATCATTATTGAGGATATCGAAGGCCCTGTTAACATTAATTCCGGAGCGGGCAACATTGAGTTACATGGTGCAATCCAGCTTGCTGATGTAAACACGGGTGCCGGCAACATTCATATCGAGGGTGTATCCGGGGCTGTGAAAGCACACACAGGCGCGGGCAACATCGAAGCTGAAATAGACGATCAACCCCAACAGGCCTCTAACCTTAAAACCGGAGCGGGGAACGTAACACTATACCTGAATGAAAATGTGAGCGTGTACGTTGATGCCAGCGCTTCCATGGGCTCCTGCGACACGGATTTCCCCCTCAAAGTAGAAGGGAAATGGCTTAACAAGTCTTTCAGCGGGCGCATCAATGGGGGCGGCCCTGAGATTCGCCTGAGTGCAGGTGTCGGCAACGTTTCGCTTTTCCGAAATTAGCCCCCTCGATGTATTCATGTCATACAGCCGGCGCGGCTTTCAGCGTCGGCTGTATTTTTTTAGCTCCACTATTGATTCGAGCCGTTCGACATTCTGATCGAGGGGCTTTTTTGTGCGCAGTTCATTCGTATCTTGCATCATGAATCAGCAGGAACGCAAACAAATCATTTCCCGGCTAACAAGCCGGTGGGTACCTCAGCCACCGGCTTCTCAGGCTGATCACGCCCTGCAGGAAGCCTTGCAGTGTATGGTACAGGCTGGAGCTTGCCGGTTTGGTGTACGTGCGGAACGGGTAGAACAAGCTGCGGCCGCGGCTTGTGCCCTTGCGCCGCCTCTGGCACGTATGATTGACCATACGGCCTTAAAACCGGAAACTACCGAGTCGATGATACGGACGCTCTGTGAGGAAGCGCGGCGCTATTGTTTTGCCTCGGTGTGTGTGAACCCCTCTTATGTTCCTCTTGTCGCCGAGTTGCTAGGCCGGACGCCCGTTGCCGTATGTACGGTCATTGGTTTTCCACTTGGTGCAACGTCAACGGCTGTCAAAGCAACAGAGGCCGAATTAGCCGTTCGAGATGGAGCCACAGAGGTAGATATGGTCCTCAACGTGGGCATGTTGAAGAGTCAACGGTATGATTACGTTGAGCGAGACATCCGTGCCGTGGTAGAGGCTGCTCGGTCAAACCGAAAGGGAGGAAGCCAGCGGGCCTTGGTAAAGGTCATACTAGAAACCGCATTGCTGACCGATGAGGAGAAAGTGATTGCCTGTGTCTTATCGCAGAATGCAGGCGCAGACTTTGTGAAAACATCTACCGGCTTCTCGAAAGGAGGAGCCACGGCCACCGATGTGGCGTTGATGCGCCGCACAGTAGGAGATCGACTTGGTGTAAAAGCATCGGGGGGTGTACGTTCGGTGGAAGATGCGGAGACGATGATTGCCCATGGTGCAACGCGTATTGGAGCCAGTGCCTCCGTAGCCATTGTACAGGGTATAGAAGGAACCAGTGATTACTAGGTTCAAAGGCAGGAAGGAGGATGGGCTGAATGCCTAACACGCAATGAACTAGGAAGTGGGGTCGGCAATCGACAATCAACCGCAGGCAATATTCCAACGCTGATTTGCGAAGAAAGAATGGAGCCATGCTTCAAAAAAGCAACCCAGTCCGTACCATGGCGTCCTATTTCAGGAGCACACATTACATCTAGCTGTTATGAAGTTCGGTTCTTTTTGGTATGGGTACACAATTCTCGGACTTGTTGTACTTGCGGGTTGTTCGGGGCCTGGCGGGGCTACCCGGCCCGAACAACCGTCCGAACAACCAGAACCTCAATATTTCCTTGCTGAGTTTGAAGAATTCGATACTTCCCCGT
Source organism: Rhodothermia bacterium (assembly GCA_030428385.1). Lineage (GTDB taxonomy): Bacteria > Bacteroidota > Rhodothermia > Rhodothermales > JAAAOL01 > JAUIDY01. The sequence goes on along the minus strand of JAUIDY010000163.1, from coordinate 3,593 downwards.
ATTCCGATGAGCCACCTGCCCAGATACTAGACGTAGAGCATGAAGTACCTGCCAGCTTGATGGAGAATCGGCTGGATGATGAGAGCCAGGCATCGGGGCCGCGAACCGTCGAAGGATTCCGCATTCAAGTATACTCCTCGCAGAATCGTAGTGAAGCCGACGCCATGTTCGAGGAGATTATGTCGTGGTGGATAAATGCGTATCGAAGTGGCGAACTGGATGAAATTTATCCATACAAAGCCGCTGAGCCCCCCGTTTATTTGGTCTTTCGTCAACCCTACTACCGAATTAGGGTTGGCAACTTTGCCACCCGGGCCGAGGCGAATCAGTTTCAAGAATACATTGAGCGGCGATTCCCCGGTGCATTTCTGCTACCAGACACCGTTTCGATCGACTAATTTATTTCTTTGAGTGCTTTGAACAGGGAAAAATCACCCGTACTGATTTGGGGTGACAAAGCATACAAGGTGCCTAGCGCAGTACTGATTCGAGGGTGGTGGAGGCATCGGTGCGGGCGTCGCGGTATTTAACAATGATTGGTGTATAGAGGGAAAGCTGGTGGGCCTTTCCAAATGGGGTAGAGGAAGCCCGCGCGCCTGGTACCACGACAGCTTGGGCAGGGACTTCCAACGGGCCATCAGTGGTTTTCTCGTGGATACAATCATTCACAAGATCATAGAGCCTTGTTGCGCCTGTCAAAATTACGCCGGGTGCCAAAACGGCTCCTTCACGAACCAGACATCCTTCATAGACCCCACAGCCTCCACCGACAAATACATCATCCTCAATAATCACAGGACGAGCGCCCACGGGCTCTAGGACCCCTCCAACCTGGGCGGCTGCAGAAAGGTGTACCCGTTTGCCGATCTGTGCACAACTTCCTACGAGGGCGTGCGAATCGATCATGGTGTTGGCATCTACATACGCGCCAACATTCACATACATGGGGGGCATACATACCACGCCCGGTGCGAGATAGGTACCCGTCCGAATCGAAGATCCGCCGGGGACAATGCGTACCTGGTGGCTCAAGTGAAACGGGTGCAAGGGGTAGGTATCTTTATCAAAAAAAGGAAAGGCGTTGTTTGAAAAATCAACAAGAGTACCTAATCGGAATCCCAATAGAATTCCCTGTTTTACCCATTGGTGGGTGATCCAATCTCCATTTGTCGACCGTGAGGCCGCCCGGATAGATCCTTCGTTAAGGCCGTCTAAGAATTCTTTAAAGACCGGAATAGCATCCTCGCTCCGAAGTTCTTCGGCGGGGGTTGATACAAATTGTTCAATGGAAGATTGGAGCGTGGTCGACATGGCTGTGGAGTGAATACCTTTTTATCGGCGAATGCGGAAAAGTAGACCAGTAAAAATACTTTGGTGATGGAATCTTGGCAAAATGGGTGGTCCTGGCTTTGCGGTGCGGCAGAAGGAAGGCCCACTACGGGTGTCATTAAGAAACCGTCTGGTACGTCGATTTGGGGCTGCGCCGGTCGCTTTTCCGCCCATCGCCGCTCGATGCTCTGCGGCTCCGCCTTCGGTTTCTCAGCCCGTAGCGTTGCTACGAGCCTCGAAATCGGACGACGCTGGTCTCGAAAATCGCCTCGGCTCGCCTGCCAACCCCCGTACCAGACAGCTTCTAAGAACCGAATAGACTTTTAGGCTTTGTTATTGTTGAGAAAGTCTGGACCTTTTTAAAGACGTCCCTTAACATCCCAGTCTTGCCATACAACAGGCTCCTCGTGATTATTCGAAAAAGCCGTCGCCATTAAATTCTACCACTCACATTTTACTACTTTTCCCAACAGGAACAACAAATGGAGCATCCCATCGATCCTTGGAGTAACCTGCATGACCTAGCCTTGTTGTATCTGTTCATGGCCCATGCAACGGATGCGCAACTCGACCCCGCTGAACGAGAAACGATGATTGAACGGCTGGCCACCTGGCAATCTGTTATAGATGGAAAGGAACTAACCCAGGTCATCGATGAAGCCATGTTGATCTATGTTGGTCCCCATAGCCATGATATGCTTAATACAGCCATGGTCTCGTTAAAGGAATCCATGGGTGTTGCAGAACGCATATCAGTTCTAAATGACTTGGCAGCGTTGGCTACCGCAGATGGCATACTTGTGCCGGGTGAAGTGGGATTTATTCAGGACCTTGCACAGTATTGGGAAATCGAGGGGGAGTTGCGGCATCAATTCCCACCGGGAACCCACAGTGGCTCCGCCTAATCGGGAGCAGAAATGGGAAAAACCGATATCTATGACCTTCTGCGCACACACGAGCAGGGCCTAGGAACGAACATGCCCACTTACTTCTTCATGCACTGCGGCGTAGGCGGCTCCAACGATGCCCGCTTCGTTCTCTAGCTGGGCGGGTACCACCTCTGTTTTAACCTTCTTTAGCTGCGAGGCATACAGGTCCCATTTCTGTGGGCGACTGACCCCACCGCCAATAATGATAAGATCGGGTGCCAGTAAGAAGTTGACGTATTTAAGTACTTTGCGTACCCGTTTGCCCCATTCATCCCACTCCAGTTCCATTTCTTTCCGGATGCGGTCGGCTGCATACTCTTCGGCTGTCCAGTTCTTTTTGAAGCGTAAATGACCCAGTTCTGAATTTGGCACCAATTCTCCATTCCAGAAGAGGGCCGAGCCAATCCCCGTGCCGAAGGTAAGTAGCAAGACTAGATCTTTTCGTCCCTTACCTGCTCCATAATTCATTTCAGCTACCCCTGCAGCGTCGGCATCATTCAGAACCGTCATTGGGCAGCCCGTGGCTTTGTAAAAGATTTCTTCGACGTTGGTGCCAATCCATGACTTGTGAATATTGGCGGCTGTTTTAGCAACTCCATTTTTGACCCGCGCCGGAAAGGCCGCTCCCACCGGACCCTCCCAGTCAAATTGCTTGGTGAGCTGCTTTATCACCTTGGTCATGGCTTTGGGCGTAGCGGGTTGAGGCGTTTCGATACGAAAGCGATCCGTTAGCATTTCGCCAGTTTCGAGGTTTACGGGTGCGGCTTTCATACCGGAGCCGCCAATGTCGATGCCGAGGACGTTCACGGAGTTGAGGTGCTAAATGAAGAAAGAATAGGATTCATAACATAATCAAAGGAGGTACGAGTAGCTAGGGGCACCTTGATGCAGTTTGGGTTTTAGGTTTGAGCGAGCCGAATGCCCTTGCGGTTGGATTAAGTCACGACTCAGGGTTCGTTTTGTGCCAACGGGAAATAAGCAGGCAGACTCGGCCCGACAGAGGCAAGTACACCGGAATTAAATATGCCGGGAAAGCACGTAGCCAATCCTTATGGAAATCAATTTCATGTTTAAAGAATAGTGCCTTGGGATCGTCGTACGAATTTCAATAATCTGATGCCGACAGAGGTGTATATTTTTTATGGTTGTCCCGGGATGCGATAGGGCACGTCCTTCGTAATTACAAGCGAATCGCCCAGCCGGTATCCAGAAAAAAGCTCAACCAAGTGGCGATGTCTCCATCATTTTATCTGGCCCGAGGATCGAACCCAAACTCGATGAACACAGAAGTCGGGTGACCTGAGATAATCCAACACCGTTTTAACCCAACAGACC
>JAUIDY010000019.1 GCA_030428385.1 Rhodothermia bacterium | reverse complement strand
GGGAGCGTTGCGATCAGTCGGAACACTGCAAACCGCCGAAGTCAGTGGGAAACCGCCCGGAGCATCTCAGCAACGCCGTCGCCGCCCCGATCCTTATAAACGGGAGACTAAAGGTAGTTGGCAATGGATTGTTGGTGTGTTTGGAATTCTGATCTTGGTTGGTGGAATCTGGGCGATTATCTCTTTTACGAATTCTGAGTCGGCAATGGAGCCTGAAGTGGTGGCTGAGGAAGAGGATTCTACTCCCATTGATTCCCTGGCTTTGCTTCCGCCAGCACCAACCCCGCCTGCCGTTGTCGTCGGCGATACCATAGATGTGGTCATCTTGGCGGCCACGGGGCCCGTTCGCCAGATACGGATAAAACGTGATGCCGATGACCGTCGCCCATATTGGATTGAGCAAGGGGATGCCAATTATTATCCGGCGCTGGACAGCATTATTATTGAGCAGCAACTCGACAAAATTAGAATTTATGTGGAGGGGTATGAATTCCCCACAACCATTCGTGACACTCGCAACCGCATTTTTATTTCTCGAGCTGTTGCTGAGGCCTTTGCGGACACATTAACTGGTGAGCCGGTTACCCTGTCTCCAGCGCCTACGTTTTTTAGAATCGGACGATAGGATCTGGAATGCATCAACTAGTTGAGGCAACCCGAGCTATCCAGCAGTATTTTGACGCACATCCAGCAGCGGGGCTTGGTTTTGTAGAAGCAGAAGCCCGAATGGCTGAATTACGAGAAATCGTACGTGCGCTGGGCTATCACTATTACGTGTTGGATGCTCCGCTGGTGGCCGATGTAGAATATGACCAGCTTTTTAGGACGCTACAGGTTCTTGAGGAACGTTTTCCGGCATTTATTTCGGCTGACTCTCCCACAAAAAGGGTTGGAGGAGCGCCATTAGATCGCTTTGAAAAAGTACCTCACGAGGCGCCCATGTTATCTTTGTCAAATGCCTTCGATGAAGATGAAGTTCGGGCTTGGTATGATCGGTGTGGACGCGCATTAGAAAGCACGCTGGGCGAACGCCCTCAATTTGCGGTGACGGCAGAGTTAAAAATTGACGGGCTCGCCGTATCGTTGCGCTATGAGCAAGGGAAATTGGAAATAGCTGCCACAAGAGGGGATGGGGAAGTGGGGGAAAATATCACCCGCAACGTGCAGACCATTCATGACATTCCACTTCGGCTTGGGGGGGAGCATTCTCAGTCCGAAATAATACCGGATCGATTGGAGGTGCGTGGTGAGATTTATATGCGAAAAAGTGATTTTGAGCAACTAAACGAACAGTTATTGGCAGCCGGAGATAAATCATTTGCCAATCCCCGAAATGGGGCTGCTGGAAGCCTCCGCCAACTAGACTCCACTATCACGGCCACGCGTCCACTTCGCTTTTTCGGGTATAGCATGGGTGGGGGAACCGGTTCTTTGCCAGATACGCAGAGCCAGGTATTGTCGTGGTTTCGCTCGCTAGGCATTCCAACAAACCCTCACGCGCACCGTTTTGAGGATATTGATTCGGTCGTAGCATTTTGCCAGCGGTGGACTGCTCATCGGGACGCCGAAGAAGGGCCCTTCGCCTTGGATTACGAGATTGATGGCGTCGTCTTAAAAGTAGATGAGATTTCGTATCAAGAACTGTTGGGAGCCCGTGCCAATGCGCCCCGTTGGGCGGTGGCGTTTAAGTTTCCCGCCCGCGAGGCAACTACCACCTTGCTAGACATTATTTGCAACGTGGGGCGAACCGGTGTCATAAAGCCTGAGGCCGTCCTCGCTCCCGTAGAAATTGGTGGTGTAACCGTTTCTCAGGCTACTTTGCACAACGAGGATTATATCGTCTCGCGCGATATTAGGATCGGGGATACCGTTCTTGTAAAACGTGCAGGTGATGTGATTCCTCAAGTGCTGCGTCCGATTCCAGAAGCTCGCTCTGGAAATGAGCAGGAGTGGCAGATGCAGCGAACGTGCCCGGCCTGTTCAACCCCGTTGGTCCGGCTAGAAGGTGAGGCTGATTGGTACTGTATCAACATCGAGTGCCCTGCTCAGTTTATCCGGCTGTTGGAACACTATGCCAGCCGTTCTGCCATGGACATCGAGGGGCTGGGGGCACAGCTTGCTGTTCAGCTTGTCGAGTCAGGTTTGGTGGCCCATCTATCTGACTTGTACAACCTATCCATGAATGATTTAATTGTCTTGGAGGGATTTGCTGAAAAAAAAGCGGCAAACCTTCTTCTTGGAATCGAAGCCTCTCGGCACCGACCGTTGAGCAGGCTGGTTTTTGGGCTTGGGATCCGTCATGTAGGAAAAGACGCGGCAGAACGGCTGGTTGCAGCGAATTCTTCCTTGGCCAAGTTAAAGGCGGCTACCGTTGAGCAATTAGCAGAGATTGATGGCATTGGTCCGATTACCGCTCAGAGCGTGGTCGACTGGTTTGCTGTCGAACGAAACACCGATCTGGTCCACTTGCTGGAGCAGGGTGGGGTCAACACCAACCGGCTGCCCGGTGAAGCACCTACGCCCACGCTAAAAGAAGGGTCGAGTGAAGTGATGGGCAAAACGTTTGTGCTTACGGGCACGCTGCCGACACTATCTCGCAGTGAAGCCGCTTTGCGTATAAAGCAGAAGGGTGGCAAAGTGACGGGCAGCGTGAGCAAAAAGACGGACTTTGTGGTTGCGGGCGAAAACCCGGGCTCTAAGTTAGAAAAAGCGGGAGCCTTAGGCATAGCCGTGCTGGACGAGGAAGCGTTGTTGCGTATACTTAAAGACACAGAGTAGAACCGTCGCGTCATCGGATATGCTTACAACGCTTGATTATGCCGTTATTGCAATTTATCTCCTTGGCGTCGCGGGGTTTGGGATCCTTGCAGGTGGTAAACAACGCACCACCGACGATTATTTTTTAGGAGGGCGTGACCTTCCCTGGTGGGCGGTTTGTTTCTCGGTAGTGGCGACCGAAACGAGCACGCTCACGGTAATCGGGATACCGGCTGTTGCTTATCTCGGAAACCTTACTTTTTTACAATTAACCTTCGGATACCTGCTGGGCCGCATCGTGGTAAGCGTCCTTTTGTTGCCACGCTATTATGAAGGCAATTTGGTAACAGCATATGCCTTCCTAGGTGCGCGATTTGGAGATAAAATGCGTGCCACGGCTTCGTTCACTTTCCTCGTTACACGGCTTCTGGCGGATGGCGTCCGGTTATTTGCTACAGCGATACCACTTAAGGTGATCGCAGACGAGGCGGGCTTCTCGATTTCCTATTTCGAAATCATTGCTGTCCTGGGAATACTCACCGTTCTCTACACCCTAATTGGAGGCATTAAGGCTGTTGTTTGGATGGATGTGGTCCAAATGGTCGTGTATATCGGCGGGGCCTTATGGGCATTGATTGCCCTGTTACAAGCAGTCCCACCTGATGGATGGCAGCAGGCAGCAGATGCGGGAAAAACCTTGATAATAAATACGGGTAGTGGAGAAGGCTTTTCAGCATGGATCACGCAGCCCTACGTCTTCATCACGGCCGTGGTAGGAGGGGCCATTTTTTCAATGGCGTCGCATGGGACAGACCAATTGATCGTCCAGCGATTACTGACTTGCCGCGACCTGAAGGACAGTCAAAAAGCGCTCATCGGAAGTGGGCTCCTCGTGATGATTCAATTTGCGCTCTTCCTAGGGGTGGGCGTTTTGCTTTGGCTCTATTACGAAGGTGCAACCTTGCAAGAGCTGGGACTGGGCAGGGGTGATGAACTCTTCCCCCGGTTCATTATCGAAGGGTTACCGGCTGGAGTTTCTGGTTTTATCTTGGCTGGTATTATTGCGGCAGCGATGAGTACACTGTCCTCGTCCCTAAACTCCCTGGCTTCCTCCTCCATGCTCGACCTGTACGGGCTGAATACAAAACGGAAACTTTCTGAGGGCCAAGCCCTGCGTCTTTCCCGGGGCCTGACGTTGTTTTGGGGTATTATTTTTATTGGTTTTGCCAGTCTGTTTCAGAGTCAGCAAAACCCTGTTGTTGAACTTGGACTTGCCATTGCATCCTTCACCTACGGAGGGCTTTTAGGCGCTTTTTTGCTGGGGCTTTTAAACAAGCAGGCTCAACAACGAGAGGCACTCATCGCTTTTCTACTTACCATCGTGGCGATGATCTTTATCATCCGTGGGGTCTGGTATGGAACGGAGGGGTGGATGTTTGTTTTTAATCCTTCAGAAGAAGTGCGTTCGCTCTACAGCCTTCGCTCGATTGGGTGGCCCTGGTATACGGTAATTGGGGTTGTACTCTTGCTGAGCCTGGGATCTCTCATAAATTTGTTGCCCTTAGGGAAGAAGACGAACAATATCACTTCATAACGTTCCCGTTTCAGGTGGACGAGGGTGACTTGTCCAAGCGGTTTTTTCAAAATACCTGGCTGACTGAATGCGACTCAGAGATCGTCTTATTCGAGGAAGGAAAGTCCGCCCGGTTGGACGATCTTTAGAACATGGTCCAACGGCCAATGAGCGTGGGATACGGCGGCGCAAAGGTGTTGTAAAAGGAGCCCTGATCGGGGTGCTTACGTTATTAGCGCTGGCTGCCTTTCCTCGGGGAGACTTCTTTCAACAAACGGTTCAAGTAGGTGAAGAGTGGCAACGAGATGCGTTTGTCGCCCCCTTCGATTTTCCCATCTACAAGTCGGATACAACCCTTGCTCGGGAGCGCCAGGCTGTCCGGTTAGAGGTCCCGCCTTTTTTTGAAGACCTACCGGGGGCTCAAGCCCAGCTAACAGCAAACCGAGATACCGTACTTGCGCAACTCCAGCATATCTTTGAAGCCTACGAGACTTATAAAATAAACTATTCAAGAGGGAGACTGGATGAGGCCACGGCAGATTCCTTGCGTTACATCTCTTTGCGCAGGATTGCCCGCCCAAAACTAAATGCTGCCCAGTGGCAGCGCCTCCTCAACGATCATATTTCCAGGGTGCCGGGCTTATTGAGCGCATCCCGGTCACCGGCTTCAGGGGAGAAGTTAAGCACGGTACTCATGCGAGATGCGTGGGAATTTGGTTCTTCCCTTATCCAACAAGGCGTCTTGGATATTCCAAGGGACAGCATTTTTACCGAAGAGCTTATCATCAGGAACCAAGCCGAGTTGTCGGAACGAAGAAAACAAAAAGATCAGGTGTATGGACTCAATGAGGCATACGCTGCGGCCCAGAACTATTTCGAGCGAGAATATGGCGCCCAGTCAGAACTGGTGGGGCTTTCTTCCTCAATGTTGCGGTCGATTTTTGTCCCTTCGCTCCGGTATATGCGGCTTGAATCTACCCAGGCCTTACAGCGTGCCCAGGACCGTATTTCTCCCACGCGTGGAAAAGTCACCCGGGGGGAGGTTTTGGTTAATGAAGGGCAGCGGGTCACGGATGAAATCAAGCTCAAGCTAACCTCACTGGAGCGTGCGCTGAACGAACGGGTTGGTCCCACTATTTTATGGCGTCGAACCCTTGGAGAATTCCTTCTGGTACTCTCGACCTTCGCCATTTTCTTCCTGTATCTGTTTATGGTGCGGCAGCCCATCTTTGGTGACAACCGAAAAATCTTCCTGATTTCGTTGTTATTTGCCGCGATCATCGGTCTCTTCGCTGTGGCGCTAAGGCTTCCCGTTCAAGCCATGTACGCCGTTCCGGTTGTGATCGTCTCGGTACTGCTAACGGTAATATTCGATTCCCGGGTAGGGTTGTTCGGTACTCTAACGCTAGCGCTCCTAGGCGGGCTGTTGCAGGGATATGATTTTGAGTATGTGTTTGCAACATTATTCGCGGGTACCCTTGGGGTATTTAGCGTTCGAGACATCAAGAATCGGGGGCAGTTTTTTGTTAGTGCGGGGTTGGTGTTTCTTGGATATGCCATCGTTTTGGGGGCCACCTGGTTGTTTTTAAATCTTACCCCCATTCGATTAGGTGAGTCGCTGCTACTTGCTGGGGTTGGGTCATTTTTTCTTATCCTTGCCTACCCGCTCCTTTGGGTCTTTGAGCGTGCGTTTGATATCACCACCGATCTCACGCTTCTGGAGCTTTCTGATACAAACCGCCCCCTCTTAAAAGAACTGAGCCTTCGTGCTCCCGGAACGTTTAATCACTCCTTGCAAGTAGCCAATCTGGCTGAAGCCGCCGCTGCTGCCATCGGAGCAAATGCCTTGCTTACTCGGGTCGGCGCACTGTATCACGATATCGGGAAAATGCTCAAGCCAGAGTATTTTGTTGAAAATCAGCGCACCGGGACCAATCCTCACGACCAACTCAAGCCCAGAATGAGTGCGCTAATTATTGCAAGCCACGTGAAAGAAGGGCTCGAAATGGGGCGACAATATAACCTGCCGCATCGTGTCCTGGATTTTATTCCAATGCACCATGGCACAACCCGGATTGAATTCTTCTATCGTAAAGCTCAAGATGAGCGGAAGGAAGGAGACCCGCCCGTTGCAGAATCCGAATTTCGGTATCCAGGCCCGCGACCTCATACCAAAGAAACGGGCATCTTAATGCTTGCAGATGGTGTGGAAGCAGCTAGTAAAAGTCTAGCAGACCCAACCCACAAGCGCCTTGAGTCCTTGATCGATATGATCATCGCAGCGCGCATTGAGGATGGCCAGCTCGATGACACCGAATTAACGTTCCGAGACCTGAACAAAATTAAAAGCACCTTTCTAACCTTGTTGCTAGGTATCTATCATGTTCGGGTAAAATACCCGGATCAACAAAAAGGTGAAAAAGAGCAGATTCCTGAAGAGGGGGAGTCGAAAGAGAAGGGTAGCGCTAAAGGGGCCCCGCAGTTAGAAGAAAAAGAGGAACCTTCCGATCCGGTATCTGCGTCGGGTGAAGCCGCAGTTGTGGACGAAGAAATAATGTCGGTAGCGAAAGCCGAGAATGACCAAGACGTGCCTAGATTGCCCCCGCCCGCCTCGGAATAGGTTGGGAACGGAATACCTAAGCTGAATTAATCATTTTGGCAGCATTTCCCGTAGTAGGGATAGCGATTCTTTGCTGATATGAGAGGTAATTTGAACGGACTTTCGGTGTCGACCTAGGTGGGGAAGCAACCGTCTTCTTACGGGCGGGGTGAATAATAACAGATCCGTTTGCTCCACAAAGGCTGAGAGGTGTTTCCCACCTCCTATTTCAGCCGAGATAGCAAGGGTCTGACCAGTATACCCCGTTTCCCATTTGATGCGCCGAGTCAATGGAGAAATTGCATCAGCGTGTCGAGTGACCAAGCCTAATGTTTGACTCGAACGAAGACGTGAAACTGACTCGAGCACTTCGGGCGAAAAATAGGCGACAAATCCAACGGTATCAGCACGGGGCATCAACCCCCGCGCTTTAGGGATTTCAGAATACGGAGCAAGCACTACGTCAACGTCAGGGTGTTGATCAAGCATGGACAGGTCGCAGGGGGTGATTGCTTGTTGGAGGGCATGAGCAAGTTGCTCGGCAAACCCTTCGGCTAGCTCGCTACCTTCGGTGGCACAAAGTATTTTTGGCGCAGGCATGCCATGAGATAACGAATTGAATTGCTCCTGAAACAGATACTCGACCTCATGCTCTGTAAGACCAAGTGCGATGAGCCGTTGAAGGGAATCCTCTACTACAATGGCTCCCCGCTCGATACGTTCGCTTTTTTTTAGGGGAGCACGTTCGATGACTGAAAAGCCACTGCCCACTTTTGAGACGAGTAGCCCTTCCTGCTCCAGTTGCTGATAGGCTTTTCGAACCGTATGGAATGAAATACCAAGTTGTTTTCCCAGGGCTCGGGTCGAGGGAAGCGTCTCTTCTACCTGATAATGTCCACTTGCGATCAGGTAGCGCAGTTGATCCGCAAGTTGTTCGTGGACGGCAACACTGGAGTCGCGGTCAATCGTAATCATGGGCGCTTAATCAAAATCTGAGCAGCTCATAAAATAATTACAGCGAGGACACCGATATTTACATCCTGCGTTTTCGAGCTGTGATCCACAATTGGGGCAATAATCCCAGTAATTACATGTCTTTGCGTCAGGAGATGCTGGAAGGGGGCGTGCTCTTCCCTGGTCCAAATGAGGATCTGGAAACGGGAGCGTGTATTGATGTGATGGCTCACGGGCGGCCATGGTAGGTACTCCGGGCTTCGTGCAAGGCGTTTAAGAGTGCCTCTAGGTCAGGCCAGTCGTCGTGCTCGAGGTAGTAGGTAGCATCTCCTAGAGCAAGGGTAACAAATGACGGTCCCCGGCGCAACTCAAAGATAGGCAGCCATTGACGTTTTGAAGGGCTACGCAAACTTTCCCACACGGTCTGAAGTGACGCAGCGCCTTCGCGAATATAAAGTGCAGCGGGGGTAACCTGAATACGAAACCAGGCCCAAACGGAGGCACAGATTAGGGCAAGGGGAAACCCAATCGTAAGGAAGGGTAGCCCCGGAAATCCTTCCAAAATAGCAATGAGAGCTCCTATCATTACAGGAAGCATACAAAAGGCTATCGGTCGGATCACCCACGTCGAGAGAACCGACCGATAGCTTTGGTTCGCCGGAAAATGGCGAGAGAAATACGGACTTTCGTTGCTTATCTCCACTTGATGTGTCAGCGAGAATGGCCGATTTGTCATTCACTGTCCATTCCCAGGAACGGATAGCTGAAGTGGGTCGCTGGAACAAAGGTCTCTTTAATTGAACGAGCCGAGACCCAGCGCAGCAGGTTCATGGCCGACCCGGCTTTGTCGTTTGTACCCGACCCTCGCGCTCCCCCAAACGGTTGTTGTCCCACAACCGCGCCGGTTGGCTTATCATTGAGGTAAAAATTGCCTGCGCTGTCTTCGAGTCGGTCCATGGTGTGGGCTAGGACGGCTCGGTCTTGGGCAAACACAGCGCCTGTTAAGGCATACGGTGACGTCTCATTTATCAGCGTCAAGGTTTCTTCGTAATCCTCATCCTCGTACACATAAAGGGTGACAACAGGGCCAAAGATTTCTTCGCACATGGTGCGGTAGGTTGGATCAGAAGTTACGAGCACCGTCGGCGCGATAAAATATCCAACCTCATCTGAGTATGTGCCACCATGAAGGATTTCTACGGCTGAATTCGCCCGCGCATCTTCTATATATGCGACAATATTATCATACGAGCGCTTGTCAATAACCGCATTAACGAAGTTGGAAAAGTCTTCCGGAGAACCCATCTTTATCTCTTCCAACTGCGCTAACATTTCTGCGCGTATATCGGGCCACAGGCTTGCGGGTAGGTAGACCCGCGAGGCGGCGGAACACTTCTGCCCTTGATATTCAAATCCACCCCGGACAATGGCCGTAGCAACAGGTTTGGGCTGAGCTGATGGATGAGCGACGATAAAGTCTTTTCCTCCTGTTTCGCCTACAATACGTGGATAACTATGATACGACTCGATGTTCGCCCCTATCGTTTTCCACATGTGTTGAAACGTCCGGGTTGAGCCCGTAAAGTGTAGGCCCGCCAAGTGAGGAGAGGCAAACGTGGGGTTGCCTACGTCAGGGCCATCTCCAGGAAGCAAATTGATAACCCCGGGCGGGAGGCCTGCTTCACGCAGTAAATGATAAATGAAATAGGCGGAGTACACCGCGGTTGTGGATGGTTTCCATAATACCACGTTACCCATCATGGCCGGTGCAAAAGCGAGGTTGGCCTGGATGGAGGTAAAGTTGAACGGTGTAACAGCGAATACAAATCCTTCAAGGGGGCGATACTGGGAACGATTCCACTGACCGGGAGGGGAATAAGGCTGCTCGCGATAAAGCTGCTCCATAAAATGCACGTTGTACCGAAAGAAATCGATCAATTCACACGCCGCGTCGATTTCAGCCTGAAACGCGTTTTTGCTCTGCCCCAGCATCGTTGATGCGTTTAAGAGGTCTCGCCAAGGGCCTGCCAGTAAATCCGCTGCTTTTAAGAAAATGGCGGCACGATCGGTCCAGTGCATCTTCGACCAAGTGATACGCGCCTTCAATGCCGTCTCGATAGCAAGGGTCACTTCGGGTTCGCCGCACAAATGCACAGAGCCTAATACGTGTGCTTTTTCGTGAGGGGGGTGAAGCGAAGCGGTCCGCCCGGTAAAGATCTCCTGATCCCCAATATAAGCCGGAATTTCCAACGGCTGCTGCTTCATCGCCTCCAGGCGTGTGATAAGCGATTTACGCTCAGGAGAACCAGGGGCATAGGATTTTATTGGTTCATTTTGTGGGATGGGAGGGAGGGCGATTGAGTTATTCATATCGAAGTGGTTTGGGCGAAGGTAGAGAGGGCGTTCTGCATCTGTTTTTAGCACCATCGAGAGAGAAGCCCTTGAGGGGGCTCCATACCCTGAAGCGTGCAAATTGTTTGTTTGCGTGCGTTAAAGGAATTGCCTAAACTACCCGATACCAATGTTGATTTTTGTACCGGGGAAATTCAGCATAACCAAAGGGCAAGCGAACGTATTATGGAAACAACCCCAGATCCCAAAGGATTAGGCCAACTTCTTGGGCGCAGTGAATCACTGACCAAGGCTAAAAAAAACCTGAAAAGGAAGCTCATCCAGACCATGATTCAGCAGGTGATGGATGAATTGAGTGATCCGGAGGCCACGGCATCAGAAGCGATGGAAGCGCTTGGGGAGGACGCCGAGGTGCTGCAACAAGCAAAGGAAGCCCTCAAGTCGCGCTTGCTAAATAAGATCATGTCCGAAGCCATCGAAGAGATCGGAGATGAAGTAGGTGAAGCACCGACTGATGATCTCCTTGCCGACTTGGATGAGGAGGCACTGGATGACCTCGATGGTCTTGATGCCCTTGATGAAGAGGTCGTTGATGTCTTCGAAGAGATGATGGATGACGACATCTTGGAGGAAAGCGAACCCGATTGGGAATGGAACGAACAAAATCCAGCGGATGAGGAGCTGGGGGAGGAAGCTTCCTCTGACCCTTTTTTCAGTGAGGAGGTCTCCTCTGATGAAGAGACCTCCGGCCTAGAGGATGCAGAAGAGGAGGCCGACCATTCATTGGCGCAGCCTCAAGTGATGGCAGATGAGGCGTCTCCTGAAGAGCACGTGACGGATGAAGCAGAAGCCATGGAGCAAGCCGCTCAGGAAGCCCTCGGCACCGCCTTTATTGATCAGCCCGAAGAGGAAACAGCCGGGGTGGTTGCAGCGGCTGCCGCTCTGGAGGAAGAAGCCGTCGAAACCTCTGGTGTCAGTGCTGCCGGTTTCGAGGATGCCGAAACGTTTATCCGCGATCTTTCTGAGCACGAAGAGCTGCTCTTCGAAGGAGATTTTTTGGAAACGGCACAGCTTGAGATTGATGGCGAGGCCGAAGAGGCGTTTTCAGATCTTGAAGCGCTCGACAGTGCCTTGTCTTTCGACGATGACTTTTCAGAAAGTGCAGGGGAAGAAGAGGTTGCCTATTTCGGGGATATCGAGACCGAAGAGTTACCGGAAGAGGATGCGTGGTTGGCTTTACCCGATGACAGCGCAACGGCATCGGAAACCCAAGGGGACTCCTTGGCGAGCGCTTCAACAGAATCACCTGATTTAATTGTCGAAGAGCCCGTAGAGAACGAACTCATGGAGGCTCCGGAGGACGACGCAACAATTCTGATCGATACGGACGAGACGCGGACCATTATCTGGGAAGACTTTCAGGCTGCTGTTAAGGCACCGGAGTTTGGGTACTATGTGTATGGGGTCATGCCCGATGACTCAATCATGAACGATGATGTACTCCCGCAACAAAGTATTTATGCGGATCACCAGGTCTTTACTTATCAGCATGGCACAATTCAAGCCTTGGTGAGTCGGGTACCGCTTCCTGAGTTTAGCAAGGAAATGGTGCGCGAACACATTGAAGATGACCAATGGGTTGAACAATATGCTCCTGCGCATGAAAAGGTACTGGAGCAGGCCATGCAACATGCTACCCTAATCCCGATGCGTTTCGGGACGGTGTTCGAGACAGAGAATGAGCTAAAAAATATGCTCGATGGGCACCAGGAGGCGTTTAAAGATACCCTCAGCCAACTGCAAGGCAGTCAAGAATGGGGGATGAAAATCTTTAGTGATGTGGAGCAACTTCGCCGGCGGGTTATGGAAGATAGCACGAAGGTGCAGGAGTTAATGAATGACATTAAAAGTAAACCTCGTGGGGTGGCTCATTTCATTAAAAAACAAATGGTTGTTGCAATTCATGAGGAGGTTGAGTCTGCTACTCAAAACTGCGTCAAGGTAAGCCACGAGTCGTTTCTCGAATACGCGGAAGATAGCAAGCTTGATGAGGTTCAAGAAGAGAAAGACGATGAACTTGGCGACCTAGTCATGAGTGCCACGTATTTGGTGCGTCGATCTGATGAAGGAGATTTTATGGCCCAAATGATGAACTTACGCGAACGTTTTCGTTCACGGGGCTTTTCGTTCAATATTTCTGGCCCTTTTCCTCCTTATTCGTTCACTCCGGTACAAGCTTCAGAGGGAACAAGTTGAGCACGGAATCAATTTTTTCATAGGCCTCTCATTGCCACGATGAGAGGCCTTTTTTATAAATGGAATATTTCTGGCTCCCAATATCCTAACTCTATGGCCTCCTTCGAACGTTTTGCATCCCTTCGATATCTTGTGGGAGTTAGGGGACGAAAAGAGGGGCAACGTTTTTTACGCTTTATCACATACGTGGCCATCGGAGGGGTTGCCGTGGGGGTGGCGGCATTGCTGTTGGCACTAGCTATTGTTAGAGGATTCAGCAAAGAGATTGAAAAGAAAATAGTCGGATTTGGATCGCATATCCAGGTCGAAAACATGAGGGATGAACCCCTAGACGATGCCAACCAATTGATGCATGGGATAGCACAACTTGAATATGTTGAGGAGACGGCAGAAGTAATCAATGAGTTTGTGCTGCTTCGGTATTCGGAGCAAGCCATCGAAGGAGTGGTGCTTTGGGGAACAGCTCGGGTGCCCCGATTTATGGAAGCAAATATCCTTGAAGGAACGGGTGATCTGGCGCAACCTCCAGGGGGAATCCAGCCGATGCTAATTGGAAAGCAACTGGCCAATCGACTGGGGTTGAGTGTCGGAGAACGCGTTACGGTTTTTTCAATGCGCGAAAATGGCCCGTCGATGTCTACACTTCGTCGCCCCCGAGTGAAGCAATATCAAATTGTTGGGCTGTATGAAACATCGTTGGCGAATTTCGACGAACAATTTGTGTTTACCGAGATAGCCTCCGCGAGGCAGTTGCTCGGCTATTCCGAGAACCAGGTAACCCGTATCGATGTCTCCGTAAGCGATGTGCAACAGGTGGACCAAACCGTCTCTGCGATTGAGGAAAAATACAGCGTTCCGGTGATGGTTCGTTCGATATATGAGGTGTATCGAGGGCTATTTGCTTGGGTACGGCTGCAGGAGAGCATCATCCCGCTGGTGATTAGTGTGATTGTCTTGGTAGCAGCGTTTAATATTATTGGAACGCTGTTGATGATCATTCTGGAGAAAACTGCCGAAATAGGTATTTTGTCGAGTATGGGTGCATCACCCAAGGTCATCAAGCGTCTTTTTTTATGGCTTGGTGTTTTTGTTGGCGGGACAGGAGCCTCCATTGGGATGGTATTGGCGCTTTTTTTAGCATTACTCCAAAAAAAGTATGGTATCATCCCTTTGCCAGAGGAGGCGTATTACATGAAAACAGCACCTGTCGATTTGGCCTTATTCGATTTCGCTATTGTGTCTGTGCTTGCATTACTATTGTGCATGGCCGCCTCGTATTTTCCTGCGCGTTTCGCCGCCCGAATCGAACCGTTACGCGTAATTCGTTTTAGATAACTCAGTACCCAAGAAAACGTGAGAATACAGGTCATTTTTTTTAGTGTCTTACGAGAGCGGCTAGGCATGTCGACGCTGGTTTTGGAAGTAGAAGAGGAGACTTCCGCACAACAACTCCTGGAGACTCTCAGCATTGATTATCCAAGTCTTAAACCTTATGTCGCTTTCATCCGCGTTGCTGTAAATGAAGAATACGTTTCTGATTCGACCGTACTTCACGATGACGACGTAGTTGCACTTATCACCCCGGTTAGCGGAGGATAGCCGTTATTGCAAAGGAAAATAAATATCAAATAGTAATCTCACAAACACCCCTAGAGTTTGATACTATGATGTCTTTCTTGACCTTGCCTGAAGTGGGGGGGATTGATGTATTTATAGGTACCACAAGGCAATGGACCGAAGGAAAAGAGACTCATCGGCTTGAATATGAAGCCTACACGCCCATGGCTAAGCTCGAAATTGAACGATTAATTCAATCTGCCGTGGAGAGGTGGGAAATTGAAAGGGTATATGTAAGCCATCGGCTAGGATTAGTGCCAGTGGCTGAAGCGAGTGTAATAATTGGCGTTGCCGCCGCCCATCGCGATGCCGCATTTATTGCGTGCCGGTTTCTGATCGATTCCTTAAAAAAAACAGTCCCGATTTGGAAGAAGGAGTATTACGCAGATGGGACTTCGGAATGGGTGGATCCTCGTTCAGTGTGAGTTTAATCCGTTATTGCCTTTTATCCTTTTAAATGAATAAAGTCAGCTGCGCTATCACGTAATTTGTCGCGCTGGTGGATATATATCATGGTTGTCTCGATGTTCTTATGCCGCGCGTGGGTCTGAACCTGTTGTAACGTTGCGCCTGCTTCCAGCGCCAGGGTACAACCTGTATGCCTCAGGGTATGTGCTCCAATTTCGTTATCGAGTCCGGCAGCTATGGCAGCTTGTTTAACGATGCGATAAATGGAGTGAGGCGAAAGCCGTTGGTTTTTTCTGTTATTACTAAGGGAACGCCAAAGCGGGCCATCCGAGAATCCGTAGTGGGCTTTCATGACTTCAATTTGCTCGACTACGTGCGCAGGAATCTTCACATATTGATCGGCTCCACCTTTTGTTGAGGGCAAATCCAGGACCCAATAGTGACCAAGCGGACGAATATGATTTACGTCCATTGACGCGGCTTCAGACCTTCTCAATACACAATACAGCAAGACTTTCAAGAGGGAATAATTTCGTACCGATGCTTTTCCAGCATTTTGAGAGGCATCGAGAAGGCGCTCAGCTTGCTCGGCCGATAGAAACAAAACCCCGCGATCTTTCTGACTTGATCCTCGAATTCGGCGAATGAGCTGCCGATGTGCAGGATTCTGCTCAAGAACGCCGAGGGCGACGAGCCAATCGAAGAACCCCCGGAGGGCAGCCACACGGCGTTTCAATGTCGACGCCTTATATCCATCGTTTTGTAATGAGGCGATATATTGATTGACATGGACAAAGGACACTTGCCGAACTATGTCGAGCGTGACATCATCAGTCGTAAAAAAATCAATCAAGTCGGACCGATACGCACGCATCGTTTGCACACGGTCGAATTTTTTTAGATAGAGATCGATCAGTGAGCCGAAGTTAACTTGCGCTTCTTGAAGGACGCGAGAATCTGCATGAACTAGCGACTGAGGCATATACATTTCGTTTTCTGGATAGTTTGATAATAATAGTTATCAAACGTAACAGGTGCAAGTTGTTCTTTTTCGTACCTTTACACCAAAACACCAAATCGTGCCAAACTGCGTAAAAAGGCAGGAAACGGCGAAAACTTTTTTTCAGGGGATGACACGACCTTGACGCTACGCCCCGCCCAAACTCAAAAAGCCGTGAGCCAAACCACCGGCAAACGGCGAAGTAGTAGGTAAACCCCCGCCATGCCACACATTCCCATCTTTCTCGCTGGCGTCACGTTCGGCGCTTTGATTGTCCTCGTTGCCCTATGGTGGGCGAAGCGGCTGTAGCTAAATCACCTTGCGGAACAGGTTGTCTACCCGGTCCGCATCTTCTACGGCCTCACCTGTTAGGTCCAAGACGGCCTGCGCATCTTCGTCGCCGAACGCATGGAGCAGCGCCCCGCACGCCTGCACCCCTTTCCAGAAGTCGCGGTTCACAAGCGCGGCTTCTTCCGCGTCATGGAATGGCTGCTGGCCTCCGGCCTCGGGGTCAATGATGTCATCGTCTACGTAGTCTTCTACGTTATCCCAAAACGATTGGGTGTCGCGGCGAAGGCGGGTGTATTCACGCTTGATGGCAAAGAGTTTCTGCGCCGTCTCGAAACGCTTCTGGTTGGCCTGTTCGGCTGAAAGAGCCATGATCATTCTCGTCTTGTTGGGGGGGGGGATAGGCGCGGCCCTAAGTCGCCGTGCCGGTTAAATAGGTGTTTAAGGTCGCGAGGTCGCCGCCCGTCTTTTCGTCGCTGTAGACAAGGATTTCAGCAACAAGCAACACGCCGCTATCGGTGTTCGTGGCGAGGTTCTTGCCAACGCTGGGGATGGTCGTACACTGGGGCGTGGCTCCGGTGTCGGAATCCACCTCCACGCCGTTCAGGTAAATGGACATACCACCCGCGCCGTCCGCCGCCATGATCCACGTCGCCCATTCATCGGCGGTGAAATTCGCCCCGTCGTTCTGGTTGTCGCCCACGTAGCCGCGTACCTGCGTTGCCGAGCCTGCCGAAAACAGCAAGCCGCCTGAATCGTCGTTGGCGTTGCGGGTGCCAAAAATGGCGGCGCGTGGATTGCTTGACGTGATATACACACGTACGCCAATCGTGAAAAGGCCGGTGTCGAGCAAGTCCCTGAGCGCGGCGGTGGCTTGCAGCCCGTCGCTCGCCTCTTGCAGGTCGATGTCGCCGCTTCCAGATACGGCTGGCCGCGTGGTAGAGCCGCCATCGAACGTAAGGTGGTTGCCCTGCCCCGATTGGTCGGCCCACTGCTCTACGTCGCCCGACATGAGCGTGATGCCGGTGTTGCGCATGTACCACCCCACGGCGTTTGCAAGGCCCGGCCCCACACTGGGCGCGGCTACGCCATCGGCGGCAGAAGCGCACGTATACGTCTCCACGACCCCCGCTGCGCCCGCGCACGCATACGTCTCCGCTACCCCGGCACTGTCCGCGCAGGTATAGGTCTCGGCAACGCCTGCCGCGTCGGCGCAGGTATAGGTCTCGCTAAGAGGCATGACTGAGGGGCATGGTTTAACTGCTTGGTGTTACGCCTTGCGGGTCGGTGATGGTGATGCGGGCATAGGGGCGCTTCACATCGTAGGTGATAAGCTCTAGTTCGTCGTCGCCCGCGCTGTCACTATACTGCCGCGTCACCGTCCAGATGCCCGCCTCTGTGAACGTAAAATCCCACGAGTAGGCTACTTCGTCCGTGGGTGTTGTGCGGGTTAGTTCGCCGTCATGCCCGGCGTCCACCTTCCCCCCGCCCGAGCCCTCGTCGTACGAATACACAAGCGCCGTCCCGCCCACGGGCGTGAACGTGAAGATGATTTGGTCAGGAATGGCCGAATCGTCAAACGTGCCCGTAATGGTTTTTGTCTCGCCCTTGTATACGGTCGTGCAAGCCATCGAATCTATGGTTTAGGGGTTTAGGGGTGCGCTTGCCAGCCCGGCGAGCGCCCGCTGCCTGCGTTCAAGTTCAAGCAGGTTCGCAAGGCGCTGCTGCTCATCGGGCGCGGTGTCGAGTACCTGTTGGGCGCGGCGGCGTAGTCGGTCGGGGTTGTAGCGGTAGGGCACATACTGGCCGGCAAGGAGGGCGCGGGCGTCTTTCTTGGAGAGCGCCCCGCTACCCGTCACGAGGTTGGCTATTTGCCGGTCGGTGAGGCCGAGGCGGCGGGCGGCGGCAAGGTCCTGGCTGATGTCGTGCCATACCCCCTTGCGGGCCTGCTCGGCGCGGGCGCGGCTCGATGCGATTTCACCTGCGGACACCGCGCCGCGCCGCTGGATGGTGTCGGTAAAGATGCGGTTGGCGTCGCGGAGGCGCTGGGCATACTCATAGCGGCGGAAGGTAAGCGCCTGCTGTACGTCCATCGTCTGCCGTTTGATGCCCGTCAGGGTTGCCAGGGCTTCTACCTTCGGATCGGGGGCGCTGCCGTAGCCCTGTGTCTGCCCCTGCACCCCTTGCATGATGCGCTCGGCACTCCGCAAGGTGCCGGGACGAAAGGCAGTGGCAATATGCGCCATAATCGCTTCGGTCTTCGCGCCGATGTCTGCCGCCTCGTTGTAGATGGTGCGCCCGGTGTCGGTGCGGTTGGCGTGCGCCTCGGCGAGCTTCTGTGTCAGAATCTCACTATTGAGAAAGGGCTGCGCAAACTCGCCCGCAAAAGCGATGGCCGCCTCTACCGGGTCGCCACCCTCCTTCATCGTGCGCTGGAGCGCCACAAACGGCGTGCGCAGATAGGCGTAGGGGTCGGTGTAACTGGTGTTAATATACGACACCTCGCCGCCGTCCTTACCGGTCAGCACCAAGGTCGCATTGCGGTCCCACGGAGCCATGAACCGGCGCAGGTCGTCGTCCTCGTCGCCCCCGATGCCGGTGAGGGCGCGGGCGGCTGTTGCCACGGCGGCGCTTGCGCTCATGGCGGTGAGCGTGCCTGCGAGGCGGCGGGCACCAATCGTGCGCAGGCGCGGGTCGGCAAGCTCGGTGGCAATCTGCTTCCATGTGTGGTACGCCGTACGCATCACCTCGGCAGGAAACGAGACAAACGGCCCCACGAGCGGGTTGCGCCGGTTGAGCTTGATGCCTTTGGACACAAGCGAATAGGTGGGGTAGGTGTTGCGCACGATGCGGGCTGCCATGCGGTCAATCTCGGCAGGACTTGTGCCGGGTAGTGCCTTCGCATACCGCGCCCGCTCGGTCTCGTAGGCGAAGACCTTCCAAAGGCTGTCCGACCCGCTATACACGCGCTCGGCAAAGCGCACGGCCCTGCGCCACGCACGGCCCGAACGGCTCCCTTCACTCGCCAGGGCCATGTCCTCAAGGCGCAACCCCGCATCGCGGAAGGTGTCGGCAATTTCGCCGCTGCGCACGTCTTCGTCCAGAACGCCAAGTTCCACCATCTTGCGCACATACGCCTGCGTATCCGCGCCCCCCTTCCGGCGCACGTTCGTCACCATCGCCCGGAACGCGGGCGAAAAGTTTTGCACGTTGCGCCATGAGGTCGGGTCAAGCGGGTTCACATGCGCCTGTGCCACGCCGAAGCCGACGTTGCCGACGAGGTTGCGCACCTGCGTCATCACGCTTCCGACGGTCGCCGCGCCCTTGGTCGCTGAGAGAGCCTTCATGTAGGCGCGAGAGAGGGGTGAGAGGTCCGGGGGCCGGGACACCGCCTCATCCATCGCTGCTTTTATTTCGGGAAGCGTCACGTAGCCATTAAGGGGGCTCATCACCGCGCTGCCTGCCCCGGCGACGGGGGCGACGGCCTCGGGGGGGGCATCGGGGTCATCGGCCCGCCAGAAGTACATGCCCCCGAAACCTTGGTCGTAGTCGGCGGCTTCGCGTAGAAACTTGTGTGAGGCCACCAAGGAGGCCATTTTGTGTACGCTGCGTACGTAGTTGGCCTTCGGGTCGCGGTACTCCCCCAGAAGTGCCCGCACGGCTTCGGGGAGGTCTTTCTTTTTCTTGAGCACGGAGAGTTCCTTGCCCGAAAACTGCTTGCGCGAGAGCGTGCCGATGGGCGCATCTTCGCGGTAGAGTAGTTCGTTTTGAAAGCGCTGAATGTCCGCTTCGCTGTATTCAGGAAACTCTTGGTGCACCCACGCACGGAAGCGGCGGCGCACGTCGGCGGGCGCGCTTTTGGCCCATGCCGGATCGTCAAACACGCGGTAGCTTCGGTGAACATACGTGCCCATGTTGTCTTCAATGACGCCCTCGAGCGGCCCGTCCACCACCCCTTCATTGATGAGCAAGCGAGAGAGCGCGTCAATGTGCCCACGCATCCGGGTAATCGGTGCCTGCACCGCCTCCGGTAGCGCATCGATCGGCACCTGCCCCTTGAGCGCCCCATCAAGTTGCTCAACCACGTCCGTACTGACCCGGTTCGGGTCAAGGCCATAGGCGTCCTTAATAGCGGTTTCGAGTTCGCGCTGCGCAAACTCTGCCTCCTTCATGTGCCCCTTCACCTCCAGGTCACGGCGCAGCTTCGACTCAAAGAGGGGTTGCGGAAGGTTGCCCCGTGAGGTCAGCCACTCGCGCCCGAAGCGAATCAGCACATCTGCCTCCGGGTCGGGAATGTCCAGCGCGGCGCGGTCTACTCCTTCCTCCCCCTCAACGTCGTCGTACCCAGGGGGGCGGCCTCCGCGAAGCGCCTGCGCCACGCCCGCCGTCCCTGCAATCATGGTTCCGCCGAGCGCACCCCCGGCAAACGACGACGCCGTGTCTTCGACAAGGGCACGCAGCGGGTTTGACTGCGTATCGTCGTCATAGAGGAGCGTCGAGAGGTTCTGCAGAGCGCTCGTGCCTGCCTCCTCCACCCCGCCCGTGATGCTCGCCCGGAGGAGCGCCGTGAGCCCCTGCGCCACCACCTGCGGATGCCGCGAAGCCGCCCGCTTGAGCAGGGTGGTGCCAATTTGCTGCGCCGCCTCGCCACCTATCTTCGACAGGTATTTAAGCCCGTACTTCTCGCCCACAAACTCAGCGGCTCCGTACCCCACGCCCGCCAGGAGGCGCACGCCGGTAGACGCCTCGCCGCCTGTCTGCTCCATATAGTCGTCGTACCGGCGCAAACCCGCGCCAAAGCCGGAAGCCCCGGCGAAGGCAAGCGCGGCCACCCGTCCGGGGGCACCTGTTACTGCGCCGAGCGCAAACGGGGCCACAGAGCCCGCCACGCTGCCCAGGAACGCCGCCGTGTCGTTGGTCGTCTGTAGGGCCGGGTCAGTGGCTAGGCGCGTCTCGATGCGTTCTGCGAAGTCTCCGGCACTATCGAATCCAAACGCATCAAGCGCCGTACCGATGTTGGCGGCAGGCTCATACCACAGCGCCCGCAGAAAGCTATCGCCCAGGTCATCAAGGAACGAATCCCCTGCCGGGTCAACGGGGGCATCGTAGGCAGTGCCAGCACTGCCCTGTGCCTGCGGTGGTTGGTATGTCAGGAAGGGGTTGGTTTCCATTTCACCTAACACGGTTGGCTATGAATACAAGGCAGCGCGTTCTTATTTTCGTTTGGGCAGCCCTCATGATTGGCTGCATTCTTTACCCCCCATATCAACTCACCCAACCCTACCGAGGGGAAATGCGTCCTACAGGACAGGTTGAGTATCACCCTATTACGGCAGCTAATCAGTCGGAGGGGTATCTGGATAGTGCGGGCGGATGGCATACCCGCCCGCGTCCCATGCGCCTTGATATAGGACGTCTGCTTGTGCAGGGGCTTTTCTGTACGCTCATTGCGGGGGGGTTGGTATGGGCCATGCGTGAACACTAAAACAAGGGGCTTCCTGGTGGCGGCGTCGATGGCGGCGGGTTGGTATAGACCCCTCGCGGGGCACCCATTTTTTCCTTGCCGGAAATCGTTGCCGCTCGCAGGGCAGTCAGTTCCTCGATGCGCTGCTCAATACGACGCTTCGCCTCCGGGGTGGGTGCGTGTTCAAGCATTTGGTATGCCGCTGCTAGGTTTTGGTCAATACTAGGCACCTGCGACGAACGTGCCTGCTCCATAGCAATGATGTCTTGTAAAACGGGGTCCGTAATCGGGTTTGTGGTGGACACCGGGTTATTGTCAGGTGACTGCTGCGGCGTGGCATTGTAAACGATGAGTTCCGACGGCGTAAGGCTGGCAAGGATGCGCCCCCGCTCGGTGCGTAGTTCGTCAAACTGAAAATCATTGGCGCTGCTACCCGCAAGCGCTTGGTCTATCTCGCGTAGCCGTACCACCGCCCCTGACATTCCGCCCCCTGATGAGGTAGCACCGCCCTGCGCACCTGCGTAGCCGCGCATGACCTCAAGTTGCGTTTCATATCCCTTCATCTTGGACGCCCGCTCATAGAATCGGTTGGCGTCATCCACCGTCATCTGTGTTACGCCCTCCGGTGCAAAGGGGACCGACCACGGCTCCAGGTCCACTATTTCCTGCCCCTTCTCGTAGTCACGCTTGCGCTCGTAGGCACCAAACTGCGCCGGAGTCACACGGTCCACCGCCTCGGTATACGGGTTATCAAAGCCCCGGTCGTTATAGTCCTGTTGCCACTGCTCATCCGACACGGCCGCCCGCTCTTTCTCAAAGCCAAGCACATTCTGTTGGTGGGCGAGGGTGCCCTGGCGGTAGCGGTTGAGCGCGTCAATCTCCCGCTGCCGCTGGGCAAGCTGCTGCGCGGTGAGGCGCTGGCGCTGCCGGTTCTGGTGCCCCTGCACAAACAGGTCTGCAAAATCATACATGGTTAATAGCCCTCGTAATAACTCCACGGGTTGCTGCCGGTGGCTCCCGCGCCTCCCTGTGGCATGGTCCAATCCCACTGCGGGTTGCTGCTCGATACGGGGGTGCCGCCAACGATGCCTCCGACTGCCGCACCGCCAACGGGACCGCCCAAGGCAGTGCCCGCAGCGTAGGCCCCGAGTCCAAGAATGTTGTTAAGCAGGCCCGTCCGGTTCTGCCTGCGCCGCTGCTGGTCCTGAAACTGCATCTGCGCGAGGTTGCCGTAGATGCCCGCTGCGTTCTGGTCCGCGCCGAGGCGGAAACGCTCAAACGCATCATACCCCGCCGACGCTGCCCGCTGCCGTGCTGCATCATAGGCCGCACCGGCTTGTGCGAACGACCCCCCCCGCGCCTGCGCCATTCCGTAATAGTCGCTTTGTGCAGGGGCGAGGCTGGCCGCCATGCGCTGAAAGTAGTCGTAGCCGTAGTTTGGGTCGGCGAATCGGTCGGCCATGTCCCGGTAGCCCATGCCGGAACTATCTTGTAGCCGCTTGTAGGCTTGGTTGATAAGTGCATTGAAGTCAGGCATGGTGCGCTCATTTTAGAAGTACAACACGTGGACCGAGAGCGTCCCGGTCTCTGTGTCGTCGGTGGTGACCTTGAGGTAGAGGAAGGGGTAGTTATAGTCCTTGAGGTCGAAGCGGAACTCATTGGCGGTGGTCGTGGCATCCAGCGTCGTGATAAGCTCGATAGCGTTCGCCGTGTTGTCATCGTACGCCCCCCACAGGTCTACGTCTATGTTGGTGCCCACGAGCGAGCCGACAAGCTGCGCCTGCACCGTCACACCCTGAATCCCCGGCTTCTTGTCCGACACCTTAAGGAAGGTCATCGCGGGCGTGAAGTCGTTTGATGTGTCGGGCAGGGCGATGCCTGTCTCGTAGGTGAGGCGGTACTGCTCGCCCGCTCGCGGCACGGTGTCCGTGTTGTCCCACGCTGAAAAAAGAGCCATGACTTATTCCGTTTTAGGATGAATGTTTAAAGAGGGTGCTACTCATCTACCCAGCCTATGCCGAGGTTGGTAATAGAACCGGTTGCCCCCGCGTCGTGCCATCCAACTTCCGTCGTCAGGTCCGAGAGGGCACGGCGCGGGATATTCGGCCCCCCCACGGAGCTTTTGCCGTGGAACAGGTAGCCCGTGCCACCATCTACGACAATCTTGCCCGTCCCGCCCGACGAGAAAGAGAAGGTGCTGATGGATGACGAGAAGTCCGAGCCGTCGAGATCACAGGTGTGAATCTGATAAATGCTTGATGGAGCTGCTTGGTCTGAAATAGTGAAAACCAAACGGTTATTCTGGCTATCTATCGCCACATCCGTGCCGATAGCGGTCGTCTCGGTGTGGATGAGCGAGCGCCCGTCGCGGTAGTCCCGCACGCTCGTCAGGCTGTCGTAGGGGGCCTTGTAAACATTACAAGGTTGGTTGCCTCCATCGGGGCGCTCGCCGTGGAAAAACAGGCGGTCCCTGGGATTGAAGCCGCACCCGGTAAACCGTCCTCCGCTCCCGGCGCTACTCGAAAGGGGGTGGACATGAAAGAGCGTGGACGGCCCGAACCGCGCCCGCGTCTTGTAGATGAGATACTGCGCGGTGCCAGGGTAGGAGAGCGTGAAAAAGGTGTGGTCGTTATAGTCGTCTATCTGGATGTCGATGATTGAGGAGGCAAAGAGGTTGTAGTACACCCGCTCCACGTTCCCGCCGTTTACATCACATCGGTAGATGCGGCTCCCGGAGGCGCTGTTGATGCCAAAGTAGAGGCGCTGCTGCTCCTCGCTCCACGCAACGGCGCTCGTCGCGGAGGTGCCATGGAGCCCTTCCGCGATATAGTCAATGATAAGCGTGCGGTCGGTGCCGCTTCCTAGATTCAGCGCACGCCGGTAGATTTTCCCCGAAAGCTCGTAGAAGAGGTGGTTGTAGCGGGGCAAGACGAAGTTGTAGCGGCTCGCCGCAAGGCGTTCGCCGCACCCGGCAAAGGCGTTGAGGGCGTCCTGCAATTTCGTGTGTACACGGTCAAGGGCGGGGTTTCCGCTTTTGCGGGGGCGGCTTAACCGGACGCCATCAAAAGGCACGCCCCTGATGCCACGCTCGGCGGCTTCCGCGCACGGCACCATGCGGCGAAGCATCTGCGCAAGGCGCTGCGTCTCGGCGTCGGCGCCGGCGCGGGGCGCAAAGGGTACCCGCACGCTGGGCGTGTCGGCGTAGACCACCCGCCCCCCGCTGCGCCGGTAGAGGTCGTTTACATAGTCAAAGAGTTTTCCTGCGTTTCTTTCGGGGGCTTCCGGCAGGAGCGCCGGGGGAGAGAACCGCTTCGGTGGCAGCGGTTCGGCATCCTGCACCATGAGGTGTTTGCGGGGCCCGGTCGCCACAGGAATGTCGCCTGGCGGCGTGCAGGTCGTGGGGGTGGGGCACACCTCCGTCGCCCCCCACGTCACAAACGCGCCGGGCGTGAGCAGCGTGGCGGCCTCGGCGGCTACCCAATCCGCAGAGCGTGCGCCGTCATAGAGACGGATTTCCTGCAACAGCCCCTCATAATAGGTCGTCCCACTAAAATCGCGGAAGCCCACCTCGATTTCCTCCGATGGATTAACCATACCTCCCGTGACGGTGGCATCGCTGTCCTCCAGTGTGCCATCGAGATACATGGCAATGGTGGTGGCGCTGTGGTCATACTGCCCATGCAGTAGTTTCCATGTGCCGCTGTAGTCCGTGGCGGTGCCCACCGCATACACCGTTGGGTTGTCCATGCGGACAGACATGCCCGCCGAGGTATTGCCAACAAGCATCTGCCACGAGTTGCCCGAGGCTTGCCCGCCGAGCACATGGGCGAAGGTGCCGTGGTTGGCATAGTTGATCAGGTAGGACGCATGAAACGAGCCACTTGCCGAAGCGTCAGCAATACTGAGGGAGGCGTGTCCCGTCATGTCGGTGCCGTTGAACGACACACAACGCCCGTAGTACCCATCGGCTGTTGTGGCGTCGAGCAGCAGCCCGCTATCGGGAGTAGATGCCGCAAACCCGTCGTGTGAAACCAACTCAAAGCCGGACCACACCGCCTCGCTACCGTAGGTGTCGCCCGCCGCATAGAGGCGGCTGCATGGATTGTCGTGGTAGACATAGAGCCCCGTGGTACTGGTCGAGAGGTCCACGGCAAACCACACATAGCGCACCTTGCCGCCTGCACCCCCGGTCTCCACGGTTGAGGCAAACGTTACGGGCAGCACCTCAAAGGGCACCTCTGTCGTGCCATCGCTTTCGGTGATGCGCAGATCCCGCCCGTGGCGGTCATAACGGGACCGGAAAGAGCCCGGCGCAAGCGCCAAGTCCAGCAGCACCGGAAACGCAGAGAGCGCCGAGCCCACGGCAGCAACCGTGAGGGCGGTGCGAAACTGATATGTGGTGTCAAGCCATGCCATTTAAGGGGGCTATTAGTTACACCATATCTCCCACTGCCGAAAGACAATGGCGTAGTAGTTCAGGTAGGGTTTCTTGACACACAGAAACGAACATGCCTCGCCCTCGGGATTGGTGCCAGCCTCTACAACAAACTCTTTCCATGTGCCCATGCCCACTGTTCTCCGCATTTGATTATCTCGGGGTTCGTACGCGGCGCAGGAGGTCAATCTGCCGCACCTCATCGGGGGTAGTGCCCCCCTCGCCGGTAATGTAGAAGGAGAGCTCCCGCACGGAAGTCCACGGGTTCGTTGGGTTTGTGTTGATGACCGGCTCCTGAATGTCGAGCGTGCCTGAGAGCAAGGCGCTGTTGCCACTACCCCCGTCTTCGCTCCACGCAAGGGAGCCGGGACGCCCATACACGCGGGCGTTGTAATAGGTGGCCTTGCGTCCCGGTGTGCGCAGCACATGGCTGCGGAAGTTCCACGCCCGGTAGGTGCCCTCGGCGCTGTCGTCGTCGCCAAAGAGGTCATAGAGCCTGCCCCCGAAGGCAACGAGGAGCCGCCCGTCGCGGGCCTGCACCTTGCCCTCCAGGGAGCCAAAGGGGGGAGAGAAATAGGACCACACCTCCTCGCGCCCCAGCGTGCGGGCGTCCACGCACCATGCGTGCGTTCCCGAAGGGGCCTGCGTGATGACAACAAACATGTCGCGCCTCGCGTCGTAGCCGCACACGATGGCCGTCGCGTTCTCTGCCTGCCCAAGGTAGCCCTGCCCGGGCACCACGGTGTTGTGGTAGATGCCCTGTCCAACGGGGTAGATGCGGGTGCCATCGTGGTAGTAGATACCGTTCTCCGAGGCGAAGAACATGCCCCGGTCGGTGACAGCAATGCTCTCTGCCGAGAACGTGCCAATGCCCTCCAGCGGTTCTTCCGCTGTCATGGTGCCCACGTCTACCACCGTCACCGCCCCCCGTGAAAACGCATAGACGCGGTAGCGGTAGTCTACCAATGCAATAGGCTCCATGCGTATGTTGAGATAGTCCGTAGACCAATCGAACATATCGAAGCGGTAGGGCTGGCTGCGCATTAGTTGGGTGGTGTAATCCCCCTCTTCCCCGGTGAGGGCAATGCCGCCCACCACATGAAAGCCCTGGCTCACACACGAGACGCCGTAGCGCACATCCATATGCTCGAGTGTCTCAGGCAAACCCGTGCGCTGTTCGTAGAGTGCGCCCACCGCGTAGCTGTCCACGAAGTTGTATGTACCCGGCCCGGTGTAGTCCTGCACCTCCACGAACACGTAACCCGAAAGCAGTACCGGGAGCGGCGTACCCACGAAGGAGCCGCCCTTGCCGGTGAACGAGCCCTGTGCCCGGTAGAGCGCCACGCCGGTCACGCGGTCGGTGAGCCCCGAGGGTACCGTCACCGAGACGCTTACGGTGGCGTACCCCTGTGTCTCGTCCGTATGACCTATAGGGCTCGTCGCCGTAGAAAGTGTGGATTCCTGGAGTCCATTGTCATAGACAAGGCTTACCTTCCATCGATACGTTCCCGCAATGAAAGGTTGGTTGTCGCCTAGTGAACCTGAAAAAGAGGCAGAAAGCGTAGTGACGGGGTTGGTGATGGTGCCCTGTATCGCCTCGTAGTCGTCGCCCGCGCCTGGGTCGCCCACCCATACCGGGTCAGCATCCGTGCCCTGCCCGAGGTGAACACTTGCCCCCGAGGAGGATGCCTGCGCACTTACCCCGGTCATAAGCACGTCTTCGGTGACGCTGTTTGAGTCAAGCCCCGAAAGGAGCGAGATGTTACCCGAGCCCGACACCACGGCATAGGTGCCATCGGCGAACAGGGCAGCATGGGCGACATTCGCCGCCGACCCGATGTCCAAATCTTCGGGCAGCGGGGTAAACAGCCCCCGCTTGGAGGTGGGGTCAAGCCCTTCGCACGCCGCCGCCATCCCCGGCTGTAGGTCAGCCGGATCGTAGGCCCCGTAGAGTCCTTGAAACGATGTTATGGAAAGGGCTTCCTTCGGCATTAAGAACGGTTAAGAACGGTTGAGAACGGTTGAGAACGTTTTGGGGTACTCCTGTGCTATATTGGCGGGGGGAGCTTTCGTATTTTCAAAAAAACAGTGGTGGGGCTATACGTCGTAAAGCACAACCCGTGAGGGCTCCATGCGGGCGTGGTGCTTGGTGTAGGTCTGCACGAGGAGTGCAAGGCGGCTTTCAAGTTCCTTCTTCTCGCGCTGGAACGTGATAACCTTCGTCTTAAACCGCTCCATCGTCGTGTTAAAGACACGCTCGGGGATGGTCGCCTCGGCGGCGTAGAGTTCCAGTTGGTAGCGGAAGCGTTGTAGTTCCAGTTCGTAGTCGCGGTAGGCCGCCTCCATCGTCCGTAGTTCGTTCTGCACGCTCACGTCGGTGGACATCTGAGCGTTCTGCGCGGCTTCCTGGTGCGTAAGGCGGGCCTGCTCAATGAGGCGGTCTACCTCGCGCTGATAGTCGTCCAGTTGCGGCTTAAGCGTGTGGACTTCCTGTTCGATTGAGGCGCGAAGAAAACCAAGTTCGATGTCGCCCTCGGCGCGGTAGGCGTCGATGTCAGCCCGCAGGTTGGCGAGGTAGGCGTCCACCTCGGCGCGGACTTCGGCGGCGTAGCCCTGTACCTGTGCCGCATAGAGGCGCACGTCGGTTTCGTTCTCGGCAAGGTCCACATTCTCGTCGGCAACAAGGGCTTCCCACTGCTCGCGGTAGGCGCGGATTTCGCCGAGCCACTGTTCAGCAAGCCCCTTCGTGTCGGCAAGAAACTCTTCGATCTGCCGGTCCAGCCGCCGAAGCGTGGCCTCCATCATCTCCGGGTCTTCCTCGCCGTAGTACGTGTCGTGCGGCGTGTAGGACAGGCTCAGGCTGGGCCACGATGGCGTTGACGGGAACGAGAGCCCCGAAATATCAAGGTCCACGTCGGTCAGCGTCGGGGCGGTGGGGGCGCTTGCAGAAAGTGTGAGGTTGCCGATCGACGGGGCGCTGGGCTTACTGCCCCCGGTGCCGTCGGTGTAGGTGGGCACCGTAGGAAGGGCGCTGATGGTTGTCGCCGAGACGGTAGCCGCCGTCGCATCGGAGTAGCTAATCGCCGGGGCGCTCGGCGCAGTAGGCGCGGTGGGGCTCGTGATGAGGCTTGGCAGCTCGCTCCGCAGCAGGCGCAGGTCGCGCTCCTTGAGTTCGATAGCCGTCGCGCAGCAGGCGAGTTCAAGGAAGTCGGTAGGCCACCCGCTCACGCTCGTCGCGCTTTCGGTAATCGTCGGCACCGAAAGCGTGTAGATGGTGCCGCCTGCCGTGCCGCCGTAGTTGAGGATGTAGGCCGTGTTTGCCGAGATGTACCACGCCGAAGAACCCATCGCCGCTACCGCCCCTTTGCCCGCGTTGTAGAGCGTCACGTCCTCAAGGGGCAGTTGCATGGGCGTGTAGCCATCGGCATCCTTGAGCTTTAGCACCCGTTTGTCGGTCACGTCCACCCCGCTCCCACTGTCCGTCTCGCCCGCCATCTGGCGGTAGAGTGCGCCGTCGGGCAGGGCGTAGAGCGCCGTGCGCGTGCCCGAGGCGAGCATGTGCGTAAGCACGTTCTCACCCGGCAGCGTCACACCAAAGCGGTGCTCAAGTATTTCAGCGGCAGAGAGGGCCATGAGGGTTGCGGCTTAGGGTTGCCTATCAGTCTAGTTGTCGGCAAGCACAAAGCCTGCGAGGAGGTCTTCTTCTTTATTTGCCTCGGGCAGGTCTTCGACGGTGGCAAGCACGTCTTTGGCCGGGAGGAGTACCTGGCGGCGCGAAGGGCCGGAGAGCGAGTGCCCGGCGTGCGCGGCGAAGGCCACCACGTCGCCCACGGCGATAGAGAGCGTGTCCGGCACCAAGGGGCCGGTGGCAAGGATGCGCCCGAGGGCAGGGATGCCCGGGGCCTGTCCCGGCATGATGAGCCCGGCTTCGGTCTTGAATGGGACTTCGATAAGCTCCACGAGGAGCCGGTCGTGCTGCGGGATAAACTTCATGAGGAGTTGTGGTTGGTTGTTGGGGTCACGCCAGAAGCAGGGCGATGAGTTCGGCTTTACGGAGCGTGGAAACCCCCGTAAGGCCCTGCTCGCGGGCAAGGGCTTTGAGCTTGGCTACGGTCATCGTTTCAAGGGAGGCAGTCTCGGCCTTTGGCACCTCTTCCTCAGCGCTTACAGGCGGCTGAGTGGGCGCGGGCGGCGTCGCAAACAGCGGTTCCGTAGGCGCGGCAGGCTCCGGGGCAGACTCGGCCTTCGGCACCTTCACCTGCTCAAGGGCATCCAGGCACGCCTCACAGGCATCCATGAGTTGTGGGAAGTGGTCCGAGCGGTGCGGGCCTTTCGGGAAGCCTAGCCGCTCGCGGGTGGCCCCCAATGCCCGCGCCGCCGTACACGCCGTCTCCAGCATAGGCAGGAGCACAAGCATGACGGCGTTGGACCACGGCATCCCCGGAGGACGATGGCGGGTCGGGGTGTTCAGCCTGAGAGACTGAGCGTGGGCGCGGGCAATGAGGGAGTCCGTACGGACGGATTCAGGGTAGGCCATAGCGGCTAGGCGGTTGCTGTTAGCGGTTGCGCTTGACGGTTGCGCTTCGCGGACTAGCGGTTGTGCTTCACGTACAGGTAGTCCAGCGTGAGGCCGACGGCGGCGGAGTTGCCCCCATCGCCGCAGATGACAGCGGTGAGATACAGGTTGGTCGAGGCGGCGCACGCGGCGGCGGTCAGCGTACCGGCAAGGGTGCCATCGATGTAGAGGCGGGCCGATTCACCATCGGCGTCAATCTCAATGCGGAAGGTCTGGTAGGTGCCGTTCACCGGGGCGATACCCGTTGCGCCGTTGCCGGTCGCATCGGTGTCACCATCTACGCCGCAGAAGAACCACTCTTTCGTGGTCGCCCCATCGTCAAAGACAGCGCACACGGCGTTGGAGGCGACGCTGGTAATCGTCGCCGTGGCAATCGAGAACGGTTCTTCCAGCGTCGTAACATCGGTGAGGCCGATGTTAACCGAGCATCCGGTGATGTCTTCGATGTGGGCGCGGGCGTAGACCGTGAGCCCGCCCGAATCCGCCTGTACCGGGATGGCCCATACAAGCTGCGAGCCGTCGGCGGCAATGGTGCCGTCGCCGTCGCCTGCGTCCAGAAACGCCGTGCCACCCTCGCCAACAGGCAGGGCGGGGTCTACCGCAAGGTTGTCCGACCCGCTGTTGAGAATCCACTGCTCGTTGGTCTCATCGAAGGCTTTCTCATGGAAGTCGGAGCCCATCACCACGGCCCCGCCGGGCTCGATGTGGTTGGGGCTTACAAACGCCGTGCGGGCGTGGGTGCCGCCGTAGATGGTGGCAAGGTCCGTCCCGCCCACCTCTACGTCCAGTTGGTCGTCGGTGGGGGCGCTGATCGTCGTGTCGCCGTCGGCGTCAAGCACCAGACTGTCGGCAACGCCGCCGAGGTCAATGACGCCTTCGGTGCCGGAGAGCACCACGCCGATGGAGGCAAGGATGTCGCGCCAAAAGCCCCGGTCGCTCTGGTGGCGCACCTCGTTCTCTACGCGGGTTTGGGCCGTGGATTGGTCAATAATAGCCATGATGTCTCAAAGAAGAAGCCGGGGGCAGGCGTAATGCCTTGGTGCCCCCGGCTGGGTTGCAAGGGGGCGCAGCGCCTAAAGTGCTTGCGTGCTTAAAGCAAGTGCTTAGAGCAAGTGCTTAGAGCAGGATGCGCTTGGCGGCGTAGCCGAGGGTGACGGTACAATCGTCCTGCGTGTCGGTGCCATCAGAGAGCACCTGCAAGCGCCAGTACGGAGCCCACACGTTCGTCGCCACGAGGTCTTCTGTCGCACTGTTGGTGCCCGTGGTGTCAAGGTCCATGCTGCTCGTGGTGTCAATCGTCGCCCAGTTGGTGCCATCGGGTGAGGCTTGCAGCGCCACCTCCAACCCTCCATCACCCGCGCACGTCTCCGTCACCGTGAGGTAGACGGTGAAAATCTGGTTTGAGAGATCTTCTCGTGCGCCGAGAGTGGTTGAGTTGGCGGTAGTGACATTCGCGCCCGCCGAGTCTGCGAGGGTGAGCGATTCAAAGCCGGTAACGTAGCCCCGTACGCTGGTTGTGGTCCATGCCATGATTCTATGGGTATGTGGGGGCACGCTGTGCCCCCGGTTGATTCAATTACAGACGCCTTTCGGATTCCCAAGAGGGTCCCTTGGGGATTTCCTTTAGGCGAACTTGATGAGCGCGTGGCTCTTGATCAGACAGAGCTTGAGGCCGTTGTTGGCGTAAAGCTCGTCCTTCTGGTAGTTCGGGGCGTTGTCGGTCTTGATGTTCTGGCGGAACATGTCGGCCTCGTACTGCACCAAGCCGATGTTGCCTTCGTCAATAATGTACATCCAGCCCGTCTCCGGCGTCCCGCGCAGCACGTCGTCGCGCACCAGTTGAACGACGCCGTGGGGCGTGTGCAACTCGCGGAACTTGAGCCCCAGGGAGCGGTCGGTTTCGGGGTTGGTGAGCATCACCGTCTCGCGCTTGCCGCCCGAGGTTTTGAGCCCATCGGCCCCGACCTTCGACCAGAAACTCAGCGCCGTCGGGCCGCAGTAGGCCACCTTTACGCCGCCATCGGTGGAATACTGGAAAATCTTTTCCGAGTCGTCCACAAAGTCGTCGTAGGTGTAGCTTGCCGAGACGCGGGAGAAGACGTTCTGCTGCGAGTTTGTGTCGTCCGAGATGCCGTAGCGCAGCATCGCCGAGAACAGCCCCATCGTGGTCCGCACGGTATCGGAGTCGCTGTCGGCAATATGACTGTCGCCGGTCGTGGCATCCGCATTGCTACTCGCGCCGTAGGCCGTGCCACCAATACCGTTCAGGCGGTAGCCGTAGAGCATTTTCT
Organism: Rhodothermia bacterium; assembly: GCA_030428385.1. Classification (GTDB taxonomy): domain Bacteria; phylum Bacteroidota; class Rhodothermia; order Rhodothermales; family JAAAOL01; genus JAUIDY01. The sequence continues at coordinate 32,072 of JAUIDY010000019.1, read as the reverse complement.
TGCTCTCGTGCAGTTTAAACTCGTTCGTCTTGTTCTTGCGCTGCCGGAGCAGTTCGTTCGGGTTGCCCCGCATGTTCGCCTTCATGGCGATGGTGGAGACCTGGTAGCTCAGGCGCGAAATCTGGCAGGAGTTGCGCACCGAGGTCAGTTCCTCGCTGTTCGCCTCCGGGCTTTCCGAGGACTCGCCGTACGCCGTGGCAACCACGCGGAGGTGGTCGTTGTCGGCAAGGGCGGTCATCGTCTGCGCCGCGACGGTGGGATTACCAATACCGCGCAGCGTGAGCGTGTCCGAGTCGGTAATCGAATGCACGCGGGCGACGCCCTTAAGGGTCGTCTGGTCCTCGTTGTAGATCCACACCTGGAGGCCAACCCACGACGAGTCCACCGAGGAGGGCAGGCCCGTGATGCCGTCTACGTCAATGGTGACATCGGTGTAGGAGGCGTGGGCGGGGTTGCCCGAGTTGGACCACGCCGACGGACTGCCGTTGACGCTGAAATACTGGTATCGCCACCCGGCTTCGTACTCAAACATGGAGTACGTGGGGTCGGGGAGTCCAGAAATGTCAATCGGCCCCATCTGGTAGAGGCGCGAGAGAAAGGGGGTGCTTGACGGATAAAGCTCCGCCATGTTATTTGGGCGGGGGTAGAAGTCGCGGCGGTGGTTAAACTGTTCGCCGCTCGTTCCGAGCGTATAAGTTGCCATGATAGGTTCTCAGAGAACCACCCTAAGCACGACGCTACCGGGCCTGTAGCCCGTTTGGGCGCGTGGGCATCGAGAAAATGCCCATCTCATCGGTGTCGGCGCGGGAGGTCTGCCGGGCAGACTGCGCCGCCACCGGAGGCACGTAGTGTGCGCTGCCGGGTGGAGGTTCGTTCAGGCGGTGTTGGGTAGACGCTGCAGGGGCCTGCCGGGCGGGGTTCGGATTCCCGCTTGGAGTTCCGTTCGGGTTGCCGTTCGGTATCCCGCTTGGATTCCCGTTTGGTATCCCGTTTGGGGGCGTGTGGGCCTGCTTCCGCGCATGAACCCATCCACCCCATCCGTAGCGGCGGATGACGCGGCTCATCTGCGGGTCGCGCAGGTCGCGCAGGGCGGCCTCCACCATCGCTTCCGAGCCACCGGCCTCCTTGAGTTCGGCAGCAAGCTCCATGCGGGCGCGGGCGGCTTGCTGCTGCCGCTCGGCCTGCTGTCGCTGCTCCTGGGCAAAGGCCCCAAACTGGCGCACCTGCGCCTCTAGGGCCTGGTTTTGCTGGAGGATAGCCGCCACAACAGACGCTCCTTTCTCGCCAAACTCCGCACGCAACGTCTCCATGTCATATCCCGGTGCTTGGCCGTACTGTCCCGACTGCTGCTGTGCAGGGTCGCCGGGGGTCGCATTGCCATTCGGTATCCGATTCGGTACCCCGTTCGGGGCGTAGGGTTGTCCGTTCGGGGCTGCGTAGGGTTGTCCTTGCACCGCTGCTTCGAGCGCGGCAAGGACGTGCGGGTTGTCGATGTGGCGGGCAAGCGGCTCTAGTTGCTCAAGTTTCTTGAGCTTGGCCTGTGCGCTGTGCGCCTGGCTCATCCAGTATTGCATACTGGGCTCGCCTTGCCCATCGGGGGCACTACCGGTTCCGTTCGGGTTGCCGTCAGGGTTGCCTTCGGGCTCGCCCTCGCGGGTTCCGTTGGGCTCGCCTTCGGTGGTTCCGTTCGGTTGCCCGCTTGGGGGTGCTGCGTCTTGAGGGGCTGCGTAGGGTTGTCCTTGCACCGCTCCCTCTCCCGCAACCGTTGCCTGTGCGGCGGCAGGACGTTCCTGCTCCGCGCCGGTTGCGGGCTTGCCGCCCCATACACCACCGTGTACATCCGCCTTCCATGCTGCCGGGTCGGGGTCGCCTTCGGGTCGCCCCTGCGGTCTCTGAGTCTCCGCTGGGACTGTCGCTTGACTGTCCGCCTGTGACGAAAGGGGGGTGGTTGTGGGGGGCGCACTCCCAGCGGTTCCCGCAGGATTCCCCGTAGGATTACCTGTGGGGTTTCCCCACGGGTTGCCGTCTGAGAGGCTATGGTCTCCGGCTTGTCCGGTGGACGCTCCACCTATGGACGGTGCCGGTGTGTGTTCGCTTGATAGTGCCATCGTCGTCTTTAGGTTGTTACTTGTCCTTGGGGTTGCCCTTGGGGTTGTCCTTGGGGTTGCCCCTGGGGTTGCATCTGTCCGATCTGGTCAATAAGCGCCTGTAGCTGCGCCACTTCGCCCGTGGTGTCTGCCATGCGCTGCTTGGTCAGTTCGGCTTCTTTCTTCACGCCCTCGTCCATGCGGGCCACCGTCGAGGAAATCTGCGCCTTGGCCTTTTCGCGCTCCACCTTGCGGTCCATGTTGCGCAGTTCGCGGTCGGCGGTTTGCTGGTCGCCCTCAAGCGCTTTGATGCGCTCCTGCGCGGCCTGGAGTTGGGCGGCGAGGTCGGCCTGTGTGTAGTAGTCCGCGAGGCGGTCTTCCCAATGCGGGATTTCGGCGTTGCGGAGGATTTCGGGGAGCACGATGCCTGCCGCTGCCGGGCCGAACGGCGCAAGCACCTGGAGTAGTTCAAGCTGCGCCATGTAGCGGGCGGTGCGATTCTCGGGCAGGGTCGAGCCCGATTGCACGTAAAGGTCGTAGCGGGCGGTGGTCACGTCATCGATGAGCCCCACTACCTCGCCGTAGGAGTTGTAGAGGGGGCGGTTGATTTCTTTGGCGACTTCGGCCTGCTTGTCCGCGTCAAAGAGGCGTAGCACCTTCGGGCGACGGTAGACGTAGGGGATGAGGTCTGCCACCACCGTCCCGGCAAGGTTCAGCGTGTCGTAGAGGTCGTTTTGCTGCTGCCGCGTGCGGCGCTGCGCCGTCTCGTCGTAGTGCAGCGTCCCTTTCCACGTCTCGCGCTCGGGGCGCTGGCTTTGGTCGCCCTGCATGACCGGGTAAAAACCCGTCGTTTCAAAAAGCTGCGCCTTGAGGCGGTCCTGGTTCTGGAAGAACTGCGCCGCCAGGGGCACGTACTGCGCCTGCATCGGCGGCGCATCGCCCGTGTATTCAAGAATCTTGGGGGTGGGGTTGGCGATTTGCTGCGCCACGGCTTCCTTGCCACCGTTCACCTCCAGCGTTCCGGCCTTGGCCCACCACGTCTGCCCCATCGCGCCGGTCAGGTTGGCGATGATGCCCTGCTGCTTCTTGTTGTAAAGCTCAATCATCGGGCGGCACTTCGTCGCTACCGAGGTCGGGTAGGGGTTGCGCTCGTGCTGCGTGTGGTACGGGCAGAGCGGATAGGTCGCCGTGGGGAGCACGTACTGATGTAGCGCCGCGAGGCCGGCCGAGCACGTCACCTGCACGCGCTTCTCGGTGCGTGTGCGTGCGCGAATCACCCCTGCGCCGATGGCGGCGGCCTTGGTGCGGCGGTAGAGTGTGGCAATCACGGACAGCGCAGGCACCTCCACCCCGCTAATCAATTGCATCTGGCCCGCCGCAATCTCCACCATCGTCCCGGCTGCCGAGCGAATGTCGCCGTACTGCATCTGGAGGTCTTCGTAGAACGCCACTTCGCTGTCACTGACCGCCCATATAGAACGGCCAGGGGTTCCCCCCGGCAAAGCGTAGCGGATTTCGTAGGCGGGTTCCTGAAGGTAGGCGGCGTAGGGCGCGGGTCCGATGACGGTGTGATTTTCGTCGTTGGGCAGAAGGCGCGTGCGCGTACCCCTTGCGGAGGCAGGGTCGGGTTCGGTGGCTTCGATGTGGCGGACGCGGACGCGGCTGTAGCGCTCGGCGATGACGTAGGTGTCTCCGGCGCGGCTTATGCCTTGCTGTCCGTAGCCCACCACCTGCCCCTCGCCCCGGCTGCGAGCGCCGTAGGAGGTGCCCGCATATCCGTAGGCCCCGCCCGCGCCCGAGGACATCTTGAGCGAGGCGATGAGGTCTTTCTTTTCGGGGTAGGCCGTCTCAAGCTGCTCGCGGGTCATCTCGCGCACCACGAGGATGTGGGCGGCGTCAGACCAATCTTTCTTGCGCGAGGCGGGGTCAGGAAACACTTCAAGCGGGTCCAGCACGTCGAGCATGATTTCGCCCGCGCCCCCGTCGGCGGCGAAGTCGGCGTAGACGTAGAACACGCCCCGTCCGGGGGTTGCCTCGTCTTTGACGAGCCGCCGCAGGAGCCCATCACCCGACGAGCGCCGCCAGATGTGGGTCATCACGTCGCTATAGAGCGCCGCCACCGTCGCGTCGGAGGCTTCCACTCCGACGGCCTGAAAGCGCGGGGTGCGGGCGCAGAGCATCGCCACCGCCTGTTCTTCAATCTGGTGCCACAGGGGGATGGCAACGGGCGCAAGGCCCCGCGCCTGAATGGTTGAGGACTGCGCAAGCGTAAACACGACGTTCTGCCGCATCTCCTCGTTCTTGATTCCCTGCTCGGCCCATACGCTCTGCTGCCGGGCATATTCGGCAAAGAGGTCTTCGGTGAGGCGGGCGGCTTTTTTGAGCGCTTCGGGCTGTCCATCCGCGCCGTACGCACCGGACGCACCATGCCCCTCGCCTTCCCGGCGTTTCCCGGTGTCTAGGTCGAAGGATTGAACCAGTGCCATGCAGCGTGCGGTCTTTTGCCCACAACGGGCCCAAAAAATCCCGTAAACAAAAAAGGCGGCTCCTCACCATGACTCCCCCAAACGAGGGAGGCAGGCAAGAAGCCGCCAAGAAGCGTGCTCCGATGCGCCAAGCGCGATGTCTGATGTTCACCCCGCCCGTAGGCACGGACTAGGTGTTATAGACCAATGTACCAATTATCGCAGAAGGATTCAATACTCCCTGTCAAAGGCCGATGTTTGCACGCGGAGTGCGCCCTTCCGGGGGAAATACCCACCAAAGCGGCCCTTACCCTTGCCAAGCGCCTTGGCGCGGCGGGCGGCCCGCAGGATGCGCTCGGCCTCATCCCTCGTCAGGGCCGCCTCCTCTGTGTAGCCCTCCACCACGTAGGTGGCCTCCACCTCGCGGGTGGCGCTGCGCGGGACAGGTGTCCCTTGGGGCGTCCCGTGGGGCGTCCCGTGGGGCGATGGGAGTTCGGAGGGGTGGTAGAGTTCGTGGTTATTCATCGGCATTGCGTCTCCGTTTGAAGTCATAAAGCATCCGCCCTCCGTTAGTAGATCCGCGGAGGATTGCCACCTGTCCGTATAGACATACGTGCCTCGTACGCTATCGGGAATGGGTGGGTCATCGGCTTCCGGCACCCGCCACCCTTTGTCATCATATCGTGGCGGTTCACCATTTGTGCGTGGGCCGGTGCCAATGAGTATGGCGCGGCGTGACGCGGCAGAAACGCGCCACTGGTAAAAGCCATCTATGACGAAGAACGTATCGTATCCATCAGGAACGGGTCCGGTATAGGAGCGCTCAACAAGCGCGGGTTCCATCTCTGTCATCTCTGTCACCTCTGTCACCGTTTGAGGTTATTCATTAGCTTGTTTGCCAGTCGTTATTGAGTGCGCCCGTGCGGCGCGAAGCGAAGGTGCCTTGGGCATAGGCGAGGTAGGTTTCGTGGGGCGTGGCGGCGGGCGGGGCGGGGCCCAGGTCCGAGAGCGTGTGTGAGGGCGGCCAGTTCTCCTTGGTCGAAAGCCAAAACCCGTCCAGGTGGTCGTCCTTGTTGTCTTTGCGCGTGATGTTGAACGTGAGGGCTTCGTCAATGAGCGCCGTGTGTTCGGGGCGCACAAAGACGCGGTGGCCTTTGAATGCTCCCTGCACCTCCTGCATGTAGCGCTTGCCCTTGCCCATGCGCGGCGTGATTTTGGTAATGTTGGGATAGGCCCCGCGCACCGAGGTCTCGGTCTGCATCACCGTCTGCATCGACTCGTCAAAGAACGCCCCTTCGACGCAGGTGGCCTTGGGGCGGCGTTTGTCGTAGTCGTCCAGCACCCACTGGCACTGCGTGGGCACCGACGCCGTGTTACTCGCTGTGTAGTCCACCACAAAGTGCCGCCCGTCCCACGCCGTCTTGCCCGTCGCGTCGTAGGCGCGGACCAGGTACACCGCCTCGTCGCCGCCCACCCCCGAGGCCGGGTCATGCCCGGCAAAGAGGTTCACCGGCACCGTCTCGGGCACCACGAGGGGGAAGGGCGCTCCCTGGGCGCGGTGCGCGTAGGAGCCGGTATGCGTAATTTCAAGGAACCACTCGCCCGAGCGCCCCCTCTTTAGCCCACCCCGGTAGAGCATAATATCCTGCTCGGTGAAGAGTTGGTTTTCACGCCCCCTTATTTCGCACTGGTATTTCTGATACCACAGGTACACCTTGCCCTGCGCCGCCATCGCATCTTTCTCGGCAAGCACCTCGTCTACGCCGTACTTCTCGGGCCACACGCTGCGGTAGCCATGCGGACCTGCATCCGCATCCGGCACGAGCAGTGGGTAGTGGCGGTACTGCCAGCGGGGCATCGTCGCGGCAAGGTCGCGCAACACCCGTATCTGGCACCCTTCGACAATCGGCGTCCCCAGCGAATAGGCCCTGCCCCGTGGGGCGAGCCCCGCATAGAGCCCGTTCATAAACGTGTCGAGGTTGTTTTCCATCGTGGCGAGCGTGCGGGTATTCTTCTCCGTCTCGGGGTCGTCGTTCAAGGCAAGCGTGATGCGCAGGAAGTCCTCCTGCAAGCCGTGTCCCTGCTGGTCCGCCCCCATCGCCGTCCATACCGACCCGTCGCGCATGCGTAGTTCCTCCTGCGTGGCGCTCTCAAACATCGTGGACCAATCGCCGAAGTAGAGCGCAAAGGTCCTGCGCCCTTGGATAACCTCCTGTTTCATCGAGCGGTGGACGGGCGAGCCGAGGATGAGCCCGACGGCGCGGAGGCGGCGTTTGGCTTCCTTAAGGCTTTTGGATCGTACCACGGTAAACGTCGCGCTCTCGGTGCGCCGCAGGATGGCTTGCACCTCGTTGAAGGTAGCGGGCCAGTCGCCGTCCGCCTGCACCCACCGCACGATGGGCTCGCAGAAGCGGTGCCAGAGGGGGAGCCCGATGGCAAAGAACGTCGAGTTATGGGTAACGAGACCGTTCGTGACGAGGTTTTTGTTGCACAGCACCTGCACGTCGTAGGTGTCACGAATGCCAACAGCCTCTATCTTCTTAATCCGATCCCAGAACACGCCCGCTTGCTCAAGATGCTCCCATTCAGGTACCCGATCAAACGCCAGCATCGCCTGCATCTTCGGGCGGGTAATGGCGTGCACTTTATTTGCCGCAATAGGAACACCTGCCCTGCGGTAGGCCCCCCACGTTTTCGTCCGCATGCGTGCTATTTTCTGCGGATATGTGTCAAGCAGTCCGTGCGAGGTCTTTTCTGCCGCAACGCGCACGCGCTCTTTTTTTAGCAGAAGTGGCAGGCGCTGGGCTGCGCGAAAAAGATATGATTTGTCGATGGTCAGATCCCACGCCCCCGCAAACTTGTTGCTGCGCTTCCGCTTTTTGGTTACAACCCCAACCGACATAAACAGGTACATGAGGTCGTCAATGAGCCCCTCGCTGGCGAGCGTGATACCAACCTCAGCCTTAGCGGTCGTCACCCATCCATCGGTGTCAATCATCGCGGCAAGAAACATCCAGGTTTTCCGCCTCCCGAGGCGGAAAACCCATTCCGGCACCCGCTTTTCAGGAGCCATTTTGCCAGCAAGCCCATGCTTTCGCGCCCATGTGCGGGGGCCGTCTTTGCGGGGCGTGCCTTGCGGAGCGGAAAGCCCAAAGGCCGTCTTGTTTCTTTTGCGCACCCGGAACCCCATCGCTTCGGCACACCGACAGAAATCCTCACGAATAACCGAGTCTGTATTGGTGAAGGTGCAGTTCGTTGAGCGCTTGCGCGGGTTCCCGTCCTGCGTGAGGCGCGCTTTATCCTTCTGTGCATACGTGGTGGTATTCCCCTCCGCAATCATGTATGCTAGGAGGCGTACTTCTTCGTCGCTTACCGAGGAATCAGACAAGGGGGGCATATACCTTTCGCTTTGGCGAGGCGATGCGATGCGGTCTTTTAGGGTCAACTCGCCTGCTATCTTCCACCCATCAAAGGTCAGAACCTTATGCTCGGGGGTCAATGTGACCCGCTTGCCGCTTGCCGTGGTGACGCGCAGGCAGCGCTTCGGGCCAGAATGAACCTTTCCGACGATCATATCTGACGTGGCAAAACAACCCGCCCCCACATCGTAACTGAGGATGTAGTCCCCTACAGCGATGTCCTCGATGAGCTTTCGCGTACCATCGCTCATCAATACCTCCGTTCCGGCAGCGAGGCATTTCCCCGACTCGCGGAACACCTCAATCACCCCATGTTTGAGCGTGGTGTCGGTGGCGAGTTTGTCAAACTCCGCATGGATGGGGCTCTCCGGCAGCGTGAAGGCGTGCGGAAACATCACCTTCATGAACGCACGAAGGCTTGTGCAAAACCGCTTGATGTCGGCGGCGTAGCGGGGGCTATTGCGGAAGGTGTCAACGCTCATGTCGGGCGCAGCATGTGTTCGTTCTCAGGGGGAAAACCTCTAATATTCATCGTCGGCCTCGTCTACGTGTGCAGGAAGCAGAGATTCGTCAAGGGAATCCTCAAAGGAAGCATCTTCAATGGCAGGGAGCGCCCCGCCCGGCAGGTACTTGGAATAATCCTCCTCGATGCCCCGGTCGGAGTGCTCGCGCACCTCCTTGAGCAGCTTGAGGCCCGGCACCTTATCCTTGCCCTTGGCATCTACAATCGACTCGCGGAGTTCGCCCGCGAAGAAATCATCATCCATACCTGCCCGCTCGAGGGCGTCGTTAAGGGAAGCCATAACAATCCGGTTGTAGTAACTCTTTGAGCGAAACTGCTGAAAAAAGAGCCGCCTCTTTGTCGCGGAGGGCTTCTTAGAACCCAAAAGGCGTGTGATGTAGGCGAGCCGTTCGGGCGTGTCGAAGTCGCGGAGCGAGTAGGGTGGGTCTTGCTGGAGCCACATCAGGCGCATAAACGTCATCACGCGCCGAAGCGCACGCGCCCACGTGTCATCACGCGAGACGCGCCACAGGTCCACCTCTTCGTCTGCAAACCCTAGCAGCGCCGCATAGCGCCGCACCTCGCTCACAGGCAGCGGCCTTATCGTTGCAATGGGAGGAAGCTCATTCATGGGCACGTTCATTTATGGATGGAAGTATCATGGTCAGGTAGGTCATGGGCCTGCCACAACCCGTTCCAGACAAGCGTGTTGTAGAGCAAGATGCCCTCCGGCTCTGCCCATGCGCTGCCAATCGACGTGCCGTGACCCAGGTACCCTTCCCGGTCAAGGATTAGCGCGGCGAGGTAGTAGGCGTCGTTCGAACGAATGAGCGTCCCCACGGAAAGCTCGGTCTCGGACAGAGACAAGCGCACCGCATGGCGGAGTACGGCTTGCAGGCAGCGCTCCGGTCCCGACGGGTCGAAGCACGGGCAGAGCCCAAGCATAGAGACAAGCGGCGTGTCGGCGTCAAACCCGTAGCCGTCCATCGGGACTCCCCCAGGGTGATGTACCCGTCCACAACCTCACCCTGCAAAAAAACCTTATCAACCACTTTCCCCTTGCCGTGAATCCCCTTCACCGCAGCCTTAAATAATTCATTCATTGCGCCCTCTGTTTAAGTCTCGTGTTGCTGTGTATGTCACCCCAGGCGCGTGGTGGTTCCTATAACCCTCGACATGGTAGTGCGCACATTCGTAGACCATGCGCACCAACCCGGTCATAAGCCACAGGAGCCACCCTACCGCCGCGCCAAGCATCACCTTAAGCACCAACACCAGCACAAAAGGATGCGCACGGACAGAGCCGCCCAGCGCCTGCGCCAGCGCCGCCATAAATACGTGCCCCCCCACATAACACGCCCCCGCCCCCAAGGCGACTACGCACCCGGCAACAAGAGAAACAAACCAACCTGACCTCACCATGTCCTTCATAAGCCCACCCTCTTTTGTTGTTGTTGGTATCTACGTTACAACTGTGTTACAAATGTCACAAAAGTGTTGCTCCCCTGCGCACGCACACGCACGATATACGCGTACGCGCACACACGATACGTTCTATACCTTAAGGGATGACGCTACGCTCTCCGCAGCAGGCGATAGCCGTAGGCGATAGCCATGCTGCGCCACCAGCCCTCAAGGACTACCCCCCACACGATGCCACCCACCACGACCCTCCACCCATACCAACTATCACAACTCCTATCTCCTGACACGCAAAACCACCACGGATGAAAACAAGGATTGCAGGAAGTTAAAAACAGCAGTAGGGTGAACGAGGGCAAAGGTAAAAACGGCACGAGGGTATAAAAGGGCTTAATGTCAGAACGCCCCGCCCTCTTGCATGGGGGTGGCACCCCTCTTTTTTTCGTTGAAAAACCTTCGGGCTACGTGCTGCCTGGAACGCACGGTCAGGCAGGCCGCAGGCCACGCCGTGCCACTAAGGCCGCAGCCTTGCACCAGCTGGCGTGGCTATACGTATGCACCATGTACCACACCGCTCTGAATCGCACCGCTACGCATCAACGCACCGCTTCGCTTAAATAGGAGTGCCCAACGTTTGATAACCTTCGTTACCAATCATTGAAAACAGCCCCTAGCGTGCCAGAATCGACGCTTTTGGTGCGACACGTGGTTTGTCACAACCGTCGTTCCTACATACAGCCATATACGCCTATTATATACGCATTATCCACGCCTACCACCTGTCCTGCCGTCATCTGCTTTGTCACAATATACGCACGCACGATAGGGATACGGGCCGTGTTGATGTGATGTAGCGGCTTACCTGCATCCCTTTTTGCTTTGCAACACTTTTGCAACATTTCAAAGAACACCCGCCCCGCAGACTACGTGGCGGTTTTTCTATTCTACCGGGATTCCATTAAACGTCGTAGATTCCGCGTCCACCGTGAACCCCCTGGACATCACCCCGCTGCCCCGCAGGTCCGACGCACGGAGCCACAGGTAGGCGTCTTTATTGGTGCTAAAAAGGCGCTTCTCCGGCTTCCCGTTCTCTTTGATATACGATCCGAGAACCGTCAGGCGTGCCGCGTACACGTTGCCCGGTGCGGATTTCGAGAGCACGAACTGCCCGAACCGGCTATTCATAACCTTGACCTCCCGTTGGGCACGGGTGCCATGCAGGCGGAAGTCCACCTTTTGAAACACGCTGCCCCCGATACGCCACTGGGCAAACGCGCCGTCCGTGCGGTATAGGTCGCTCGTGATGCGCAGGGTATCGGCGGCGCTGTTCTCGATGTCGAGGTGTCCGCCTACGCCTAGAAGAATGTCGCCCGTGAACGTGCAATCCAGGCAGAAGAAGTTCTTGGCAAGGATCTGCCCCGCCCCGAAACGGGCGTTTGTGTGCCGCTGCCACCTATCATCGCCCGCCTCGCCAAACGTACGCAGGAGCCACCGGGGCTTGCTGTATAGGTGGCACTCCGCCTGCGGCCCCATCGAGAACGTGCTATTCGTGGTAGTAAGGTCGGTGTCGGAGGCGAAATAGAACTTGTGGCGTGCCCCCGAGCAGGTGTCCTCCGCGTTCCATCCTTCCGGCAGGTAGCCGGTCGCGTGGACGTCCTCAAACGTGAGGTCCAGTTCGCCGCTACCGACGTTCATGCAGTAGCCAAGGCATTCAAACGTGCTGTTTCGGATGGTGACGGGCGCGTCTTTGCCTACCGTTACATGCCCGCCGTTCATGCCGGAGATGTGCAGGCCCTCGATTACCCAGGGCGTGCCTTTGGCATCGTCGTAGGACCGGAACTGAATGCCCCGGTATTGCCCTTCGCCCGATGCCGTGCAGTTTTTCCATACCCACGAGGCGGCGCTATCGTCGCCATCGTTCGGCGTGGATAGCCACCGATCAAGCGTGCAATAGTCCTCAAAGTAGATGCGATTGAAGGCATGGCGGAAGGTGTCGGCCCGAGCGTTTCCGCTCGGCGCTGAACGCGGGTTGAATGCCAGCCAATACACCTCATTCTGCGCGTCGAAGTCAATGCCTTCGCCGTAATTCTCCGGGCCTACTGTCACCGGGCACGACTGACGCCATGCCACGCCATCCCCCACAACGACGGTCCTAGGCAAGAAGCCGGTGACGTCCACGTACACGCTGTCAAAGCGTTCGCCTTCGGGGTTGCAAATGTCGAACGTACACCCCTCCTCATCCAGCAGCCCGGTCGTATCCGGTGCGCAGAGGTCGATCGCCGCCTGCAAGCTGGCGTTGGTGTAGGCGAGCGTGCGGGCCTGTGGCTCCGTGGTGCGAAACTCGACAACCAGATCGGGCGGCGCGTCGTAGATGGCCAGCGTGTCGGTGGCGGCGTCGAGCGTGACGGTGACGGTCTGCGCAAATGCGCCCACGTTGCATGATGCTACTGCCATGAATAGGAACAGTAGCACGAAACACAGCAGGGTTGGTATGTTGGTGATGGTTTTCATGTCTCCCCATCTGCTTTATACCGAACGCCAAAATGCACCGGGCTCCCGGTCTGCATCACGAGCGCAAGCCGCCGCGCCCGGCCCTTGACCTGCCGTGCCCATTTGGAGGCGAGCATTCCCCTTGATGCCTTCGTGAAGCGCCCGGCTTTGATATGGGCCAGCGTGTTTTTGAAGGAGAGCAGCCCCTTACCCGGCGCGGCGGCTCCCATGTTGAGCGCCATGTTTAGAAGCACCTCCTGTCGCGGGGCGTCGAGATCCCGCCACCACGGCAAGTTCTTGTCTAGCTGCGCGGCGGCTTCTTCGATGTCGGACTCAAGGAGGTACGCCGCCTCCTTTTGGCTGATGCCTTTCGCGTCGAGGTTGCGCCCGTAGCCGATGGTTTGAGCGCCCACGGTGTCCGCGTACGGACGCGAGCGAAAGCCCTCGTCACGCTGGAGTGTTGCTATGAGGCGGTCAGGGTTCATCCTTCTGCGCGCTTAAACAGAACGTACATCACCACCGACCATCCGGCGATGTTGAGAAGCAGCGTAGCGCCGATGGCGGCAAACAGTATTTCTATCATGCCCCGCCCCCCGGCGTCTGCCCCGCCTTCTTCGTGGCGGCGTCCTCAATGGCAATGCCGCCAATCACAGCAAGTAGCAGCGCGTTGATGGATGCCCATACCTCAGTAGGCAAATCGAGGTAGTGCAGTACAAGCGTCTGTACGACACCGAGCACAGCGAGCAGGACTTTGCGGGAGCGTAGGAGGGATTTCATTCTTCGTCTTCCTTTAGCCGGATTTCGGGGTCCTGTAGCAGTTCAAGCGCAAGCCAAAGCGCGAGCCGTGCCACGTCTTTTAGTTCTACATTATCCTTCGCGTAACCCACGAGCCACCGCACGCCCTGAATGATGCGGGGCGGCGCGTCGAGCCTGAGCAGCACGTCATCGCGTTTCGACGCCCGCTCGTTGAAGCGCTCGATGTCCGCAGGCGTGAAGCCCTCATGCGGAAGGTCGTCCACGGGCGGCAGATTCGCCACGTCGTTAAACGCGGGCATCTTGGCGGTGCGGTATGGCTGGGGGCGTTCGCTCATGATCTGTCAATGAGGCTGCGGATGTCGGCTTGCATGACGAGTTCGGGGTCAATAACCGCCTGCCATCTCAAGCGCAGGTGCTTCGGTCCGCTTCGCCATTCCATATAGGTCCTCCATGCGTCCCGGCTCAAAAACGCATAGCACACACCATCTTGCAGTTCGTCATCCTCAACCATTGGCGTCCCGAATATCGGAGGCGCGGCGTTGTGCGCAAGCGGGCCAAGGGCGGGCGACCGCACGGCAATCTCCTGTCGGAGCTTTCGGTAAGCATCTGTCGCAATGGCATAGCCAAACACGCGGGGCGTGCTGCTGAACTCCTTGACGGCTTGCATTAGGTCTTCGTATGCGCTCATCCTTCGACGCCCCGGTAACGCGCTATCATGCGGGCGATGGGTTCGCTCTGCATCACCACCGTGCCTCCCGTGATGGTTAAGGACCATCCGATACAGCTTGCGATAATGCCACCTCCAGCATAGGCGACGATGGCAGCGCACAGCACCGCCATGCCTGCCACTAAAACGCAAATCTCAATTTTCCTCAGCATCTCTACAGCCCCCCACCATCTAGCCGCGCCTTGATCGCCTCAATCTCGGCGGCAAGGCTCTCCAGCGTCACTTCGGGTTCGGGCACGGGGCCAAGCCGTGTTAGCACCGCCCTCCCGTACCGTGCCGCGCCCTCCATCAATGCCAAGTCTGGCAGGGAGTCGGTGCCGTCGAGTGAATCCGCACAGTTGCGGACATGCCCAATAAAGTCAATATAGTCGGCGTTCGCTATAAGGTCCGCGAACCTCGGATGTGTGAGCGCATCCTCAATCACCTGCGCCGCTGCAACGAAACGTCGGAAGGTGTTTCGGTTGGTACGCGTCGGGTTGCCTGCAAGTACGTCGTAGGCGTATTGAAGGCGCTCCTCCATCGCGTCGGTCCATTGTGGTAGTTCTGCCATCGCGTTACGATTTGTAATGGTTGAAACTTATATGTTAGGCGTTGCTTACCTTTGAGTAGCTAACGCGCTATCCCCAAAGCGGCTTTTCTTAGATGCCTTTACGGCCCCGAGGGCGGCGGATTCTCTCCCGGATCGCCTCCCGGCCCTTCCCCTTCGCCTTCCTGCGTCTCGGGGAACGGGGCGCTTTCCGCTATCACTTGCCGCATCAAATCTAAAATGCCTTCCAGTGCATCCGCTATGCGTTCCAGGCTTTGGTCCGGGTGGGCAATCCTTGTCTTCTTGCTCATGCTTGCTTCGTGCGAAAGTGCCGCGCCGGACTACCAGGGCCTCAACGTGGCGAGTTATGAGTTATGGGAGGGCGGGCACCAGGACTCGGCCCGCGCCCTGCTTTGGCGTTCGGTGGAACAGTTTGCGGTGTACCCTCCCGAGACGCGCACCGACAGCGCGGCGGTCGGCAAACTCATCTGGCGGCTTGGGGCGCTCCTGTATGCGGATTCCGTCAGAGACGGCGCGGGGGCACTCTACCGGGCCACTCGCCCGTTCGTCGGGGTGATGCCCGACACCCAGCAGGCGCTCTACCTGCATCACCTGGGCATCTTGCTTTGGCATCAGCATGAGGACACCGACGCCAAAGACGCGCTCAAGGAGGCATGGTGGATTGCCACGGCGGCCGGGCACAGCGAGGCGGATTCCATCCTCAAAACCGTGCGCTGGATGCAGCGGGATTCCGTGCGGTTTGATTCGCTGGGGCATCGGTTCGTGGTTCCGGTGCGCTTCGAAGGGGCGCTGATGGTGATTCTTGCCGCCATCGCGGCGGTGCTTTCTATCGTGAGTATCCTGTTTGCTTTTAGCCACCGCGCATCGCAAGCCAAGCAACCCCGAGGGCGGCAGCGGCAGACATAAGGGCGGTAATGACCTGCCCCCAAAATCGCATCCGCTGCCCCGTTTTATCGTCGAGAATCGTGGTGATGTTGGTAACTTTCGTGTCCACGGTTTTTAGGCCCTCATTTGTTCGCTGCACGTCCGAGCGCATCGTGCGGAGCGTGTCAACCATCGAGGGCGTTTCGGGCGTCGAGACAAACAGCGTGTCGAAATTCTGCTGACTGCGCCGGTCTATCTCCCTCACTTTTTCGTGCAACGGATCGTCGGGCATAGCGGCTGGCAAAAACGTATAAACGCAAAAAGCCCGCGCCTGCCACCTGCATAACGCAGAGCAGACCCGGGCAAAACTTTCTATGAAGCCCTCCGCTATCTCTCCATTTTGGAGGGCTTACCTAATGTACAACGCTATATAGGATATGTTCAAGTGGGGCAGGAGCGCCCCCATGCGGGTGACGTTACGCCAATGTTACACACCGTTTACTTGCGCGGTGGCACCTTAATTTCTTAGGTAGTAATCCCCGCGCAGGATTTCACAAGATTTCCCCTCTTGGGCTTCCCGTCGCCTCGTCTCCTGCGTCGTTGCACCTCGTACCCCTCAAACGCTGGGGCACCAAAGCCCCCCCCCTCATGCAGCTATGCCTGAACCCACAGAAACCCACGTAACAGCGATCTACCCGCCCTCATCCTTGGCTCACGCCAAGCTCAAGCCGCCGCTCAACCAAGGCCCCCGGCAGATCCCGAACGCTAAAAGCGATCCGGTGAATAGCCTCGCCCTCAAACGTGAAGGTGATGTGCAGTACATCCCGCCCGGCTCCTGGTATGTGGGAGCCGACGGCCTCCTCCGATTGCGCGGGTAGCTCATCAAATAACTGAGGCTCACCCACCGCCCCTACGCCCCCAATCAACTTGTCTGGTTGGGGGCTTCTTAATTGGCCCCACCCCTCCCCTGTTAGCGTCCACCTCCCAAAGACGGCGTTCGTCGCATAGCCACGGTCTTTGAGCTTGGACAGTTCGTTCGCAACTGTCCCTCCTGTCATTCCTGTCCTTTCCCTCAGTGCCGCCTTGATATCGCCCGTTGGGGCATCTCCCCCGCACTCTGCGAGATATTCAAGCACACGGTCCGCATTGGTGATGGGTGGTTCAGCCATAATTTGTACTTTTTGTCACTAATAGCATTGACACTATCAGTGATATTAGTTATACTTCCTTTGGTACCAGTTCTACAACATATACCAAAGTGAGAAAATGAGCAACGTTAAGCAAACTTCGCTGCGACTTCCGCTCCCGCTTTTGCGTGACGCTGGCATCGAAGCGGCGCACCTGGAGGTTTCCAAGGGGGACTTCTACGTGCAGGCCGTTGAGCATTTCGTGAAGCATCGCCGGAACGAGCGAGCGGCAAATGAACGCCTCGCCAAGCAAGCCCCGGAGGTGGCAGCGTAATGGCTACAAAAAAAGCATTGGCCCTCGTACAGCAGCACGCCGCATGGCGACGCGGTGAGGCAGAAAAGCCCAACCTTAGCTGGGCCAACCTTAGCTGGGCCAACCTTAGCGGGGCCAACCTTAGCGGGGCCAACCTTCGCGGGGCCGACCTTAGCTGGGCCAACCTTAGCTGGGCCAACCTTAGCTGGGCCGACCTTGGCGGGGCCGACCTTAGCGAGGCCAACCTTAGCGAGGCCGACCTTCGCGGGGCCGAAATTCCCAACCGAGAGTGGATGCGTGGCCTTGTATCCCTAAGCGAGGTGGCAGGCGTAGTGCTTGCGCACCCCGAACGCCTCGAAATGGGCGAATGGCACAGCGACAGCGAGTGGAAAAACGGCGTCGCCAAACCCGTCGAAGCCTGCGGGACAACGCACTGCATTGCGGGATGGGCCGAGCATCTGGCCGCGCTCAAAGACCCGCGTATTTTAGAGGTGAAGATGCACTCGTATCTCATCGGACGCTTGATCCTGGGTGATGAGGCGGCGAGCCACTTCTACGACTCCAATGAGGACGCCATAGCTTATTTGGAGGAGGCAAGCCATGTATAGCCACTCTCCCACATGGCAGCAGGCAAGCCGCCTTGCGCGCCTTGAACGCCGTGAAAACCAACTGCTCGACATGCAAGGGCTCTATGCCTCCCGCAGCGGCCTTGACGAGGAGCAGGAGCGCGAACTAAACCAGATTCAGGCGCAGATTGAAGCGCTTGTGGAGGAAATGCAGGGCGTTGGGTGATACCCTGCACGGGCACCTCTCTCCTGATAGGCGGATTCCTGCCTTGGTGCCCCGCGTAGCGACCCGGTTGGACGGGTTGACCCTGTGAGAAGGTTATGCGGGTTCGAGCCCCGCCGCTACGCCCATAGCATACGCTATTTGACATTCTGACTTTGCCCCGGTGTGTGCCGAGGCGTCCACACTGCGCCTTGAGTGGGAGCATGGACGCTGGAAAGCAGCCGAGGGCAATCGGCGCGGGACGGACACTTAAACAGTGTTACAGGTGATGCAAAACAAAGTGGGTTTTTAATCCCAACGTCCCGCGCCACCAATTTCAAAGAACACCCTACCACCCGCTTCACGCTTCACGCTATCCCCATAGCCGCCATGTTGCTAACCCCTCACTCCCTCAAACATGGTCTATCTCAATTCTAACTGCCCTTGCGCTAGAATGCAAACACCTGATTTACAGACCCTTACGCCCGAAGTGGGCTTTCACCGCTGCCTCGTGGCCTTAGCAGATGAAATACGCCAGCGCGGGGAAGACCCGGTGCAGGTCATCAAAGGCTGGATTCTCCCCACGGCGTCGTATGAACACGCCTCGTCTACCATCTACTCCTGGCTCAGTGGGCGGCACTACCCCGAATCCCGCAAATACGCCCGCGTGCCGATGCTGCTGCTTATGCGGTCGCTGGCAGAGGGCTACACGTCGTTTGTGCGCCCCGTGCTGCCCGGCACGTTGCAGATTGAGCGCCGGGACGGACGCGCCAACGGCGACATCTCCGACGAAATCCGCGAACTGGTCGAAGCCGCCGCGATGCTTTCAGAGGCCCACCGGGACGGCGACACGCGGTTTATTGACACCGCCGTGGACCGCATCCTTGAAGCCGCCGCCAACGCAAGGGCCGAGGGCAATGCCTTGCAAGGCTACCCCGACCTTTCCGGCGACGGGGCACAGGCGCGTGTGGAGGTGAGGAGATGAGGCACAACCAGCGCACCGGCAGCTACGAATTTGAATCCGCAGGCGTGGCGGCGAAAACCATCCTGCGCATTGTGTTCGTGGTCGCTGCCCTTCTGCTCACCCTCCTACTGATGCAGCGATGATAACCTATCCCCTAACCGAAACCCGCAAGGCCGCAGAACACGCCGTGTGGACGATGATACGCCAGGCCGACTACACCGACATAGCGACGCTGCGCGACTTCCTTGACGAACAAGGGTATTACGACCTTGCCAATAACCTTTCGTGGGCATGGGCCGGTGCGTCGTACGCCACGAGTGCATCGCTGGAACGGCGCGTGGAGGCCATCTTAGACATTCAGGAGGCGGCATAATGGCTATCAACTGGAAACGCCTAACCGACTATTTCGAGGCAAGCGACTTGGAATGGAAGCCCATCGCCACGACGAAGGATAAAAAGAAGGGCCTTGCCGCTGCCTACGTCACCGCCCGCGCTATTCAGGCGCGACTGGATGAAGTCTTTACGCCCGGTGGATGGAAAAACGAATACCGAGCAGGCCCCGATGGCGGCGTTATCTGCCGGATCTATTTCCGCAACGAGGAGGGCGAGTGGGTATGGCGCGAAGATGGGGCCGAGAACACCGACATCGAAGCCGTGAAGGGTGGTTTGTCTAACGCCCTGAAACGCGCCGGTAGCGCCCTCGGCATCGGGCGGTATCTGTACGAACTGCCCGAACAATGGGTGGCGCTCAACCAGTACGGGCGGTTTGAGGCAACGCCCGCCGTGCCCCGCCAGTTCTTGCCGCAGCAGCACGGAGATGGTGGCGGATCTGTGACGAATCCACACCTCGCCAACACCTACCCGGAAGGCAATGAGCTTTCTGTACGCGATCTGTACGCGGCAGGCCGAAAGGCCGGGTACGATAAGGAGCAAGTCATTAAGGCAGCATACGCCCGGTTTGAGAAGGCCCCGGAGCTTCTCTCGATGGGGCAATTGCAGGAGGCCATCGACGCCCTGAAAGCCAGGGGGGCGGCATGAGCTACCCCACGCGCCACCATAACACCACCGCCCTTTCCAGCGCAGCGCTTGAGCAGGCCGAAGCGCAGGCCGAGCGGCAAGAGGACATGGTATGGGCGTTGATGCAGGACGGTGCGCCCCGCACGCCGTGGGATGTCTTCTACGCCTTAGAGACACGCGCCCCCATCACCTCGATACGCCGCGCCATCACGAACCTCGCCACCGAGGGGCGGCTTCTCAAACTGCAGGCCACCGTCAAAAGCGGTCCCTACAACAAGACCTGCCACCTGTACGAGCGGGCACCCGCACCCGCCGCCGATCCATCGCCTGCGGTGCAGGGGAGTTTGTTCGAATGAACACGCTTTCCTCCATCACCCGCCTTGCGCCCGGCAAACGCCATTCGTGTCCGTTTTGCGACGATGGCGATTCTGGCAAGAGCTTTTCCGTACGCGATGGCGGGGAGAGCGGGTATTACAAATGCTTCGCGTGCGGCGCGAAGGGCGACGGGGTTGGGCTTCTTGTCCATGCCTACGGCTACTCGTTCGCCGATGCCCTTGCCGCCTTCGGTATCCAGCGGCATAGCACACCGCTTTTGCAGTCGGTGAAGCAGCGGCGGCGGCGTGCCCAGATCCGCCGCAACGAAGCGCCCGACGTGCTGCTGGAGTGGTGCCGCGTACGCCGCCAGATGACCGAGCTGGAACGCACGATGGCGATGGCCTACGGTGCCCTTCCCCCGCGCCCCTCAGCGCATGACATGGAGCAGGCCGCCGCGCTGCTGGACCTGCACATAAAGACCGTCCTTGCCCGCACTCACAGCGAAAGATTCGCTGTGAACGAAGAACGGGAAGCATCCCTGCAACCTGCATCCCCACAACCCACCAATTGAGACGAAGTATGTCTGAACGGTATAAACAACTCATGCGGCTTGCCCGCGCCGTACGCAAGCGAAAGGACATCAACCCGTCCGCGCGTAACCTCTTTACCGACATCTGCGAACTTGCTGCCGACCGTGGGTATTGCCGCGCCCGGCCCGCTTATTTCGAGGCCGAATATGGCGTGAACGCCTCTACCGTGCGCCGATGGATAAGCGATCTGATCCGGGCAGGCGTGCTCAAAAAAGGCCGCCAGGACGGGCATTTTGCGCTCTTTCCTGTGGAGCGTGCAGAATTGCACGAAACGCCCCAAACAGTACGAAAAACGCAGAAACGTGCAGAATTGCACACCCACCGTGCAGAATTGCACGAAACGCCCCAAACAGTACAAAAAAACGCCCCCCAAAACCGTGCAGATTTGCACGCCACAGATATATATATACCTGATAGGTTATTAAGGATGGAAGTAAACGATACTAACGAGGGGCGCAATGATGAGCAGGCGGAAAGCCAAACGAGCGCCTTGCCCAACGACGCCGTTTCGCTGCTTCGCTTCCACCATCCCGGTTTGAAATTAACCTTTTCTGTTCGAGAGCGTCTGCCGCTGCTTGTTAGCGATTTGGAAGTGTGGGAAGAAGCGCTCATTGCGGCGCAGTCGTGGAAACACCCGACGCCGGATAAAATCCTTTCCCGCTACCGCAACGAGGCGGCGCAGAAAAAGGCGATTCTTGCTGCCGGTGGCCATCCCGGAGAGACGCGGGCCGAGCGCGAAGAACGCGAGACCCGCGAGGCGCAGCGGCGCGTGATGGCGTCCATCGAGGACAACCCCCGCCCCTACTGGGAAACCATGTACGGCGATAAAGCCGCCCGCGCCTGATGCCGGTCTTTGCCACACATAGCGAACGCTACCTCGCTGCCCGGTGCGTTGATGGCGGGGCCGCCCTTGGCGCGGTGGTTGCCCACCTCGGCACGGACGGGGCAGCGGCCCTTGAAGACGCCGAAGCGCACGCCGCGCTGTCGGTAGCAGTGCGCCTCTTTGAGGCCGGACGCCCGGTGAGCCGTTCCACGGTGCGCCTGGAACTGATCCAGGCCGGGGCGTTCTTTGGCGACGAAGCCTACGGGCGGCTTTTGGGTGCAGGCTTTGAAGAAGAAGACCTTGCCTACCACCTGGAGGCGGTCGCGCAGGCCCACGCCATCCGCAAGGCCCACGCCATCTTCGAGCGCGGGGCCTACCAGATGCAAAACGGAATCAGTACGCCGGAGAAGATCGGGGCGATTGGCGAGGCGGCGGCATCGCTGCTCTTGGCATCAGAGGAAAAGGCGGGTGAGACCGGCGAAGACATCGCTTCGGACATCGAAGCGATGCTGGACCGGACGGCAGAGCGGCGGCGGGTGCGCCACACATCGATGTTCAGGAGCCTAAACGGCCTTTTTCGCGGCTACACCATCGGACGCCTTGCGATCATCGCTGCCGAGACGAACCACGGAAAAAGCACGTTTGCCGACTGGGAAGCGATCAACACCGCCCGCCGCTGCCACGCGAGCGGGGAGGGACAGGTGCTCATATACGACATTGAGAACACGCCCGAGGAAAAAGCCCGCCGCATCGTGTCGATGCTCTCTGGCGTGGCGACACCGGCCATAGAGGATCATATGGAGGGGGCGCGGTGGATGACGGAGCGCGAGGAAAAGCGCGTTGCCGCCGCCGCCGCCGAACTGCGTACGCTGCCCCTGCGCATCGCTCAGGAATCGTCCTCGCGGGCGATCTACGCCGATGCCTACGCCCGCAGCCTTTCGGTCCCGGTCTCACTGGTCGTAGTAGACTACGCGCAGATCCTACACGAGCCGGGCGGCACGCTGCGCGAACAGATCATCCACGGCACGCAGCACCTCCACCAACTCGCCCGCACCCTGCATTGCCCGGTGCTGTTGTGTAGCCAAGTCACGCTGCCGAAGGACTACAGCGGCCCGCCCCGCCTGAAAGACCTTGCCGAGTCCAGCGCCTTGAAGAACTTCGCCGCCACGGTGCTTTCGCTCTACCACGCCCATACGGAATGGGGGCAGAAGGGGCACGACCTGAGCACCTGCGAATACGCGGACGATGAATACACCGTCAGCATCTTGAAGCACAAAGGACCGGGGGCCGGACGCCGCGCCCGCCTCTTTTACGATCCCCGCACCCTGCGTATCGCAGACACCCGATCAATCATTTGAGCCATGACCAAGAAACGCCCCAAACCCCCCAAACCCCTCGCCATACGCCGTCGCCGTAGTATCGGCGACAAAGCCCGGCTAAATGGGCGGGTTGCTGAAATCGTCGGCGGCTTCACGGAGGTAGGCGAGGACGGAGCCGTACGCCACCGCCTCACGCTTCGCATCAAACACCTGTACGGATACACGCTTGTCGTTGTCCCGTCATACACTTGAGGAAAAATGGAAACGATTGAAACGCAAGTAAAAGAACGCCCCATCCCCCTTTATCAGCACGAGGTTCGGAGCATCCTCGATGGCCTCCAATCTCAACTGCGACGGGTGATGAAACCGCAGCCCGTCAAATGGGGGTACGATGACCTGTGCTTCCATGAGGCGAACGATGGCGAATGGGAGGTTGGCGGCGTGTCGGGTGTCGAGGGGGAACCGCTCGGCTACGTTCGCTGCCCCTACGGTGCCCCTGGCGACAGGCTGTGGGTGCGGGAGACTTTCAAGCAAGCCACTAAGGATTGGCTTACCCACGAGTCAAACGGGATAGTCACGAAATACAAGAACCCGAGCCCAGGACTTCGGGCCGTTGAGACCATCTACCGTGCCGATGTCTCTCACATGGATGACATCGCCTATATGCCGTGGCAGTCGCCCATTTTTATGCCGCGAACGTTGTCGCGCATCACGCTGGAGGTGACAGATGTGCGGGTGGAGCGGGTGCAGGAGATACGTCACGATGACGTGCTGAAAGAAGGTACACCGACACCCAAATACATTGGTCAGTTTGTTGATGACCGTGCATGGGAGGGTCAGATGCGGAATAATTTTATTGACTTATGGGACAGTATCAACGAAAAGCGCGGCTACGGATGGGACGTGAACCCGTGGGTATGGGTGGTTGAGTTTCGGAGGGTGCAGCCATGACTACACCCCACACCATAGGTCTACACGACGGCCCGCTTTGCGCCGTGATGCGCTGCCACGATGGGCTATTCCGCATCCGCATGAAGGCCAACCACGCCTTCGCTATGGAACGCGCCCCGGATGGCACAGAGCGCCCCATGGAATACCGCACCCCTTTTGAAGCCACGCAGGCCGCGCAGATTATCGAAGGGCGTGGCAGTGAACCCCAACTGTTTTAGGAGGCAGCATGAGTAAAACCATGACAATCAGGCAGTTTGAAACCCAGGCTTTCCTAGACGCAGAGGCGGCAGATAGGCGCGGCGACGTGCTTATTAGCGCCTATTTCTCGAAAGAGGAAGACCGCTATACCTGCATTTATTCCGGCACGATGGACGCGGGGGACGCCCTGATTCTGATTAACGCCCTGATACATAGATTTGGCATTGATGCAAGTTTGCTGACGGGGGAGGCAGCATGAGCCCTGATGTTCTCAAACGTAACCCCGGCTTGCAAGCCGCTGCGAAAGGCACGAAGGCCAAACCCAAGCCCAAGGGCGCAAATCGCCCATCGGGTGAGGTGCTGCCCCGCCTGGAACTGGCAGAGCGGACAGAGAGGCGGCAGGGGCGCTTTGTGGAGGTTGTCGAGGTGTGGAGGGCGGGGAAACAGCAGGTGATTTTTACAAGCAATAGACGAGTGAGAAAATGAATCACCCCATCTATCTGCGCCAAACAGCCCTGTGGTTGAGCACCGAAAAGCAGATGAGCTACCGCCAAATCGCACAGGCCCTTAGCATCCCGCATACCACCGTAGCGAGGTGGGTCCGTGCGGCGGGGGTGAGCCGGGCGCAGGGGGCTGCCGTGGAGACATGGCACCGCCACCGCAACCCGGCCATCGACCGGCGCAGGGCACAGGCCTACGCGCTGTACTACCACGAAGGGCTAACCTACGAGGCTGTGGCAGAGCGCCTTGGAGTCAGCACCTCCACGGCATATAACGACGTTTGCGCGGTACTGAACTGGCCGCCCATCCGCAGGCCAAACAGGCACGTTCGTCCCACGGACATCGAACCACAATCCCTGCCTAATCACGCATGATGACAACATCAAACCACACAGACGCCATGAACGCAACCGGACGCATCATAGAGCAGGCGGTGGCACACCGGGCAGGGCTCACGGTGGACGAACTCCAAAGCCCGCCGCATCGCCTTCCCCCGGCAGGTCGCCATGTACCTCATCTACCACATGACGGACGAGTCCATGCCCAGCATCGCCCGCCACTTCGACCGCGACAACTCGACGGTCAACCATGCGGTACACCTCATTGATGACCTGCTCCGCTTGCAACCGGGGCTCTTTGACGGGCTGATGACATGAAAACCCTATCCACCGCCCTCCTCGTGATCGGCGTAGCGTGCCTGCGCTCGTCGAGGGCCTTGCGCAATACCTGGAACTGTAACTACCTGCATAACCTGACACCGAAAAAGACAATGGGACACCAAACCTCTTTCAAACTAGAAGCGGCACCTGTACCAGTCACCTCCGATCCCGCGAAGGCGATTTATGATCTTGTGCGGTCTAACAAAGAAGCAGCGTACTGCCTGTGCGAAGATGGCGAGCCGAACGAGTCTGGCAAGTGGTACGACCACGAACGCGACCTACGAGCACACTCCAAAAAATATCCCGACTTACTATTCACGCTCAGTGGCGAAGGCGAGGAGGCTGGGGACGTGTGGAAGAAATACTTCGTGAACGGGAGGACTCAGGTGGCGCAAGCCGAGATCAGGATTGAGGATTTCGACCCAAGGAAACTTTCCTAAATCCCCGCCCCGCAAACTCACAACCTGACACCGAAAAGACGATGGAACCAACAGAGACTGCTCGGGCACACCAAGACGCGAAAGCCTTTGTCGAGGAGCGCTACGGCCCTCTCGCTGATGCCTATGACCCCGATTGGTGGTTTGCCAAGCTTGGCGTTGTGGTTGACGCCTTCACGTGGCGAGACGCCTACACCCTCCGTTTGACCGAGGACGTGTGTGACTGAGCACGCCGCAATGCAATTGAGTTGTTGACCGAAAAAGCCTAATCCCCTAATGCCCAGCCTACCGGAAGAAATAATGCCTCGTCTCGCTGCGCTGACTGTCTGGTGCGCCGGTTGATGGAGGAGGAGTTAAAGCCGTACAACTAGCGCCTGAACGTTCCATAATTGTTCTTATCAAACTCACAACGACAAAGCACTTTAACCTGTAAAAAGAGGAAAAGCAGGCATGATTGATAGGCAATTGCTAAAAAACATGACTGACGGCGGATACATCAACGAGGTGATTCACCCCTCAGGTGAGCTTCGCCTATTCAACTACACCCCGCAGGCGCAATATGAGCGCGTATGGAATGATGCTACCTTGACATCTCGCGGTCTGATCCTGCGCAATGACGGAACGATAGCGGCCCGTCCCTTCCGAAAGTTTTTCAATCTGGAAGAGCACGCCCCCGGCGAAATCCCCAATGAGCCATTCGATGTATTCGAGAAGCTTGATGGTAGCCTTGGCATTACGTACTGGCACGGCGGATTTCCGTGCATCGCAACGCGGGGCAGTTTCACGGGCGAGCAGGCCCAGCACGCTAACGAGATGCTTCACTCAAAGTATCTCGGCGTTTCGCTTGACCCCGCCTATACGTACCTGTTTGAAATCATCTACCCCAGCAATCGAATCGTGGTTGACTATGGCGAGCGCGAAGAACTCGTGCTTCTTGCCGTAATCAATACTGAGACCGGGGAAGAAATCCTGCCCCTCCCCGAAATCGGATTTCCTGTTGCAAAGCACTACGACGGACTCAATGACCTGCACGCTTTGAAAGCACTTGAAGAAAGCAACCGAGAAGGGTTTGTGGTTCGCTTCAAGAGCGGCTTTCGTGTCAAGGTGAAGTTTGAGGAATACGTGCGGCTCCACCGCATCATTTCGATGATGTCTGAAAAGTACGTGTGGGAGCACCTGCGGGCGGGTGGGGATATTGACGGGCTAATCGGTGACGGTATTCCTGACGAAATCCACGAATGGATAACAGAGACTACGGCGGTTCTGTGGGAAAGGTTTGGCGAGATTGAGACTGAGTGCAGGCGTGTATTCAAAACCTTTCCCACTCGGAAAGAAACCGCCATGTATTTTCTCACACAAACCTACCCAAGTGTGTTGTTCAAGCTGCTTGATAAAAAGCCCTATGAAGATGCTATTTGGAAACTCGTAAAGCCTGAATAACCATGCCTAACGACCAACCACTCATCAACGCCGCCAACCGCAGCGAACGCCTGCGCAAGCGTGCCCAGCCCCTCTCTCCCGCGAACCGGGAACTACTTGCCGATGTGCTGGCCGCCTACCCGCCCGGACCCATGAGCGACGCCAGGGCGGAATTGTCGGATCGTCTTGGCGTATCCACGAAAACGATATGGAAAGCCGTTAACGGTCTCAATCTTTCAACGCGCTCCCGACGATTGATAACCTCGCAGCTACCTGAACTGGCAGAGGAGTACCGGGGCGTTCTCGAAAAGCGGCGGGGTCGTATCATCGAGGAGCCGCCCATCTACCCCTATCTTCGCGCAATGGGAGCCACTAGCGACAATATCGACGCAATCGCGAGGGCAGTTGAACCCGTAACGCAGAGCATTATTAGTGCCCTATCATGAGGTACGAGGAGAACAAATGTGATTAATAGTTATCAAACGTTGAATATGCAATAGTCTTCTTTTTCTGGTGTGTTGGGAAGTAAACAGGTGTTCATGCGTTTGGGGCGCAATCCAACATGAAATCAGTTTTTTATGATCGAGAATCAAGCACTTGTCGTTGGCGCTCATTATGCAGGACTTACCTTCGGCCTCGGTGCTGATTGGGTGGCTGCCCACCAGCTCGGCATCGAAGCGCTTTCCGTATGCACCGCATTGGTTTCTGCGAGTCATGGGCAAGTCTCCGATGTACTTCCTGTTCCTGCCGACACCATTGACGTTCAGATTGATCACATCCTAAAGACCTCAACCCCCCGGTTTTGTGTTGTCGGGGCTGTCTGCGACAAAGAAGGGCTTGAATATTTGTGGGCACGGTTAGGTACTGCGTCCATTCCCATCGTCATTTGGAATGTGATATTGAGTGGGCCAAGTGGAGAAGACTTACTAGATTGCTCTACCGAAACCCTAACTTCATTTTTTCCTCTGGCTGACCTGATCATGATCAATCAACAGGATGCCTGTTTGCTTGCAAGCATGCAGATTAATACGCTCGATGACGTGCAAGTAGCTATTCAGCGTATACACAAACTCGGTGCTTCAAAGGTGATCATTCGAGGCGAAGCGCTCCCGACCCTTTTCTCTGGTCCAACGCGCCAAAACGGCGATGTTAAATCCATTGAACTGTTCTATGATGGGTCAGACTTTTCGCTATTCGAACTCCCCTTCGATGTTGAGCGGCTTAGCTTTTCACTTTCCTCTTTTCAATCCATTTATCTAGGATCTCATATTGACTCAATAAATCCAATTGAAGACGCCCTTCGTGGCTCGATTGTATTTATGGGAAAGCAGTATTCCTAAAAAACAAAGGCCAGTCTGGGTTTTTTGTTTAGTTAAGAATAATATTAATCAGAAAACGAGCATAAGACGGCATGGAATTAATCATTCATTCTGATGAAGGCGTATATTGATCACAGGCAAGATGCCTACACGCCATACTTAAATGCATAAACGAGTAATCTCATGGCACAGGATAAAGCCAAAGTGACCATCTACGATGTCGCCGCACGCGCCGGTGTTGCCATTTCTACGGTCTCTCGTGTTCTTAACGATTCCAGCGATGTCTCCGATCAAACGCGGGAGCGTGTTTGGGAAGCGATTGAGGAATTAAAATTTCGACCAGATCGCGTTGCGCGCACGCTTGCACAAAAAAGAACCCGCTCAATTGCAATTGCAATCCCAACGTTTACAACCCCTTTTCATAACGAATTACTCAAAGGAGTACGCAGTAAATTACACAACAGAGAAAGTGACTTATTACTCTTCGATTTAGGCTCGGTTCAGCCTGAAGAAACGTTGCTTAACTTCCTTAAACGAGGAACGGTTGATGGCCTTTTGCTTGCAGGTGTTCCTGTAGATAAGCGATTAACGGTGGAGTTAAAAGCCTTTCAGGCACCGGTTGTACTTGTAGGTAATCATCATACCGACTTTGACTGTTTTTATTGGGACAATGATACCGGTGCAAAAAATGCTGTTGATCACCTGATTGAGCGGGGCCATCGCAATATTGGTTTAATCAGAGCTTATACAGATGGTTATCTGCAGACAAAGCGTATCGAAGGATATAAAGACGCCCTGGAAGAGGCTCATCTACCTATACATGAACACCACATTCAAAGTGGTGAAACAGAAAAACATGCTGGGTTTAGTGAAGAACATGGGTATGAGGCGATGAAAAAACTGCTGGCTGCGGCTCCAGAAGTCACCGCCGTATTTGCAAGTAGTGATGTCCAGGCCATAGGCGCCTGGAAAGCAATCCGCGATGCTGGCAAGCGCGTTCCCCAAGACATTGCCCTGGTTGGATATGATGACATAAAAACGAGTGAATACTTGGGCTTGTCAAGTGTAGACCAGGACATGGAGGGTGTTGGAAAAATGGCTATCGAGCAACTGCTTAAACGCATCGAACAGGGCAACTTGGAAGATCCTGTTGCCCAACTAATTGTCCCCAAACTTTGTGTGAGAGAATCCAGTGCATTAAAGCGGGATTCAAGCAATTAAGCACCATCTTTTTATTACTTCTTTTTGTGATGAATGACTATGTAATCGAAAACCAGCTTGCGCATACAATTTCACAAACGACACTCGCCAATGTTGGTGTACGCTACCAGGGAAAAGTACGTGATACATACAGCGTTGGAGATCGCTTGGTATTGGTAGCAACGGACCGAATATCAGCCTTCGATCACATCCTTCGACAAACCATCCCGTTTAAAGGTCAGGTACTAAATCAAATAGCCGCCTTCTTCTTTAAGGCCACGGCTGATATCGTACCCAATCACTTCATCGACCTGCCAGACCCGAATGTCACGGTTGCCCACAAATGTGATCCTATTCCGGTAGAATTTGTTGTGAGAGGATACTTGGCCGGACATGCATGGCGAACCTATAAAAGCGGTCAAAGAACCCTTTGTGGTGTGCCTCTTCCGGAAGGACTGCGCCAAAATAGCAAGCTTCCCGAACCCATTTTGACTCCTGCAACTAAAGCAATACGAGGCCATGATGAGGATATTTCAAGAGAAGAAATATTAACCCAAGAAATCTTGACAGAAGACGTTTTTGATCAACTTAAGTCGTGGGCACTTTCATTATTTCGTCGTGGGACACAAATGGCTCAGGAACGAGGGCTTATTCTCGTAGACACGAAATATGAATTTGGAAAAACCGCGTCTGGCGAATACATAGTTATAGATGAAATACACACACCCGATTCATCCCGGTTCTTTTATAGTGATACGTATCCCTCCTTGTTAAAAGAAGACAAACCGCAACGTCAGTTATCGAAAGAATTCGTTCGCGAGTGGCTCATAGAGCACGAATTTATGGGATTAGAAGGTCAACATTTACCTGACTTACCAGACAGTTTTCGTGTTGCAATTTCAAAGAGATATATAGAATTATATGAGGTGATTACCGGTGCGCCATTTGTCCCTGACACATCAATGAATCCTGTCCAGCGTCTAGAGAATAATCTTTTAAGTTATCTTGATATGCAATAACGGACTTATGTGTCCATGGAATTCACTTTTTTATGTTGGAGCTAGATGGAGGACCCATCAAGTAACGGCGAGGTCGCCGGTCCCCGCTAAGCCGGGGACGTGGTGGCACCGGCTGTCGACGGGGTCCACCTCCCCGAGGTGAATCTGGTGACGGCCCGGAACGCTTTCCAATTACCTGTCTCCAAATTATTACAGTGATGATTATTGGGGCCAATGCAATTAGTGCCCCGATAATATGAATTACCCCATTCATTTCTAAAACCCTGCTTCTGCATCGACATGGTGTGCTGAATTATTATGAAAAAACTGTTGAGATAGCAACCGGCAATCTCTTTTTTCATCGTCTCCCCTTCTCTCAAAAAGCAGGAATAGAGTCTGCTTCCACGGGCTCCACCAACGGTTCAGATTCCGGAGGTACAGTCGTCTCGACCGATTGTGGGCTCGGCGGCTCTGGATCGTAAGTCAGATTAAAATTATTGGTGGCCAATATCATTAACAGCGGTACTACAAAAAAGACACACAGAATATATCCAAGTGCATACCCACGATTCTTTATTGATAGCTGCCCAAGTGATTCGGCTAGTTTTATAGGAATGTTTCGCAGTTTGGGAATGGGGAAAAAGATTAATATTCCCAGCATGTTAAAAGTAAGATGTGCAAATGCTACGGTTAACGCTGCAATCCCTGCTTCGGGAGAACCACTTGCTGCTGCTGCAAGTGCAGCCAAGAGTGCCGTCATGGTGGTTCCAACATTCGCACCAAGAACAAAAGGGAAAATTTGAGGCACTGTAACCAGGCCCGCCGCCACCAGTGGAACGATGAGTGACGTGGTAATCGACGAACTCTGAACAAAAAAGGTGATAAGAACCCCAAATAACATAGATAATGCGGGCGCGCCAAAGATATACTTATGCAGCAACCGTTCTGATCTTCCCAGAACCAATGCCTTTAAAAGGATAACCAGATACCGTAGCGAAATGAATAAAAAAACGAGCCCAATACCTAGCACAAGAAATCCATTCTCCCCTGCTTGCTGCGCTATGAAGGCTGCAATGGGATCCACGACAACTTGTACGGGGCTTAGGAGCTTATCTGCGTGGATGCCATAGGCGACATTGGTTAACCAGGCCGCACTCTTTGAAATCACATGGGTAAATAACTCAATAGGAAAAAGAAGAGCGACTGCGAGCAAATTAAAAAAGTCGTGGACAGTCGCTCCAGCCATCGCCCGGCCAAACTCATCCTTCCTCGATACGGAGCCCAGCGAAACGATGGTATTGGTTACACTCGTCCCAATGTTCGCCCCCATAATGATAGGGATAGCACCTGATATACTTAATCCTCCTCCTGCGACCAAGGTTACTGCCATTGTCGTAACAGTAGAAGAACTCTGAACCAGGGACGTTGCGAGGATTCCTACAAAAAGCCCTACAAATGGATTGGCCGTTGTCTCAAGAAGCATCTTCGCAAAATCGCTTCCCATGAGCTTAAACGAATCGCCCATAAGCTCAATGCTTGTAAAAAAAAGCAAGAGGACGGCGAGCAGGCCAATGAGTTGAAGGAGTGTACGGAACGAACGCATACAGAACGGTTTTGCAGCAGATCTAAGACCTGCCATTCAGCTAAAAAAGGTCAAACATGAAAGACAGCCTCAAAAAGCCAAGCGACTTCGCACGGGTAGTCTTTGTGGAGCCTGGCAGGAGTAAAAGGTCGCTACAGAGGTACTTTTGGTCAAAGCGAGATATTAAGGGCGGACCAAATAAACTACATGAACAAACCATTAATGAATAACGAGAATCCCTTTTTGGGAAAAAACTTCAAGATTCCAATTATCGCAGGTCCTACCGCTGTGGG
>JAUIDY010000018.1 GCA_030428385.1 Rhodothermia bacterium | reverse complement strand
CGACGGTAAAGCCCTCTCGCCTCAACTGTCGCCAGACCTTGCGTACACCGTAGACGCAGAAGTTCGCCTCCCAGACGCGCTGGATCTCCCCGCACAGTTCCTCGTCGCGCGCGGCTCGGACGGAGCGCAACGCCGGGTCTGCCTCCCGGGCCTTGTGGTTGTAGTAGGTCGACGGAGCGATCGGCAGCACTGCGCAGATCGGCTCGACTCCATAGGCCTCTTTGTGGTCGTCAATGAAGGTCACCATTACCTCCGTGGGCGGTCGAGCTCCGCCTGGGCAAAATATGCGGAGGCCTTCCGGAGGATCTCGTTGGCTCGGCGGAGCTCTCGGTTCTCACGTTCGAGCTCTTTGATCCGGGCTCGCTCGTCGGTCGTCGTTCCTGTTCTGCGGCCCTTATCGCGCTCGGCCTGGCGGACCCAACTGCGGAGCGTCTCCGCTGTACAGCCGATTTTCTCGGCGATGGACTTAATAGCAGCCCACTGTGAGGGATGGTCGTGTTCGTGCTCGAACACCATGCGGACGGCCCGCTCGCGGACCTCGGGAGAGTACCTGTTCGATTTGCTCATGACTCCAAGTTCTCAAAGTTTGGAGTCTCCTGCAAACCCGGGGCGGTTCAGTTTCCTTGCAGTTGGACCCCTATATCTGACAATATCGGCAAGAGTGCATCTCCGGGGCTGGCTGCAGATCCCCCATGAGATCCATAGAGGGCAGGGGTACTGGCCAGCTTGTTCACCCAGGTTGGGTGCAAACGCTCGCCAAAGGCTGCAAAAGGCAACAAAAACTTGCCACTGACCAAGGTAAGATTGTTGTTCAGGCGGACATCTACCTGCGCATATTCGAGATTAGGCTTTGTCTGAAAAATAGGGATACGTAGTTTGGGTGCTCATCAAAGAGCACGACGATGACCCGACGCTACGAGTTAACGGACCGGCAGTTTGCCCTGGTCGAAACGGTTCTTACACAACCCAAAAAGACACGCCGAGGACGCCCCCGACGCGACGACCGCTTGATGCTAAACGGCATCTTCTGGGTGCTTTGCTCCGGGGCAGCATGGCGAGACCTGCCTGAACGCTTTGGGCCCTGGCAGACCGTCTACGACCGCTATCGACGCTGGAGCGACGACGGCACAATCGACCGCATGCTTCACCTGCTCCAGCTTCGCCTACTTGATGACGGCACGATCGATCTAGAGACATGGTTCGTTGATTCAACCACGGTGCGTGCCAGCCGAGCCGCTGCCGGAGCGAAAAAAAAAGCAAGGTCTTGAGGCCAAAGAAAATGCTGCCCAACAAGCCTTGGGGCGTAGTCGAGGCGGTTTTACGACGAAGGTGCACCTGATTTGCGACGGCGTCGGCACGCCCTTGTCCGTGCACGTGAGCGCGGGGCAGCGTCACGACAGCCCACAGTTCACCCCGACGTTCGAAGCGGTCTCCTTGGCCGTTCTGCCAGAGACGTTGGTGGCTGACAAAGGCTACGACAGCGCCGCGATCCGTGCTTACCTCGACGACTTGGGTGTTGAGTCGGTGATTCCGAGAAGACGCACCAAATCTGTTCCAGCGCCCGTGTGCTCGGTGCGTTACCGTCGTCGCAACGTTATTGAGCGTTTGATCGGTCACTTGAAGGAGTGTCGTCGTTTGGCCACACGCTATGAGAAACTGGCACGGCATTACGTGGCCATGGTCAAGTTGGCCTGTATCCGGCGTATCTTCAAAATCCATTTTTCAGACACGGCCTAGTCATGGTTACGCCTTCTTCGATCTCGAACTCAAATTCGCTTTCAAACAGAAACCGGTCTGATATCTGGAACAACATGATGGGAGCAAATACCACCGAAAAATTATTGGGGGTGTCCTCTTCAGCAAAAAGCATGTGGTATCCGGCACCCCCGTAACCAGCAAGAAGCGACCCTTGCCGTGGAAAGAATTGTTCAACCGGAGGTGGGGAGGAGGATTGGGCAAGCCCCCATCGTACCGGTAACACCAATAAGAAGAGGCTCATGAGGAGAAGGACGAAAGTACGCATGAGGGTGATGTGGCTTGGTGAAACAGGAGTTATCCGTGTCCCAAGCAATCTTCTCGTGTCAACCTTAACGTCTTCTTAAAGTCTGCTTAAAGAACCTAAAGGAAGGGGCCCTTCATCAAATACATATCAGGCATCATCGGGGTTGGGCCAGAATAATATGCAACGTCCGCTCGTTCTCTGCTCGCACCACTGTCAGTTCGACTTCGTCTCCGGGCTTGCGCCATTCGAGTGCAAGGATCAGGTCTACTGCGGATCGAATCGGTGTATCCTCTATCCGTGTAATGACATCTCCTATGTCAATTCTTCCTCGTTGATCGCGAGAAGTAGGGCGGAGTCCCTGTTGTTCGGCAGGGCTACCTGGCTCCACGTTAAGGATGAGCGCACCCTCTAATCCAAGCCTTCGTGTTACCTGTAGAGAAGCCAGTTCAACGCCCAGCGTGGGCCGCTGGACACGTCCGTATGCAATCAGATCTGGTACGACCCAGTTGACCGCATCAACCGGAATGGCAAAGCCAATCCCTGCAAATGTACCAGAGGGACTGTAAATCGCGGTATTGATCCCAATGAGACGGCCCGCCGAATCAAGCAACGGCCCCCCGGAGTTGCCCGGATTAATTGCGGCGTCGGTTTGGATGACATCACGAATAGGGATACGCGCGACGGACTCTATTTCACGCCCGAGTGCACTGATGATTCCGGTAGTAAGGGTTTGGTCTAGTCCGAATGGATTGCCGATAGCAAGCACCTTTTGCCCGACCCGTAGATCAGCGGATCGCCCGAGTGGTAACGGCAGGAGATGCTCGTGGGATGAATCAATCTGGAGTACGGCGACATCTTTTTCAGGGGCCGCCCCCACAAGACGAGCTGCCCAGGTACTTTGGTCGGATAGGGTAACACGAATGCTGGACGCATCTTGGATCACATGGTAGTTGGTGACGATATGTCCTAGCGAATCCCAAACGAAGCCGCTTCCGCTTCCGCGAGGAATTTCCATCACATTGCGTGTTCTGAAGTCACGTTGTATCGCTAAGGAGGTGATGAAAACGACAGAGGGTGATGCCGCCTCAAACAGGTTGATGGTTGATTGCTCTGAAACGGAGAAAGACGAACGTGGGCTGATGGGGCGTACGACCTTGCTTATCTGGTGGTTTGTGCTTGAGGGCGTCTGCCACAGCACCCCTCCTGCAAAGCCCGTTGCTAGAAGCAGAAAGGCCAGCAAGAGAGACAGTAATGGCTGCCGATGTTGTCGGTGGGCATTCATGGCTCAATCAAAAAGCACTGTATGATTCAGGAGACCGCTTGGGTGGGCGTGCTCCATACACTCAGCTTGTGGGCGATTTCAGGGAGGGCCAGAAGCGGTGAAGGCCATTGTAAATGAAACAGAAGACAAGGCCGATATAAACCCCCCAAACAAAGCTTTCAATAAGACCCAGTACAAAACTGTCCAGACTGATCCAGGTGAACGCTGGAAGAACGGCCTCGAGAAACTGGTGCATATGCACAGGTTCTGGTGTTAACAGGCCAAAGAGCACACACAGTAGATAGCTTACGCTGGTAAATAGCGCGAGTGACCAGGTCACATGTTTCGTAGGTAGCATTGTCTCTTTGATTTAATGATGATGCCCTACTGGAGGTACATCGTTAGGATTGCTTGGTGGACGACCCGTTCCATGATTGCCGTGTCCTCCATGCATCCCATGACCAAACAGGTGAAGACCGATAAAAAGGAGTAAGAAGAGGACGAAAAATAGATTTTCAGATAGCCATTCCATGATGTCACCAGAGGTCAGAGGGAAGAATAACATGCGCATCGGCATGGCGTGGTCAGGCGTATGGGCTATGTAACCCCAGCGTCGTGTACAACGAGGGTGGTACCGGAAGGATGATGAGAAGCAGAAGGGCTAAGGCGGCTACCGCCAACACCATTCGCCCTTGATGCAGGGGGGTCACAGCGTCAAGCGGGGGCACGTCGCGGATACCCGCAATGAAGAAGACCACCAACGCCCAGATCAATAGTCCTTTCCAAACGAACAATCCAAGCAGTACCAACCCGACCAGCGTAGCCATACCAATAATGCGTGCCGGACCTTTACCCAAGACGGCGTGCGCGATATGACCACCATCAAGCTGCCCAACCGGGATCAGGTTGAGCGCCGTCAGCAACAAACCCAACCATCCTGCGAAGGCCAGCGGATGCAGGATCAGGCGATGTCCTTCGAGTAACGCATCACCCAGCGCGAGTTTTGCCACAAAGGCAAACAGCACCGAGGCTCCGACGTCGGCACCCCCCATTATGTGGGATACCCCTGCGTCCTGTCCCACAAGGGTGGAGTAGCGAAGCCCGATAAGCAAGGCAGGCAGTGCGACGAGCAAACCCGCAAGCGGACCAGCAAGGGCCACATCAAACAGGGCCCGCCGATGAGGCGCCGGAGAACGCATCTGGATGAAGGCACCAAAGGTACCTAACGCAAAGGGCATCGGGATAAAAAAGGGCCAAGACACGTCCATCCCATATCGCTGGGCCATCATGAAGTGTCCCAGTTCATGTGCTCCGAGAATTACGAGCAGGGCCAGGGCATAGGGCAGCCCCACTCCCCAAAGGCTCGGATTTTCAAGCAGGTTGATGCCCTGGTGCGCAGCACCGGCCCAGATCATGGTGAGCAGCGTGGCAAACAGAAGCCCCAGATGCAGCCATCCCCGCTGGGCACCATCGGGCGATGGCGGACGTTGGGAGGGGGTTAGCACCAGCGCCACCCGCCCGTGGTCACGTTCTTGCAGCCACGGTGTGAACCCGCTTCCAGCGAATCGTGCCTGGAAGGCTTCATACGCGGCATCGGACCGGAGAAGAAGGGGCCCTTCAATGACCAGCGTGTCATTCCGGCGATAGCTGGCATGCGGATAGATGACATCGATGGTCTTGAGGATCATTGCTTCTGGAACCTCCTGTTGAAGGGGGCGCACCGAAAGAGTAGGCGCATCAGCTAACCGCGTACGAGGAAGTAGGAAGTACACGCCCACCAAAGCAAGGCCGACAAGGAGTCCGAATAGGACAGCGAATACCCAAGCTGGTAGGTTTGCAGGGCTACCCAGCATAATCCCTAGCACCGCTACGGGTGTTAAGCCCAGTAATACAATGAGCATCGTGCGTCGCAATGAAGTAGCCATAATGACAAGCGCCGTTATGATCGCAAGGTCCGGTGAACTGCACGAAGAATCCTCCAAGGCAACTTAAGAAGCGCTTAACGACAGCTTTAATCGGTTTAAGGTGGTGCCTGGAGGTCATCCAAGACGCTCGGGTGAGCAAGGCTTCGGATACAAAATCTAGCGTTCCACATTCAGGAAGCGGGCGTTGATGGCAACGATGACCGTGCTCAGGCTCATTAACGCCGCGCCTGCGGCAGGGCCAAGGATGATTCCAAAGCCGGAGAGCACCCCGGCGGCTATGGGGATGGCCACAATGTTGTACCCTGCCGCCCACCACAGATTCTGCACCATCTTGCGATAGGTCGCACGCGAGAGCTTCAGAATCGAAACCACATCGAGCGGATTGCTCCGCACCAACACAATGTCGGCGGTTTCGACAGCCACATCCGTACCGGCACCAATGGCAATTCCCACGTTGGCTTGTGCGAGCGCCGGTGCATCATTGACGCCATCGCCCGTCATGGCAACGGTCAGGCCGCGCCCTTGTACTTCTTTGACTTTGCTGGCTTTCTCGTCGGGGAGAACTTCCGCGAAGGTGTCGTCCAAGCCTATCTCCTGACTCACCCAGGCTGCCACTTTCCGGTTGTCTCCCGTGAGCATCATCGTCTGGATGCCCATGGCCCGGAGTTCAGCAATCGCCTGTTTCGATTCGGGGCGGATCACGTCGGCCAGGGCAATCGCTCCTGTGAGATGGTCGTCCACAAGGACAAACACCACCGTTTTCCCTTGCTCAGAAAAGGCTTCGTACCGCGCATCGGTCATGGAAATGCCTTTTTCGTGCAGGAATCCGGGGCTGACGATCTGGACGTGCATGCCCTCCACTTTGCCTTCTGCGCCTTTGCCAGGAATGGCTCTAAAATCAGCTACGTTGGGGATATTGGATGTGGCCTCGGTGATTCCGCGCGCAATGGGGTGCTCGGAATGCTGCTCGACGGAGGCGGCAAGCCGAAGTACCTGTTCGCTGCCAAAATCGGAGTCAAACAGGATGGTGTCGGTCACACCAAAGCGCCCCTCCGTCAGGGTGCCGGTCTTGTCAAAGATGATGGCGTTGAGATGGCGTGCAGCCTCAAAGGCCGTACGGTCGCGGATGAGCAAGCCATTTTGAGCAGACAGCGCAGTGGAGACGGCCACCACCAACGGAACAGCCAGCCCCAGCGCGTGCGGGCACGCAATGACCATCACCGTAACGGTGCGTTCGAGCGCAAAGGCAAACTCAGCATCCAGCACCACCGCCCAGACGAACATGGTCAGGGCACCACCGCCCAGGGCGACCCCGGTAAGCCATCGGGCTGCGCGGTTCGCCAGATTCTGTGTCTTCGACTTTGTTTCTTGCGCCTGACGAACTAAATCGATGACCTGGGAAAGGTAGCTTTCCGCTCCGGTTCGTTGCACCGCGATGGTCAGGGAGCCTTCGCCATTGATGGCACCCCCGATCACATCCGTGCCGGTTGTTTTCGTCACCGGCACCGACTCGCCGGTGAGCATGGCTTCGTTGACCGAGGACTGTCCGGCAACCACCTGTCCATCGGCAGGGATTTTCTCTCCCGGCTTAATCAGTACCCGGTCGCCAGAACGAAGCTGGTCCAGCGGGATGTCCTCGATACTTCCATCGTCCAACAGGCGATGGGCTTCGCTGGGCATCAGTTTCGCCAGTTCCTCCAGGGCACGGGAAGCGCCCATCACCGATTTCATCTCGATCCAATGCCCGAGCAGCATCACATCAATCAGGGTGGCCAACTCCCAGAAGAACATCTTGCCAGCAAGTCCAAACACCACCGCGCTTGAGTACACATAAGCCGTGGTGATCGCAATAGCGATGAGGGTCATCATCCCCGGATTGCGCTTGCTCACCTCATCGAACAGGCCTTTGAGAAACGGCCAGCCGCCATAGAAAAAAACAACGGAGGAAAGTGCCCAGAGTATGTAGAGATCGCCCGTAAATCGCCAACTTTCGCCCAATCCCAGGAATGCCTGGATCATGGGCGAGAGGGCTAAGATCGGGAGGGTGAGCCCGATAGCGACCCAGAATCGCTTGCGGAAGTCGGCCACCATGTGGGCGTGATGATCGTGGTGGCTGTGTCCACGATGCCCCTCACGATGCCCCTCATGCTGGTGCCCATGCGCCCCATGATCAGCAGGACGATGCGCGTCTTTGTGTGAGGGGACGGAGGTATGCCCCTCATGATGGCGATGCCCATCGTGATGATGGTCATGATCGGACCGTTTTTCTTTATCTATTTCATTATGAGGATGGTGATGCGAGTGGTTCATGGCACCGTAGGGTTAGCGGGTAGTGGCGGGTTGATGGGAGTTGCCTCCGCATGAAGTCGGGCTTTGTAGAGGGTCATCAAAAAACCCAGACCCGGATCCTTCACTTGCGTACGTCGCAGCACGTCCCAGTAAGTAGCGATGTAGGTGTTTAGAAACGAAACAATGTGGCCCAGCGAGATCATCCGGATCCCTTGCTTGTGAGAGGATGGCAGATCGGAAGCAAACACAACCAGACGGAGGCGATGGCTTGTCGGAGAGGTCACATATCCTTTTTCCAGCAACCGTTTGACCACATGGGGGGCCTCACCGGGACGACAGCAGCCAAAACGTGCAAGGGCGGCTTCCAGAATGGATGGATCGGTAGCACGCTTGTTGAGTTGGGCGCGTCCTTCTTTTACTTCTCCGATAATCATATCCGATTCATCCGGGTTGACC
This sequence comes from Rhodothermia bacterium, assembly GCA_030428385.1. Classification (GTDB taxonomy): domain Bacteria; phylum Bacteroidota; class Rhodothermia; order Rhodothermales; family JAAAOL01; genus JAUIDY01. Next base: position 57,057 of record JAUIDY010000018.1, on the reverse strand, counting down.
CCCAGGGTCTCGTCCAGCACATACCGGGTATGCCAGGGGTTGCCATCGGGTGCAGGCACAAGCTGTCCCGCATGAGCAAACCGGAAGGCCAACACGTCAAAGTCGGTGGCCGTCTGAAAGCCATGCGCGTGGGTACGTTCGAGAACCGGGTATTCACACACCGTAAAGTACCCATTCACTTGCAGGTATGACCGGACGAGCGCAACCGCGTTATCCATGACGTTCCTCCGGTGGTGTTACCGCCCGGGTGAAGGTCTGAAGCCTATTCCGGCGATGGGGAATAAACCGGGGTGTCTCCTCGGCATATGCCTGATAGGTCGCACCAAAACGGGCATGTATTTCCTTTTCTTCAACCACAGCTAGGCGGGCGTACATCCACACCAGAACGGGAAACATGAGCACCGTGAGTAAGGTGGGCCATTGGAGTATGAACCCTGTTAATACCGCAACGAAGCCCACATACTGAGGATGTCGAACATAGGCATACGGGCCGGTCGTTGCGACCTGCTCGCTGCGCTGGGCCTGATACAGAATGCGCCATGCATTCATAATAAGCAGAACACCGCCCGCGATGAGCAAATTGCTAAAAATGTGTAGCAGATTGAAGTGGGCCGCTAGGGGGCTTTCGCTTCCAATACCTAAGAGCGTTTGCCAAAGGTGGCCGTTCTCATGCGCATACAGGTTTAAACCCGGGTAACTGCTGCTCAGCCATCCTGAGAGAAGATAGATGGTGAGAGGGAACCCATACATTTCGGTAAAAAGAGCGACCATGAAGGCGGCAAACGTCCCAAATTGTCTCCAGTCCCGCCAATGCTTCGGGCGCGTGAAGCTGAAAGCGAAAACCACAAAGATCAGGGAGAAGATGACTACCTGGGGCCAGTATCCATATTCGTAAGGACTATTCATCGTCGGAATCGGTGGAGCTAGTCAGGAGAAACACCAGATAAGAACACCTGGCTCGTTGATGCTGACCGCATAAAACCGAAGACTAACTTAGCGCTACCTTAAAATTGCCTTTCAAACATTTAAGAAACGTGTGTCTCCCAAACGGCGCGCCGGGAGCTACTCATGGTGTCGGGCAAATACGGTGGTATCTCCCTGCGCCGTGAACGTGTAGACCCGGTAGGCATCATGGCGGTGGCCCTGTTCCATACCCGGAGAGCCGATTGGCATACCTGGAACGGCCAACCCCGCCACTTCGCGTTGTTCGCTCAGTAGACGCTTGATGTCCTCGGCGGGCACATGTCCCTCAACGACATAAGGACCAACGAGGGCCGTGTGGCAGGAAGTCATGGAAGGAGGGACACCATGATCCCTCTTGACGCCTTGCATATCGTTTGTGTTGACCGACTCCACAGAAAAACCAGCCGTTTGAAGATGCGCGATCCAATCATTGCAGCACCCGCACGTGGCACTCTTGAACACCTTGACGACGGGTAAGTCGGCGGCGGCCCCAACGACAGTCGGTGCCGGTTGTGTTGCCTGAACCTCAGTCTGGGGTTGCGAAACGTACCAGACACCCCAAATGGCGGTGCCTGCCACAAGAAGAAACACAATCTCTTTGGTCAATTTCGAGAAGGTCGTTTTCATAAGAGAAAGAGGATTGGGGCCAAAAGATTACCTCAAGACCGTTGCAGAAAGTTGCGAAAGGAGTACCTCACCGTGCCCGTCGAAGTAGAGTCCTACTGGTCCGGCAAGAGGCTTCGAACCATGCCCATGCGTCAACAACTCATCATTGGCATAACCCCGAAAGTGGGTACCGTCACTCACAGCGCGCAGTGAGATCCAGGATGGTGTGTCGATGGTTGCTTCATCAAAAATCGTTTCTTCACCCTCCGACAAGCGCCCTTGGCGTAGCCGTCCCTGGGCTATCTCGAGAAAGTCGTAGGTGTGTGCATCCTGCATATGGTGCACCAGCCGCACCGTACCCGTAAATCCGGACACATCAAGGCGAATCTCTGCCGCAAGGCTTTCCAGTGCACCCGGAACGATCATCAGTACCGTCTCCGAGGGTGTCATGCGCACGCCGCCGCTTTCGGAAGCGTTCATGTTGAGATCAGCGGCAGTTCCTTGTATAAACTGAAACGAAGCGTTAAGCAGCAGATCGGCTCCTTCCTCCGGTGTCCAGGTCCAGGATCCCGTTTCGTCCTGGAGGAACTGGGCCTGTGCTTCCTTGACCTCCAACGCCGACAGACGCGCGTGCAGGGAATCAAGCTCGGCCTGAAGCGTCGAAACAGACCGAACCCCGAGGCCATGATCAAATACGAGTTTGGCTCCATGCTCACCCGTTTCAACAACAAGGAATAAGCCTCCCAACCCCACCAGCAGCAGCAGGACCTGTATGCCCCTTCCCCATGGGTTTTCCCGTTTACGCTCCCATGCAAGAAGTCCGAGTCGGACGAGGGCATACAGACCAAAAAACCATAGCGTTCGCGTGGCCCAGTCGGCATGGTCGGTGACGTCGGCTACGGCAAAAGTCGGAAGCGAAAGGGCATCGGCGGCGGCGCGCCCCGTAAAGAAGGTGACCGTCGCAGCGAGAGCACCCACGACAAAGAAGACCACCGCTGCACGGCGAAAGGCCGTGTTGGCAGGGCGCACCACCGATAGGGCGTCTACCAACACGGCCACAATCAGGAGAACAATGGGAAAATGTACCAGCAGGGGATGGATGCCGGGTGCCCATTCAGGAAGAAACGTCATAAAAAGAGCCGTTCGCTTTGTTGATTCGTCTATGTCTGGGAAGTCCGTCTGGGAGGTCCGGGTGATGCCGGTTCCTATTCATGATGGACCTTAATGATGAACATCAACGATGGTGTTGTTCGTGGTCGGTTGAAGGTTTTTGTTCATGTCCTGATGCGTCATTGGAAGGCATGGATCCCATCATCTCGCCCTGCATCATTTCGCCCATCATTCCAGCGCAACCCATTCCGTCGTGCATGGCCTGCATCATCTCCATCATGGGCAGGGCCTGCATCATGGCTTTGTGTAGCTCCATGGGTGCTACCTGATCGAGTTGTGCTTGTTGTTCAGGTGTTAACACTTCGTACATCTGCAAAGCCGTTTCGACAGCAGCAGTCTGTATATCGGCCTGTGCTTCATACGCAGCACGAAGATGTTTCCTTAAGTCTATAAGATCAGGGGGGGCCGGTGTCAGTGTTTCCTGAGCCGACGTGACATGACGTTGTGATGTCTCGGCTAGCATCATTCGCTGGTCAATAAAGCGTTGCTTTAGTTGCTCAAGCGAAGCCACCTGCGTATCACCAAGATCAAGCGGGGTTTGTAGGGAAGGCAATGCATAGGTAAGAAGCATGGAACGTTGCACAGGGTCGGCCATCATAGTGGTCATCATGTTTTGATGCATCTCCATCATGCTTCCTTGCATCATCTCCATCATACTTCCTTGCATCATATCATGACCCATCATTGAGGCGTTCGCTTCTTCCTCCATTGGATGGTTTGGTTGTTGTGCAAACAGGGCATGAGAGGGGCCGAGGCTCCAAACAAAGGCCGTCAGGATGGCAAACAAAAAGGGTGTCCGTTTCATTGAAAACCTCCGTGGAAGGTTGTGTGCTTGGATGTTCCTGACAGCTTGACCAACAGCATCCCTGAGTAATCTTGTGGCGTTACGTGCGAAGACCACGAAACAGCAGGATCCATCCCACCAGTAGGATCAGTATCCACACGAGACCACCGATTGACATCCATAGCATGGTGCCGCCAGGATTGTGATGTACAAAAAGTACCTACCGACTCCAGGACCGCCTTAAGGTGTTCTTAAGGTGCTCTTTCAGAAGTTGCCCGCTGACGATTTCCCTAACAAAGGGGCCGGTAGGACAAAGGCTGGTGCCAAGATGCAGGCCTGAACCTTAATGTCGCCTTAAGGGTGAGTTAAAATGTATTAACGATGTGGATACTACTTATTGAAGACGAAGAGCGGTTGGGACATTCGCTGGTGGGTGGCTTGTCCGAAGAAGGATATACAGTGGATTGGGCGAAAGATGGCCTGGAAGGAGAAGCCATGGCCTTGGCCAATAGCTATGATATTCTCATCGTGGACTGGCGCCTACCGCGACAAGACGGTAAAACGCTGATTGAGCACTTGCGTGCAGCGGAGCGCTCCATGCCCATCCTGATGCTGACGGCCCTCGACGATATCGACCATCGCATTGCGGGGTTGGATGCAGGCGCAGATGATTATCTCCCTAAGCCGTTTTCATTCGAAGAGCTTCTTGCGCGACTACGGGCACTTTTGCGGCGTCCTCCCCTCGATGTACTGGAAGCCGTGATTCTTCTCGGGCCACTGGAAGTGAATACCAAACGACGACAGGCGCGATTCTTTGAGCAGGTTCTCGCGCTCAGACCCAAAGAATATGAGTTGTTGGAGCTGTTGGCCCGCCATCCAGGCGAAGCCCTTTCGCGAACGGTGATTGCCGAGCGGGTCTGGGGTGATCCTTTTTATGTGACGGATAACGTCATCGATGTCACCATCTTTGGATTACGACAAAAAGTATTAGAAGCCCAAACCCATGCTTCCCGAAAGACCGTTCGTATCACCACCGTGCGAGGGGTTGGGTACTGCCTTGAGCACGAGCCTGATGGTTTTTCGAGGTGATCCCATGAGTCGTGTTCGTTTCTGGCAGAAGATGCGTTGGTCCATTTCAACAAGGCTGACGCTTTGGTTTGGCACCACGTTGCTGCTCTTACTCAGCCTGTTCGCCGCCTTCAGCTATGTTGCCTTTCACGAACGCATGCATCAGGATTTCGACCGGCATCTGACCCACGAAGCGCGTGAACTGGAACCGTTCATTCGCCTGGATCCTGAAGGCCCCATGTTTGAGGATTTAGGCAACGTGCGTTCGGTTGCGTATCAGACAGATGGTATCTTTGGCACCTATGTACGTCTACTCGATGCCAGCGGTCGGGTCGTCTACCAAAGCCCCAACTTCGAGCACCATGAAAGCCTGCGCATTCAAATACCAGATTCGCCGGATGCGCAATCCGTTAGTTTCGAATGGGAAGGAAATCCCGCTCGTTCGTTATATACCGCTCTAGTCTACGAAAACGAGACGGTAGCTGGATGGTTAGAAGTTACCGGGTTCGAATGGTCACTGCATCAAGGTCTGGAGCAACTGGGGCGCGCGCTGATTCTGGGTATCCTCTTTAGTGTAACGCTTGTTGCAATCGCGGGATATGGACTGGCTCGAAGGACACTTCGTCCCGTCGCTACTCTCACCGAGTCGGCGCGCCATATTGGGGCCAGTAACCTCAGCCAACGTCTTCCGGCTCAATTCGGCGTCCATGATGAGCTGACCGATATGGCGGAGACCTTCAATGATTTGATCGCACGTCTGGAAGCCTCGTTTAATAGAGAACGACGTTTTACGGACAATGCAGCCCACGAATTGCAAAATCCGCTGGCATCACTTCGCAACGTCCTCGAAATCTCGCTTCGCCGTGAACGCACTCCCGAGGCCTATCAACAGGTGATCCAAACAGCACTCGTCGATGTGAGAGAAATGAGTGCGACCGTACGCAGCTTGCTTCAACTTGCCCGCCTGGAACGGGCAGAAGAGTTACCCCGCCTATCTGTGAACCTGACCCATCTATGCCGTGAGCATTTTGAACGGTTTATCGTACGCGCGCAAGAACAACAGATTGATTTCGTCCTCTCACTCGAAGAAGCGGTATGGATCGAGGCTGAGCCTGTACGCATAGGAGAAGTGATAGACAACCTAATCGATAATGCCTTGAAGTATACCCCGAATGGCGGACGTGTAGAAACTCGTGTTGCGCAACGTGATGACAACGTACTGTTAGAGGTAGTCGATAGTGGATTGGGATTCCGTCCTGAGGAGGAAGGTCACCTGTTTGACCGTTTCTATCGTTCCGAATCTCCCGAGGTAAAAGCGAGAACTGGTAGTGGACTGGGGCTGTCCATCCTGGCTGCTATTGTCGCTGCATATGGTGGTACCGTTTCAGCCCATAGCGCAGGGCCTAACCAAGGGAGTCGCTTTTTGGTGCTGTTGCCTAAAGCTAAGAGTACCTAAAAAAGTGCTCATCTCATCGTCTTTAATGGAATAGGGGCGACTATTCGAAAAGAAGCAAAGAGTGAGGTCTCAAAGGGGTTTTGCGGACCGTTCCAGCAAGGTAGCTGCGTTTGTTTCTATGTCTTGGCAGCGCCCAAAGAAAACGGAAATCCCCCAAGGTAAAGGCTCTAAATCACAATTTTCTCGATCTCATCGAGTGACACCTGATCGCTCGTCCGGTCGTAGAGCTTTGTCGTGCGCGGATCTGCATGCCCCGCGATGGTCTGTGCATGTTCTAGCGACCCACCGTTTCCGAGATAAATCGTTATGCCCGTAGCTCGGAGCGAGTGAGGACTAATCTTTTCATACAGCCCCGCTTCGTTAGCCCGTCTTTTCATGACACGCCACGCATTTACACGATCTAAACGACGATCTGTCAAGTTGCGGGAGCGATCAACACTTCGGAAGAGGGGAGAGGTGGGTTCATGGATAATGCCTGTCTGCTCTACATACGCATCGAGGTAGGCCTGGGCACTGTGATGTACCGGTATTTCGAGCACTTTTCCTCCTTTCTCATCCAGTCGAAGGTAGGAGCGTTTGCCATTGTGGTAATAGTCTTGGGCGTTCATCCCAGTGACGGCTCCAACCCGGCCAAAGCTGTAAAACATCGTGGCAATCAGCGCCCGGTCGCGTAGTCCAATGACTTGACTAATATCAATGCTATCCAAGAGCCTCCGCATATCTTCAGCGCTGATCACCGGCGTCTTACCTTTGCGGATGGAATAGCGCGGCCCGCGCACCGAACTGGCAGGGTTGAAAGGCACGACCTGGTTCGTCACCAAATAGTCGAACAGCCTACGCACGGCGGCCAGGTGCTGCTTCCTTGTCGGCTTCGATCCCGGGTGTTGTTTGAAGTACACGGCGACATGCGCCGGTGCGATAGTGCTCAATTCAAGCTCGTGGTCTTGACACCAGCCGAAAAATGTGCGCACGGCACGGGCATAGGCCTGACGCGTGTTGTCGTTTTCAATATCGGCAATAAAGAACTCCAGGAATGTGCGCCGTGCTTTTTCACCGGCGTTATTAATAAGACCGGGGAACGCTCCTTGACGTTCGGGTAGATCTGCGTTGTGATGGATGATGATTTCGTTCATGTGTGTCAAGCTTTATTGGCGCAACATAACGTCCTTTATGTTATACCAAATATCCCTAGTACACAATAGCTCTTTCGAACGTATCTCGTCGTTGCTCATCTCCTCATGAAGCATAGCGCCTAAAACCAGCGGCGCACTCTAGATAAAATGAGGCCTGTCCTACTCCTTGGATAGCCACATGAATCCCATAAAAATAAGGACTACCAGGACGGGGGGTATTCTGAGTTCCATAAAAGCCATCATGCCTTCATCGTCGTTCCGACCAACAAAAATAGTTTCGACAGAAGTAACTTTTATCCTACGAATGCAGCAACTTAGCGCTCGAAACAAACCACGCTTTGGAATAATATACTGCCCTGCCCAAACACAAGTCGCCTCTTCTCTTGCACCGTCTTCAGCATACAATCAGAAAAAAAGCAACCACGCTGGTGTGGTTACTGGTGGGTATGCTCCTCTTCTTTCCAGTCAGCGTTCATGCGCTCCCCGGTGTGTTGCTATGCATTGAAAGCGACGGGCGCGTCGAGATAGAAAGCAGCCGTTTCGGTGACTGCGCGTCGAAAACCTACGCCGTGGTACAAGAAGTCCATGCAACATATGCCGACCGGAGCGTTGATGATACGTCGATCACTACCTGCCTGTCGTCTTGTATTGATATCCTGCTCTTCACCAGTCCTGCCGATGGACAGGCCGCCTCTACGCTTTCGTACACACCGCAGCTAGCAAACGACCTCTCCCTTGCCGCAACATGGGAACCTGTTTCCGATTTACGGCGGGCTTCTATGACGTTCAAGCATCTCGAACCGACTTCCCCTCCCCCATCGCTCTTCGCCCTTCGATCGGTCGTACTCCTGATCTGATTCGCTTCAAGATTGCCGACCAACCGGGGGATGTACATCACTGGCATCCCCGTTAGCCCTTCCAGTCGGCGATCTCAAAAGATGATTCTCCTGGCCGACGTATGTGCATGCGACATTTTCGTGCAACACGTCTGTCCATTCTCCAATTGCTCTCCGATAGTTGCCTGTTGACCGTGATCACGGGGTGCTATCTGACGGAGTTTCTTCTTGAAGCGCCCCTATGAAGTCAATCTTCCTTTTACCGTGGGGACTGGTGCTCCTCCTGTTTGCTTCCGGTTGCTCGGCATCTCGGGATGCAGCGTGGAGTCCACCTAGCCCACTGGCCACAGATTTTCCTGCCTATCAATCCCCGGTCTCGCCAACATCCCGGGGCACCCTCCCGCAATCTACACCTACTCCCCCTCAACGGCTAGCCTTGTCCGATGCCCTTGAATTGGCCCTGTTGCATAACCCAACCCTTCAGACCTTCGCGTGGGAAATTCGGGTGCATGAAGCCCGGACACTCCAGGCGGGGTTGCTCTCCAATCCCGAAATTGTCTACGAACTGGAAAACTTTGGTGGTGGCGGCCCCTTCGCCGGTCAGGATGGCTCCGAGGTAACCCTTTCCTTCAGCCAGCTTATCGAACTTGGTGGCGACCGGCACCGACGGCGACGGGCGACTGTTGCCCAGCAGGACTTAGCACGGTGGGACTATGAGGCCGTCCGGCTTGATGTGTTTACCGCAACCCGACAAGCCTTCATTGATGTACTGGCTTCCCAGCAGCGACTGATCCTTGCTGACAGCTTACTCGCCGAGGCCGAGCGGTTTTATCAAAGCGTTGAAGCTAGAGTAGAGGCAGGCAAAGTCTCTGCACTTGAAGAGCAGCGGGCACGCATTGAGCTTACGACGACGGCCCTAAGACGGGCAAATCTAGTAAGGGATCTTACCCTAAACCGCACGCGCCTTGCCGCAATGTGGGGGGCTACCCTGCCCACGTTCACGCAGGTCGAAGGTAATTTGAGGGCCATAGAGGCAGTACCTCCCTATTCGGAACTCACATCCTTCATAGCACGCAATCCTGACGTGGCACGGTGGCGCGACGAGATGGTACTGCGGCAAGCCCAGCTATCGGTAGCCCAAGCCCAAGGGATTCCCAACCCCACGGTTTCTTTCGGCACGCGTCACCTCCGTGAACTGGACACGTCGGCTTTTTTGGCCAGCATCACGCTCCCTCTCCCCCTTTTTGATCGGAATCAAGGAGCCATCCGTGAGGCGAAATATCGCCTCCGGCAAGGAGAAGCGGCACAACAAGCACTCTTTCTTCAGGCACAAGAGATGCTTGCCGGGGCGTACGGGCGACTCACGACAGCCTATGAAGAAGCGACGGCGATTCAAGAAAACATTCTGGCCGCCGCACAAGAAAACTACGAGGCAACAGAAGAGGGGTACCGGGAGGGAAAGTTCGACCTGCTCACTGTACTTGACGCCCGGCGCACCCTCTTTGAGGTAACGAATCAATACGTGCACGCCCTCGCCGCCTACCACCTGGCCCTGGCCGACGTCGAACGACTCATTGGCACACCGCTTTCAGATATTTAACCCGATACCACCATGAATACCCCTAGATCCGTCCTTCCCTTTCTGGCTTTGCTCGCCGTGGTCGCACTGATCCTGCCCGCTTGTGGCAGCAAGGAGATTCCGGCCGAACAACAGCATCAACATGAAGACGAGCATGATGACGAACTGCTTGTCTCTTTAACCCCTGAGGAACTTGATGAATTTGACATCTCGCTTGAAACAGCCGCCCCTGGCACGTTGGGTGTCACGGTAACACTTCCAGGCGAAATCAGGGTAAACCAAGACCGCTTTGCCCACATCGTCCCCCGTGTATCGGGGGTAGTGCACACGGCTTCCAAGTCGGTGGGCGATGCCGTACGGGCAGGAGAGGTGCTGGCTGTCATTGACAGCCGTGATCTTGCAGACACGAAGTCTGAGTACCTGGCTAACCTGGAACGGGTGGATCTGGCGGAAGCGACCTTTCGACGCGAAGAAAGCCTGTTTGAAAAGAAAATCTCATCAGAACAGGAGTACCTCGAAGCACGCCAGGCACTCGCAGAAAGACGTATTGCCCTCCGTTCGTCCCGTCAGAAGTTACTCGCCCTCGGGTTTTCTGAAGGCTACATCGAATCCCTCCCCGAACAACCAGAACACGCCCTTGTGCATTATGAACTCCGGTCACCCTTCGCCGGTGTCGTTATCGAGAAACACATTAGCCTGGGCGAGGCCCTGCCTGCTGATGCGGAAGCTTTTGCGATTGCCGATTTGAGGATTGTGTGGGCTGATTTGAATGTCTTCCAAAAAGATTTGGATCTCGTCCGCGAAGGGCAACGCGTCGCCCTTGTCACAACCGGAGGACAGCTTCGCACCACCGGTACCATTGCATATGTTCGCCCGATTGTAGGCGAAGATACCCGAACAGCCACTGCCCGCATCATCCTCGACAATGAAGAAGGACGATGGAAGCCCGGCTTGTTCATAAGTGGCTCCATTGCTGTAGACGCCATTGAAGTACCCCTTGCGGTTCCCACATCGGCACTGATTACGATGGATGACCAGACCGTGGTTTTTGTGCAGGGGGCGGAGGGATTCTCCCCCCAAGCCGTCACCGTGGGGAGAGCGAATGACCAGCTCGCTGAAATCACAGACGGGCTAGAACCGGGTGCGCGTTATGTGGCGCGTGGTGGCTTTGCCTTGAAGGCTGAACTCGAAAAAAGCGAACACGGCGAAGGCCACGCACACTAAACCAGGAGTCCACAACGATGCATAGTCTCTTCAGTTTTTCACTCAATAGCCGCCTCTTCATACTTGTGCTGGGCGTGCTCGTGATGGGGGCGGGCTGGCTCAGTTACCAGCGGCTCCCCGTCGATGCGTTTCCTGATGTTTCGCCCTCGCTTGTACAGGTGTTCACCGTCACGGAGGGCCTAGCACCTGAGGAAATCGAACAATATGTCACGTACCCCATCGAAACGGCCATGAATGGGCTTCCCCGGCTCAAACAGATCCGTAGCGTATCTAACTTCGGCCTTTCCGTTGTAAACGTTTATTTCGAGGACGGTACCGACATTTACTTTGCCCGCCAGGTATTAGGGGAACGGCTACAGGAAGCACGAGACCAGATTCCTGAAGGCTTCGGCGAACCCGAAATGGGCCCGATTTCGACCGGCATGGGGCTGGTGCTTTTTTACTACCTCGACGATACAACCGGGCAATACTCCCTGGAAGAGCTGCGGACGATGCAGGACTGGATCGTCAAGTTTAACCTTCAAACCGTTCCCGGTGTCACAGAGGTTTTAGGTATTGGTGGCCATGAAAAGCAGTTTCATGTTGTCGTCGAACCAGAGGCCCTGTTGCAATATGGCGTCACTATGAGCGAACTGCTTGAAACGATTGAGGCAAACAATCTCAACGTGGGGGCACAGTTCATCGAGCGTAACCAGGAAGAGTACACGGTTCGCTCGGTGGGGCTTGCCACAGGCATTGAAGACCTGGAAAACATGGTCATTAAAACGTTCGACGGCACGCCTATCTACCTGCGCGATCTGGCTCAGGTTGAAGTCGGAGGTGCCATTCGTCGGGGTGTCCAAACCCGCAACGGAACAGGAGAAGTGGTCTCTGGCATGGTGGTGAAACTCTATGGCACCAATGCCTCCACCGTAATAAGTCGTGTTGAAGAGAAGGTTCAGGAGATCAATAACATCCTGCCCGACGGGGTCGCGATTGTCCCCTACTATGAGCAAAAATCGCTGGTAGAAGGGGCTGTCTCTACCGTAACGAACGCCCTGTGGCAAGGCATTGTGCTCGTCATTCTCGTGCTTTTTGCCTTCCTCGGCAGTATTCGGCCAAGCGTGGTTGTCGCCTTGGCCATTCCGTTCTCTGTGTTGTTTGCGACCCTTTGGATGAATCAGTTTGGTATTTCGGCCAACCTGATGTCGCTCGGCGGTCTTGCTATTGCCATCGGTATGATGGTCGATGGCACCATTGTGATGGTGGAAAATGTAGACCGTATGCTTCGTGAAGCAACGCCTGACGAGTCCCGCGCACACGTCGTAGCCCGTGCTTGCAGCGAGGTAGCTCGCCCTGTTGTTTTCGCTATCACGATCATCGTTGTCGTATTCCTGCCCCTTTTTACCCTACAAGGGGTAGAAGGAAAAACCTTTCGCCCCTTGGCCTATACCGTGGCGCTCGCGATGCTGGGCTCACTTTTCTTCGCCCTCTTCTTCGCGCCGGTTTTGTCCGACCTTCTCATGAGGCGACCGCGGCGGGATAACGAGAACGATCCCGAGAAGCCCAACCTGGCGAACCGTGTTCTTTCCTTCCTGGTCGATGCCTATCGGCCCCTGGTCTCGTTTTTTGTTCGTAAGCGCCGTTGGGCCTTAGGGCTTGCCGGGGCACTCCTTCTCATGGGGGCAGCCCTGTTCCCTTTCCTTGGATCAGAGTTCACGCCGACGTTGCAAGAGGGCACGTTGGTACTCCGTTTGACAATGGCTCCCTCGATCTCATTGCGTGAGAGTACGGAAACCACCCTGCGGGTGGAGCGCCGATTGATGCGTATTCCGGAGGTAGTAAGTGTTGTAAGCCGGATCGGACGGGGCGAGGTAGGGGCACACACCGACCCCATCAACAGTGCAGAAATGTACCTGATCTTGGCTCCAGAAGAAACGTGGCGCTTCCATAGTCAAGCCGATCTTCAAGAGGCTATTCGTGATGAGGTAGGTGAAATCCCCGGTGTATTGACCAACTTTACACAGCCCATCCAAATGACCGTTGACGAATTGCTCGAAGGCGTACGCGCCGAACTAGCCATCAAGCTCTTTGGTGACGACCTGGAGCAACTCAAGCTCAAAGCAGATGAAATAGCGGCTGTTGTTCAGCGGGTACGGGGTGCCGCCGATGTGCAGGCAGACCAGATCACGGGCACCCCGCAACTATACATCCAGGTCGACCGGACAGCGATTGCCCGCTATGGCGTAAACGTGGCGGATGTACAGCGAACCATTCAGTCTGCCATTGGTGGGGTTACAGCCGGTCAGATCTTCGAAGGGATACGCCGTTTTGATATTTATGCACGCTTCGCTCCCCACGCCCGGTCATCGCCTACGGCCATCAAAAGCATCCTTATCCCTACACCAGGAGGAGCGCTTGTCCCTCTCTCCGACCTGGCTCAGGTGAACGAGATCATAGGGCCGCGTCAGATCACACGCGAGAACAACCAACGCTTTATTACGATCCAACTCAATGTAGAGGATCGAGATATCGGCTCCTTTGTCGAAGAGGCCCAGCAGGTCATCGCGCAAGAGGTAACCCTTCCTGCCGGTTACTTCACAACGTGGGGCGGACAGTTTCGCTTGCAACAAGAGGCGAACCGAAGACTGCTCCTCGTCGTGCCCTTCACCCTGCTCATTATTTTTCTCTTGCTCTACAGCAGCTTTAGTTCCTTCAAGAACGCAACCCTGATTGTGCTCAACATCCCGCTTGCACTTGTGGGCGGCATCGTGGCTTTGATTATTACCGGTCAAAACCTGTCCGTGCCTGCCTCTGTGGGTTTCATCGCCCTGTTTGGCATTGCCCTAGAGAATGGAATGGTGCTGGTAACCTACCTCAACCAACTCATCCGCGACGGAGTGCCTTTAGACAAGGCTTCCGTGCAAGGGGCCCTGCTACGTTTGCGTCCTGTGCTGATGACAGCGATAACCACCGCACTGGGATTGATTCCGCTTCTGTTTTCGACAAGCACGGGTTCAGAAGTTCAACGACCGCTGGCAACCGTGGTGGTGGGAGGGCTTGTCACCTCAACCATTCTCACCCTATTGGTACTGCCAGCCCTGTATAAGTGGTTTGCCCCATTGCCAGCAGCCGAGGTGACCCTACCACCTGAAGGACTAGCACCCTCCACGCTCGAAACAGGAGAAACCGGTTGACCATTACGGGCATCACGGAGAGGAGCATGTACAACAGAATAGCCGCCGTTTAAACACCGCTTACAGAATATGAAGACAACCTATCACATAGAAAAGATGGATTGCCCCACCGAGGAGCAACTCATTCGTAGCCGCTTGAAAGGCATGGAGGGCATCGACCATCTATCGTTTGACCTGGTACGCCGAAACCTCACCATTTCGCACCAACTATCTAGCACCCAGACGCTGATCACGGCGCTGGCAAGCATCGGCATGGAGGCCGAGGCCGTGCCTCATGCTACGGCTGACGTGGCATCAGAATCGACCAAAGCTTGGAAGCGCAAACCGGTCGTTTCCCGAAGCGAATGGATGCAACTGGGACTCGCACTCCTGCTTGCTCTCTTCGCGGAAATACTGGCCCTTTTAACAGCCGAAGACAACCTCATGGTGGCGGCATTGGCGCTCATTGCCATTGCACTTGGTGGGCGTGAAATGCTCGTAAAAGGCTGGCGGGCCGTGCGGGCCTTTTCGCTGGGGATCAACTTCTTGATGACCATTGCCGTCACAGGGGCGCTCTTGATTCAAGAATGGCCCGAAGCCGCGATGGTAACGGTACTTTTTGCACTGGCAGAGAAAATCGAAGTCTACGCCCTCGATCGTTCCAGAGGGGCCATCCGCAGCCTGATGGAATTGTCCCCCGACACAGCATTGGTGCAGCAAGCAGACGGGATGTGGCAAGAAATCCGCACTGCCGCTGTAAAGGTGGGACAGCGACTTCGCATTCGCCCCGGCGAACGTATTCCCCTGGATGGCACGGTCGTAGCCGGTACCTCCACGGTTAACCAGGCTCCCATCACCGGTGAATCGATGCCGGTAGAAAAGTCTTCAGGCAAAGACGTTTTCGCCGGGACAATCAATGAACGCGGTTCGCTTGAAATTGAGGTTACTCACCAAAAGCAAGACACCACCCTTTCACGGATTATCCGGGCCGTGCAGGACGCCCAGGCGGAACGTGGTACTACCCAGCGGTTTGTCGATCAGTTTGCACAGTTCTATACGCCTGCCGTTGTCATAGCCGCCGTGTTGATTGCAACACTCCCCCCATTGTTTTTGGGTGGCCCGTTTACGACCTGGTTTTACCGCGCCCTTGTTTTACTGGTTATTGCCTGCCCGTGCGCATTAGTGATTTCTACACCCGTGACGATCGTGAGTGGATTAGCGGCTGCCGCTCGTCGCGGCATGCTCATCAAAGGGGGCGCGTATCTTGAAAGTGGATATAAACTGCGTGTTCTTGCGCTTGACAAAACCGGCACCCTGACAGAGGGGCGTCCCTTCGTGACGGACATTATTCCCCTTGTGGATCGCGTGACAAAACTGGCCGTTTTACAACTGGCCGCTCGTTTGGAGGCACCAAGTGAACACCCCATAGCAAGAGCCATTCTCGAAGCGTACAACGAACAAGAACCGACCGGCCCCCTGCCCCCGGTTACCGCCTTTGAATCCGTCACCGGACATGGTGTCTCAGCCACTCTTGACGGCAACGAGTTTCATCTTGGTAATCATCGCTATGCACATATAAGCGGGGTATGCACACCAGCTCTCGAAGACGTTCTTCGCCGACTGGAAGAGGATGGAAAAACAGCCATTGTTCTTTTCGATACCGAACGCGCGGTAGCAGTCTTTGGTATCGCGGATAAGCTTCGAGATACCAGTACCGAAGCCCTGCAAGGACTCCACGAAATGGGATTAAAAACCGTGATGCTCACGGGCGATAACCAAACGACGGCGCAGGCCATCGCCCGCGCCGCAGGTATTGATGATGCGCGGGGAGATCTGCTGCCGGAAGACAAGTTGGACGCCATTGAAAAGCTTCGCGATCGTTACGGCACCGTGGGCATGGTAGGCGATGGCATCAACGATGCACCCGCCCTCGCAAAGGCAGATATTGGTTTTGCGATGGGAGCCGCTGGAACCGATACAGCCATCGAGACGGCAGACATCGCACTCATGGAAGATGATCTAAGAAAGCTGCCTGCCTTCCTCCGGCTTTCGCGTCAAACCGCGCGGGTGCTGTGGCAAAACATCGCCTTCGCCATTGGAATCAAAGTCGTATTCTTTGCCCTGGCGCTTGGCGGAATTGCGACACTTTGGATGGCAGTATTTGCAGATATGGGCGCGAGTCTGCTTGTCACTTTTAATGGTCTTCGGCTCCTTCGACGACCGCCCACGGCAACGCCGCAGTAGCACTATTTCTGTGATAGCTTATGTCAGAATATTTTGGGCGGCCGCAAAACCAATAGTACAGATATAAAAAACTACACGGTCACCATGAGCCCTAATTCCTTAGGGTAAATCAAACAACAACTCTTGCATTGACCAATTCATATATTGAAAAAAGCCTCTACGTTGAGAAAGGAGAAAGGATTGAAAAAGGAGTTTGTTGTTTGATTCGCGTAGCGTACATACCTTTAATGGTATGTAGTCGGGCAATTACCCCTCGTTCTATGCCTTTATATTTATAGATGTTATTAACACGTTCTATATACATCGCGAGCGTATACCCTCTGTATACCTAAACCGTATACCGTTATGGACTTGGAAGAGCTATGTATTGGCGCTGTTGTACTTGCTGGCCTTGTCCTCTTTATTAGCTTGTGGAACAGGGATCGCGAAGCTAAAAAACAACGCGAACGCTTCCAAGAAGATCACCTCGAGCGCGCCGAACAGGAGCGCCTGGCAGCGTGTGCGGAGGTTGTTGAGTTCTACCTGTCCAACTTCGGCTTTATCGTTCGCGAGGTCATCTCAAGCGGCGTCATAGAAGCCCTCGTTAAAGACGAAAAGGTGGAAGCTGACGACCTCTTCGGCATGATCGCGATGGAGATGATGGACTATGAAGCCCTCCAGCTTGGCACCTGGAGAGACAGCGATGTGCCGGTGAAGCTCAAGCAAGATTTCCGCGACCGGCACGTCTACATCGTGGGCAAGTCTGGCTCTGGCAAAACCACCCTCCTTCGGCAGATGATCATACAGGATATGGAGGCGGGTAACGGCGTCGGGGTGATCGCTCCTGAACAAGAAATGATCACCGAAGAACTCCTGCCCTATGTCCCTGCGCACCGCCTAGATGATGTCATCTACTTCAACCCGGCAGACACCCACTTCCCTGTATCGCTCAACCCCTTACACCTTGACGAAGGCGAAGACCTCGACCTCCGGGCCGACGAAAACATGACCATTTTCAACCGGCTCATGGGAAGTGAATCCACCCCGCGCACCAATGAGATTCTACGGCAATCCTTCTACGCCCTCCTCCCCCTCCCCGGCACCACCCTGCTCGACATCCCGCGCCTGCTCGACCGCGAAAACACCCACTTTAGAAACCAAATCCTGTCGCAGCTAGATGACCACGACACCCTGCACTTCTGGCGCGACGTATATGTGCAGTTTCCGAAGAACGCGCACCATCCCATCGTCTACCGGCTCTCTCGGTTCACGAGGCCTCGGTACGTCAAAAACGTGCTTTGCCAACCCCAGTCGAGCCTCAGCTTTCGGCGCATTATGGATGAGGGGAAAATTGCATTCTTCAACCTCTCCGATGGCATCTTAGGCGAGCAGACCAGCCAGCTTCTAGGCCAGCTTATTGTCTCGAAGTTTCAGCTTGCCGTCATGGGCCGCGCCAACATGGCGAAGAAAAAACGCCGACGCTTTTATCTCTACATCGATGAGTTTCAGGCATTCACCTCAACCGCGAGCACGTCCTACGAAAAGCTCCTTTCCCGCGCTCGCAAATACCGCCTCTCCCTCACCTTGGCCCACCAACAAACCGGGCAGATCCCGCCGGGGCTGCTCAAGGAGATTTTCGGCAACGTCTCCACCATGATCAGTTTTGTCGTGTCCCGCGAAGATGCCAAGCGCCTTTCCCCTGAACTCATTTCTACGTCAGGCCTGGAGGTGGAGAAAGTCGATCCCGACGCGCTGGTTGCGCTCAGGGTGGGATCGACCTACGCCAAGATTGGCACCACCACCCTTCCCATGCGAACGCAGCTCGTTACGCGTTCGCCCAATTGGGCTATCAAGGAAGACGCCGTCGAGCGCTCACGCACCAACTACGGAACCCCGGCCCAAGGCACCCGACGTGCCCCTACCACACCGGAGGAAGGTTCACCGGACGGCTCCCCTGCCCCGTTTGATTGGTCTGATCCTGATGAGTTCTAACAAAAGCGAGGCGGTATGTACCCGATCACCGAACGAGACACCGACGTCCTCCTCTCTGTCTACAGGTACCGCTACCTGACGACGTCCCAGGTCATGCGCCTTCACTTCCCCTCCGCGCGTACGGCGCAGCGCCGCTTGTCTACCCTTGCGACCCACAAGCTCCTTCGACACTTCACCGTCCCGAACCTCAACGAGCGGACGTACATGCTTACTACACGGGGCGCAAACCTTGTAGCTGAACTCTTGAACGTCTCCCCGGATGACCTCCTTTGGAGTGCAGGCACCAAGCCTCCGAAGGACTATTATTTCATGAAGCACTTTTGTGCCATCAGCGACTTTCGCATCACCCTCACAAAGGCTACAGAGCGGTCACCGGTTACTCTCCTTGGTTTCATTCCTGAACACTACGGGGCCAAGCATCTATCGGGGCGCGTAACCAAGTACATCAAGGACGTGGCCTTCAGCATCACCGACCCGAAGGAGAAAATATCCCACACGCCCGACGCGGTGTTTGCCCTCGGAAAAGAAAGCAAGCAGGCCCTTTATTTCCTGGAGATCGACCGGGGTACGGAGACCATCAGCAACCCCGAAAAAGGCATCCGGAAAATGATACGCTTCTATGAAGGGTACGCCCGTGAAGGCAAATACAAAGGGTACGCCGAGGACTTTCATTGCGCTCCCTTTTCCCGGTTTCGTCTGTTGATCGTGACCACGTCGCCGCGGCGGGTTGAGAATATCCGCTCCATGCTGGGCACCAGTGCCCCTCCGCTCTACCGTTTCTTCTGGCTCACCACGTTTGACCAGGTTACGGAAGAAACGGCCTTTGACCACGTATGGTGTTCACTCGACGCAAACGACGACCGGCGGTATAAAATCGCCTGAAAAGGTTATACTTCCCTCCCATTTGTGTCTATTATTAAGTCAGGCCTTTCCACCAGCTAACCTAGACGCATGCCAGAGGCGCTAAACAACCGGGACATCCTCAATGAATGGGGGCAACTAATCTACGGAGCCCGCGGAATGAGGGATCAATTCTATGAATACGTAATCACCCACCTCAATGACATTGACGTGGGTGGTATTTCGTGTGGGTACGAGGTTTTTGCCGAGAAAGTGGGGCTCCTTACGGGCAAGGGCAAGGGGATTTCCCGCAAGTGTCTGGTCGTTAGAGGCACCAACCAGCATGCAGCCATCGTTATCGGAGCATGGGATTTTGGAAAATATCTAGCCTTGAGACGGCTCCTTTGGATGCGAAAACTTAAGACTGACGACGACTATCGGTTAAGGTCTGAAGATTATTTGAGAGACGACATAAGCCACCTTTTTAATACGGTTGTTCACCTTGCCGTCATGGATGCGGTACAAGACCTGCTTGAAAACACCGATCTCGACGAGAAAGGGATCAAAGACGTACTCAAAGCCTGGTAAACACACCCCTGTGGCCACGCAAATAGCACCGTGGGGAAAAAGACCCACGGGTGGCACCGTAGGTCTTGAAAAATGTGGCCTCATGTAGGATCAGCCTGCCCATCGAAGGCCAGTCCCAGTAGGTCTGCGCACACCTCTTCGGCAATCTGAAGCGTCTTCTCCGCCTTTGTGTTCAGGTACGCCTTATCGGTAACGTACTGGGTCATGGCAGAAAAGAAGTTCCAGGCAGTTGTTGTGCCGTCGGGATTTATGGCGTAGCGGCTGTTGGGCTCACTGAGAAGTTTGATCGCATAGTTGAGCGTCTGGGTCAGGTTGCCGCGTGTTAGAAAACGCCGGTAGAGCCGCCCCACCCGTTCGTTGATCTGCGCCTCGTTCCATACTGTTTCCTTGAGGCGGTTTACGTGTTCGATGAACGTACGTTCGTCGCTGCCAAAGCCACTCACGAAGCGTTCGGTCATGGCAAAAATGACATCTTCGCCGCCCGTAAGGAGGCTCTCCTTGGCATAGTGATCCCGGCGGAAGATGGCAAGGTTTATACAGGCCTTGGCGTTACGGCCGTAGTAGACCTGCACCTCTGGCACTTTAATGTCGAGCGCTGCCACGAAACCAATGACCTGCTGGTGGTCGGTTTCATCGTGTCTTCCAATGCGTGCTTCGACCAAAAAACGACCAACGGCGGTGCGCACCTCTTCGGTCGCGGGGTCTTGCACCGAGGTTGGATGCGACGTTTCGACATGAAGGTCGATGCCCAGATCATGGAGCGGTTCGAGACGCTTTAGGAATGGCACGACCAGTTCTTGCGGCGCTGGGTACGCAATGCGGCTTCGCCGGTTGGAGGGCATCCAGCGCTGGCTGGTGAAGAGGTCCTCTAGGGCATCTGCGGTGTGAAGCACAGGGCCATGCGGACGGTCTTGGTGAACAATCTCGACGCGGCCATTAAGGTCCCCGTCTCCTATCCTCTGAGCATCGAATGCAGCATGCAAAGTCATAGCTTTCGTCTGGGTTGGTTAAAGCAAAAAGAGCATTCCGATCCCAGCGTAGCATAACCCTGTGCTTCGGTCACCCCGTGGCGTTCAACGGGTAGCATGTCGCTTGGTAGACCCTCCCCCGCCTTGCCCCCCTAGAATGCCTCCATCAACACCTCAGGCTTCCCCTCTTGGAAACCACATGCCTCGCGGTGCGAGGATGTCAGCCGCAAAAGCGTGGGGCCATCTGTTACACTGCCAGTATATGACTCTGAAGAAAAGGCGGCGCTTTGTACGCGGGCCACAGAAAAAGAACGTCCATCTCACGGAGCGGGATTACGCGATTCTGGATTATCTCTACCGGCAGAGATTCCTCCGTTCTGACCATCTGGTTTCTTTGCTGTGCCCGCCGGGTGGCTATGGAAGCAAGCGGCTCATCGACCGCCTTAGAGAACTCTTCCACGCGGGCTTCTTGGGCCGCCCCAAAGTGCAACTCGATTATCAGCGCTTTGGTGGCAAAAGCACGATGGTGTATGCCTTGGCAGACCAGGGCGCGGAGGCCCTGCGCGTGAGAAAAGGCCTCCCGCGCGGCAGCGTAAACTGGCAATGGAAAAATCGATCTGTGGGACGCCTCTTCCTTGCCCATGAATTGGCCGTAGCCGACTTCCTAGTCGGCATCGAGGTTGATTGTAAAAGCCGAAACGATGTGACGTTTATTCCACAGCGCGAGTTCACCGGCACCTCTCCCCTCTCCTGGCGAGTGGATATATCGGGGTATGACTTTGGGGCCGAGGACGTAGGACTCATGCCGGACGCAGCCTTCGGCCTGAAGCAAAATGGAAGGCCCGAGAAGATTGCTTCGTCGTACTACTTTGTCGAAGTGGATCGAGGGACGATGCCGGTGCATTCAGCGAATCCAGACCGCTCGTCGATATATAAGAAGCTCATGTCGTACCATGAGTCGTGGAAGCAAGGCTTACACAAAAAGCACTTCGGCGTTGCGGGCGTGCGCACGCTCTTTCTGACAACCAGTGCAGAGCGACGGGATCACTTTATCCAGGCAGCGAAGATAATAACTGACGAGCAGCCCTATCCGCGTAAGAACGGAAAGCACCTACTTTTTTCAACGCAAAAAGAGGCAATTGGTGGTGCTCTGCACCATGCATGGAACAATGCCCGTGATGACAAGCAAAGCCGGCTTCTTACAACTTGATCTCTGAAAAATATCCCCCGTTTGTCCGCTTACCACTTACCAAAACGCTGGTTCAGAAGCATCTGCTTTGCGCGCTGATAGAATTGCTGATTGGCGGGCTGGTGTTGTTTTGAGCAGGCTTAATTCAATCTATTCTTCTTGATGCAGAGACGTAGGGATTCTTCCTACATGTGGATAGGCGAACACTAGATAGTTAGCGCCTCCTCTCGCCTACATATCCGATTTTTTTCTTTCTTACCATTACTCGTAGCACAACGCTTGACACCCTATTTGTTATAGCCATCGTAGTTCTCTGCTGTGTCATACTTTCGCTTGCTCCTGCTTGTCTTGCTTACCACAGCCTACCTCCTCGCGGGCTGCTCAGAAAACCCCACCGGCGTCGAGCCACCTGATGAGGAGACAACGCATCCCCTCGACTGGCTTCCTCTATACGATGCGGGCTGTACGCCGCAACCGGTTAACAACGTCGAAGGCCGCATCGTATTTCAGGCCCGTGCTGAGGATGAAAACACCCGGCTCTATACCGTCAACCCCGATGGGTCTGATCTGCGTGTGGTGACGAGCGGTAACTACAACAGCACCAAAGCGCGGTGGTCGCGTGATGGCACCATGCTCGCGTTCCAATCCGATAGCATCGACACCACCATCGGGCCGATGATGTATGTGATGGATGCATCTGGGAGCATCCAACCCGCAGTCCCCGACTACTATGGCTCCGGTTTTCACATGGCAGGTGTCGTTCGTGATTGGTCGCCCGACAATCGCTTTTTGTTGGCTTTAGCCTGTGAACTGTGTGATCCCTTTCCCGTCTCCTTCCAGTTTCTTCTCGATCTAACGGGTGCGGTGCCGCCTTTTCAGCTTACGGCAACGCCAGAGGTGCCGTTTAATGTGAGTGGGAGTACGCTTTCGCCGGATGGATCGATGATCGCTTTTTCGTGGGCGGATACTACCTCACGACGGTTGCTGGTTGCGGACGCGGATGGCACGAACCTGCGCCGCTTTGAAACGACCGAGGCGGGGAACTGGCCTGCGTGGTCACCGGATGGATGCAGGATTGCTTTTGGAAGAATACCCGAAGGAGAGCGGCTCGTCGAGATTTATTACTACGATCTGACGACAGGCGAGGTAAACCGGGTGACCGAGCATTCTGATGAGCGGCATTTTGACTTTCCACGATGGTCACCGGATGGCACACGGCTTGTCTTTTCTTCTCGCTTCACAGGACGTGTCCCAAGCGACCGCAATCTGTACATCCACACAGTAAACCTCGACGGCACGGATCTTCGCCGCGTTGTCGATATTCCGACCGCCGATTTTCCCGACTGGTCTTGGGAAGATCCGGTGTTCTAGCCTGAAACCGTTCACATAAACCACCTGGAACCATGAGAACGTTCATAAACATTACCTGTCTACTCTTACTTCTTTCTTCACAAGTAGTCTCTGCACAGCGAGTACCCGATGCTGGGCAACGTGATGCATGGGTTGCCTTTGACGAGGTGCAGGGGAATGATTGGCAAGTCCGTTGGAATCCTCACACCGGTACACCCAGTCATCTCCTAGGGATAACTTCTACATCAAAAGGAGCCCGGCCCGAGGTCGCCGCTCGGCAGTTCATGTACGACCTCCGTGCGGCCTTTGGCCTACCTGACGACCTTTCTACGCTGCGGCTTATGAACGTGCAGCAGGAACAGGAATCAGGCCGAAACCATGTTCGTTTTCAACAAACGGTGAACGGCATTCCTGTTGAAGGTGCTGAATATCTTGTGCACCTCCTTCCAGATGGCCGCGTGTTCATGGCCAATGGGACGTATCATCCTGATGTATCTGTTGAGCATACACCGCGCCTTTCTGCCCAGCAGGCAACAAGCGTTGCATATGTTGCTCTTGCACCACTACCTGTACCCGATGAGACCAAAACCGAGCTCGTGATTCTTCCTAATGAAGAATCTTTTCGGTTATCGTGGAAGGTCACGGTTTGGCATCGTCGTCCAGCCTACGACAGGACATACTATGTTGATGCCTTTACCGGAGAGGTACTTGATGAGCGCAACAATTTGCGGGATGATAACGGGACGGGAAAGGCATATCCCGAAAACCCTTTCCATACGTCCAGTGAGACTACAGTAACCCTAACTAATTTAGATGGAAGTGGTTACCTGCAAGGCACCTATGCACATGTGGAGACGGAAGATCTGACCATCTCAAATTATGCTAATTTACCCGTTTATAATGCGTCATTAGAATTTCTATATGATCCTGATGACATAAACGGCGATGAATATCGTTTTAATGAGGCGAATGTCTACTATCATCTCAACGAATTCAGAAATTGGTTTAATAACAATGTTGCATCGCCCTATGTAGGGCAGGTATTTGTTGACACCAATGATCCGACAGCTCCAGGATCAGCGAACTACAATCCTGGAGCCCATCGAATCACGCTTGGCTTACAAAATGACAATCAACTCGTCTATAATTACCTTACCCAAAGTTACGTTTCCAAAACGGTTTATGATCTAAATCGTGCCAACCAGACGATTTCGCATGAATATACCCATGCGATCATTAGTAGTGTTTCTTCTCTAGGAACAGGATACTCAGAAGCAGGAGCGATTGATGAAGGTGTGGCGGATTATTATACAGCAGCTTGGTCTGGTCGTACGCTAAAAGGACAATACGCCTATCAGGAATTTAGTGCTCGCTCTACTTATCCAGGTTGGCAGCGTAGCGTAACAAACCCTCAGATTAATGATTACAACGATTATACCAATACTCAGCATCCTCTCTGGTTTCGTGGACGTGATTTTCAAGACCCACACATGGGTGGTGAATTCTTCTCCTCGATTCTTTGGGATGTAAGGGGCGTTCTATCAAGCTCTTACGCTGATGATCTTGTCCTATCCACGCTCCAACTTCTCTCCTCCGATGCCACCTTCGGTGATTTTCTGCTTGGCATGTTGCAGGTAGACTACGTCGAAACCAGCGGTTCCTACATCAACACGATTGAGTACCAATTCAATCAGAAGGGAGTCTATGCTCCACTCTTTGCCAATATTACCGGCCCCACAACGCTTTCTTATAATCAACAAGGAACTTGGAGCGCCGATGCTCTCGGTGGGGAAGGAACTCCCAGCTATACCTGGTACAAGAAAGAGCCTGCAACAAGTTCTACCTGGGTGCAAGTGGACACCGGCCTATCCTATGATTACACGATGGGAGACGACTCCTTCAGGCTCAAGCTCGTTATTAGTGCGGGTAGCGAGACCGCTGAGGATGAGATCTATGTGCAAAAAACCTCCTGCCAGTGGTGCAAAAACGAGGAAGACGCTCCTGCTATGACGGAGGAGACGCTCCCTCCAGCACGGTTTGAACTGCTTCCCAACTATCCCAACCCGTTCAATCCATCCACACAAATCCGCTTTGCGTTGCCGGAGGCGGCTGATGTTTCCCTGGTGGTCTACGACATGATGGGTCGTGAGGTCACGCAACTGATTGATGGCCCGGTGGAAGCTGGGTACCACGAGGTGTCTTGGGAGGCAACCAACCTTCCAAGTGGTGTCTACATGTACCAACTGGCCTCTGGTGGATATGTAGAGACCCAACGGATGATTCTCACGAAATAGGCTTATCAATTGCCGCCCAACAGCCCCGGTATTATTTAGTGCCGGGGCTTTTTTTCTACTTTGATTTCTTGTTCCGATTCTGAATTGGAGAAGTCTATGATTGGGGCCTCACAGAGGCGTAGCAAAAAATGCTGAGGCCACATCTGGAAACCGATGTGGCCTCGCGGCCCGGGGGTGTTTCAATTAGTTAGTGTGTCAGGGGCTCGGGTCATAGGTCTAGCCAGAGCCTCTCACCGAAAACGATCGAGAGTTGCGAGAAGAACTGGTTCGCCACGATGATCTCTGCGTCATATTTTACGTCCTCTACCATGACGCTGGTTTATGGAACATCCCCTGCCCATCTCGAAGCGTGTGCGGAAGCTGACTCGCTCCGAGCACCCCGCTTCGGATTTTCTTCTTAAATGCTGCCTCCCGTGCCAGGACGTGCGCAATACGTTTGTATGGACTGATGAGACCTACAGGTAAATGAAGTTCTCTTTGAACAATTTGCATGGGAGTTAATAGATCTGAATCATTCGTAATCAGGACGGCTACATCGAAGAGGCCTCTATGTGCATCGTTCACGAGGTGAGCTGCGATGTTGACATCCGACCCTTTCTCTTCGGTTTTGATGACTTTCACCATTGCTGATTGGCCACGGATTGGTTTGGCTAAAGGCATCCGCACTTCATTCGAGAGAAAGTGACCATAGATGATATCCAGGTTCGGAAGCGTCTGGAGCGCTCGCAGATAGAATTGCTGGTTGGTGGCTTGGTTTGGTTTGTTTGATCGCGCCGTCACTCGGGCCGTAAAGTATTTGATCGACTGTATGTCATTGTGCGGCAGGAGCAATTCGCAGAGACGATTTAGATCCAGCCATTTGTAAGGAGTGCCTTTGAGAGCACCATAGAAAAGGTTAAAGCCATCAATGTAGATGTGGGTACGGGGCTTCATAAAGCGTCAGCGTAGCATAAAAAAGCAGAGACCGCACCGGTTTCCCGATGCGGCCTCGCGCCCTGCCCTCGAAAGGAACAGGGGGGGTATGCAAAGATAATAAATGGTACTTGATCTGGAGTCAAGAGTTTCTCCCCCACCCTCTTCTGTAATGACTTTCACATGGACGGCTTGCCTGTTTTTTATGCTACCTCACTCTCCCAATGGAGTACTGAAATAGAAGACCTCAAATACTTCCACCATGCCTGACCAACCCAAAGCAACCCAGCAAGAAGAAACTCTGGGTTTCAATTTTGACAAGCTTCTGGCGGGAGCCGCCGAAATGGTTCAGGTTCATACCGGAAACCAGCCTGCTCCGCGCTCTATGCGCTACAAGGGTCGCACCCTGATCGAAGTCCTCGAACACGGCGAATCCGTGTGGAGACCCCAAGAAGGGGCGCGTGCTTACGATGGTGACCCCGTATCCAACGGTGACGATTAATGTAAAAGACGTAGATTTGGTATCTGGTCAGTGTCCTGTCAAAAATCCCCATCCCAAGCAGGATGGAAGTTCACGCCAAAACACCCAGGCAAAAATCAATAAGAGCGGATACTAGGAATCACCGATTCAAGGTCAGCGAGCACCTGGTGTCCCAAAAGCATGCTTTCCATAAGCTCGACGGGAGATGGATTTCCTTGCATGGTGCTGGGCAATGATTCTATTAGCTGAGCTAAAAGTGTGGCGGACACATTTCCTATGATAGGCTCTCCTGTAAAACTAGAAACCAGCTTGATCATACGTCCCATATCCTCGGAAATGCTTTCATAATCCGTAGCGGATGAAGACAAGAACAAGTCTGTATCAATGCTTTCTTGAGCATATTCTTTAGCCTCCCCCCAGTGGTATGAAATGCTCGATCTGTATCGCCCGATCAGTTCGCCGGAGGTAAACATTGCAGGCGAACGAAGCTCCACATCAACGTAAATGCGCAAGGAGTCTCCCGCATGCTGGCGCTGTATGCCTTTTAGCCAGAGAGAATAGTCCTCCCCTATTTCTTTCATGGTGGCCCACGGCGCTTCCTCAATGGCATACAACACCCCTTCTTTCACCACCTTCAACTCGTGTTTGTCGGCCAAATGTGTTTTGACATCGAACCCGTACTGCGCTGAAACTAAGCGAGGCCATGAAACAAGGCCGAGTAGAAAAATAATAAAGAGAAAACGGCTCATTCCCTATCTTTGAAAAACAGTATTTCTGTCTGTAAACGTTTCCGGCAATATAGCGGAAGCCTACCTCATTTACTATTGTAAGAACCGGGCTATTTTCTCCTCCACTTTCTGTCTTGGCCTCGTAAATTGCGTCCTGCTTCGCCCGACAACCGATCTGCTACGGCCGTAATACATACCGAGCGCTGGAAGCGTCCTTGCCCGAAAAGGCACCCGCTCCTCGGGCAAGCTTCCTGTCTTGATAAACACCTCGTGGGGGGCAAGCTCGGTGAATTGCTGCTGCTTCACGTCCTGGCTGAACTCACGCTCCAGATGCAGGCTGTCACTCGCTCCTACACTGAAGGACATAATGGTCTGCACGTTGCCAAAGATGGCATCACGCACCCTTTCATCGAGCTGCGAGGTGAACTGGTTCGCCGCAATTATCTCTGCCCCATACTTAGCGCCCTCTGAAAGCAGCGTAGACAGCGCTCCCGCCCCTACATGCTGCACCTCATCAATGTAAAGGCTGTGCCGTGAGCGTCGATCTGAGGGCGTGTCGGCGCGTGAAAAGGCAGCCAGACTGTAGGCCGCCACCAGGAGCGACCCCAGCAGGTTGGAAGCATCGGCTCCCAACACGCCCCGCGCGAGGTTGACAATCACGATCCGTTTTTCATCCATCACCCGGCGCGGGTCGAACGTCGAGCGCACCTGCCCGACAATATTACGCAAGACTGGGTGCCCGGTGATGCGACCGACTTTGTTCTGAATCGGCGCGATGGCTTCCTGCTGCAATCGCTGCGGCCACCGGTCAAACTCGTGATGCCAGAAGGCCTGGATGATCGGATCGTGCACAAAACGCAGCGTGTGCTGCCGGTAATCCCGATTAACCAGGAGTTTCTGCACGCCCAAAAGCGTACTCCCCTCCCGCTCACCAAGCGCTGCAACCACGTTGGACAAGATGTATTCCATGCGCGGCCCCCACGAGTCTTGCCACATTGAGCGCAGCACGTCGATCACGCTTGATGTCACAAGATGATTGGCTGCCCGCTTTTTCTCCAGCAGGTTAAATCCAACCGGATAATCCGCACACGCCGCGTCGAAATAAAGCACGTCGGTGATGCGCTCCGGTGGAATCTGATCTAACAGATCCAGCGCCAGATCCCCGTGCGGGTCTAAAAAGGTAAGGCCTCTCCCCTGGTGGATGTCCTGCACGATCATGTTGCCGATCAGGGTCGATTTGCCGCTGCCGGATTTTCCCACAACGTAAAGATGCCGACGCCTAGCCTCGGCATCTAGCGTAACGATCTCTCCCCTACCCCCATAGCCTTCGCGCTTGGCAATCGTCGTGACATGATTTGTGTTGGACTCACGAGCCATAAGACAACCCCAAAACGAGCCGTACATGGGCTTGTGTGGGGCCAGCACGGCACATAAACGGGGCTGACGTATACTTCGGAGCCTTTCGTTTTTTTGAGCCTCTAGTGTAGCACACGCGCGTTGTCTTAGCGCATCCGTGGATAACTCCTGCGCGCACGCAAGTGCGGTCCCTCTTTTTGCGCCGTCGGGGTTGCCACGCATCCCGAACGTAGGTGAGGTGTGCGGGGCGACAAGCTCCCGACTTCGGCACGCTGGCGAGGCGTTCGGCTGGATCTGGCAAAAGAGCACGCCTCGTCCAAGCAACGCGTCGTCCACCCACGCAGCGTCAGCGGAGTGCCTGTGTCCGAAGTAGCGCACGGGTAGTAAGCAGCGAAGGAGGTGGAAGCGGGTCGAAGTCGGGAGCGGAGCGACCGACGGCGCAAAAAGAAAACAGCAAAGCCCATCGGGCTTTTCCTCGTTTTTAGGTATGAAGTGGCGTATGGAAACAGGTTGGAATAGCCCACTTCATACCTGCGGGCCTTGCCCGCATCGGTGCTGGTGGATGCCCGGCATCTGAGAGCACCGACCATTTGCCGCGTTCATGCTATACTGACTGCTGAGCCTAATAGCGCTCGTTATCAGTTTTTACATACGTCTATGGAAAACAACCCAACCAACAAGCCCTCCTATATCGCCTATGTAGTGCAGGAGGACGAGGCAAATGGTAGCTGGACAAAGATCGGGGCCGCCTGGATGCACAGCGATGGCAAAGGCCTGTCGATCATGCTTGATGCCTTGCCCCTAAGCGGCCGGGTGGTGCTTCGCGAACACGGCGAACCATCCGACATCCACGCATAGCCAACCTTGATGTCTCCTGCTTGACGTCTGCTCCCCTTCCCTCATACTGGACGCTGGAACAGTTCCACAGGCCAAAGGAGACAAAAGGCAATGGCAACATGGACACGAAAGCTGCAAGAATGCGAAGGCGATTATCACTTCGACGGCCGGGGCGTGATCACACAGGGGGTCGCAAACGCGCTCACATCGCCCGAAATCGCTGAAATCTACCGTGATCTCTTACACGTTGTGGAAGCAGAGAACGGTGTTGATTACCTGCAAGTCTACGAGTCTGATGATGGCCGCGTGGTCTGGTGCATTTGCCAGCTTAGCGGCCGCATGAAGCGCTCCGGTGAGTTCACGGAAGAGCAGCTCACAGATTACGACTACTGGACGATGCTCTTGCCCCTAGAGTATTGACTTGCACCAAACACAAAACCCGACTGCATAGCCGGGTTTTTTCTATTCATCGGATTCAAATCCAAAGGCATCGTCCACGTCCTGCCTGCTATGGAGTACCCGAACCACTTCTATGCCATCTATAAGAGGCACGTAGTAAACCACAAATTGCATGACGACGAAGCTGCGGAGGTTAGGGGCAAGTTCTCTGCGAGTGCGTCCTAACCCTGGCATATCGGCGAGCTTTTGAAGTGTCCTGTGGATGCGACGGATGACGTTATCAGCCGCCGCGCTGTTTTCCCGTGCGATGTGCTCCCAGATGTCGTACAGGTCAAGGTTAGCCTGTTGTCTTCGTTCAATGCGGCCCATCAGGTTGCTACGTTACCCTCGGCGAAGGTCTCACGGGCTTCGTTCAAGAACGCCTCGACATCCCACTCCCCGAGCGACGGGCTTTCAAGACCTCTGCGGATTTCTTCGCGTAGTGCTTCTAGCTTAATGGCACGCACCTGCTCCCGCTCCTGGGCAAAACGCAGCGCTTCGCGTACCACCTCACTGGCAGAGTTGTACCGCCCCGAACCAACCAACTCGCGCACAAAGGCTTCGAGCTGCGGCGTTAGTGATACATTCATGGCTTGTACCTTGGTTGTCATAGCTCCAGTATATACCCACTTGCTTCAATGTCAATCTTTGACATCGGTTTCTTTTGTGGGCACCCTAGCTCTCAGGTTCAATCAGATCGGCAAAATTGTACGTATATGTCTCTCCTGATCCGAATTCACCCGCTTCTATTAATTCCTTTGCTTTGAGGACAGCTTGATATTTCAACAACTCCTCCCACTCTTCTTCGCGGCCCAAAGGAATTAAAACCACCTTTGGGGATTCAACATCGACAAAGAATGTTGCTACTTCATTCTCTACCCATAGGGAATATTTTGTACGTCGTCCTTCCGGCAAGCTTTTGATATGCCTCCCTTGGAGTTTCCAGCCGCTATACTCCTCGACTAGAATAAATTTTTCTCGGGGATCAGGGAAAACGAAGTTCAATTCAGACATTGCTGGTAAAAAAGTTTTGTGCTGATATTCAGATTAAACAAAAATATAGTCTTTCTCTAAAATGCCCAAATCCCGTTTACGTATTAACCTCTTCACCTTCTAATCGGAGTCTGGCAATGAGTTTTGACCGAAAAGGTGGTGACCCGCGTCTAGCGGACAACGTCTTCACCACGGCAATCTGAGGGCGTCTCCAGGGCATGCTGGATTTCACCTCGTCCTCCCTCCTGCTTTGATCTCCGACCCATCCCAAGATCAATATCGAGCTCAATCGCTTTCTTTTTCATGATGCCGACAAAATACGCTGCCGGGTTGGAGGTCTGCCGGTCACGGTAGCGTCCCCAGGCATCAAATACGCCTTTGTCGATCACCGGAGCAGGCATGCGCTCAGCAATGCGCCGAATGTTTGAATCATTGTTGCTGGCGTCCCGGAGCATCGAGCGAATTTGCTCCACCTGAATATCCACTTCATCCAATGCCTCGTCTCCATAAGAGGAACGGGGCAGCCTTGGCATACGTGCTTTGCGGTACAACACAAGATTCTTGCTTCGCGCCCTGGTCTTTGAATCCGAGAATTCATAGCGCTCCAACAAGCTACTTGAGGCTGCGGCAATGGTATCCAGATCCACGCGCATCTTCGCTGCAAGGCGTGATCCGTACCCGTATCCTTTTGTGCTGAGTCCAAGCTCTTGCCACAGTTCAAAGACGTCTTTTGTAATCACCGGCCTGCGCCAAAGCACGCCGTTTATGTAGGACTCGAACAGAATACCGCGTTCGCTTAGGCGGAGAAGTAGCGGCAACGAAATGGGCCGGGTGTAATTGCCGAGCAGGTTGTTTGCTACATCAAGGTTGAGATACGCAACGGTCCATTCATACCCCGTTTGGTCTTTTTTGGGCTCCACGATAAGCAGTTCATAGAGGATGTTGGTATCCCGTGTGGTCTTGTAGGTCTCTTCTTGTTTGTCATAAAAACAGTTGATGAACTGGAGGCCGGTATGTTTGAGGCGGCGAAGGCTTTGCTTGATGCGCCGGTACACCCGCCCGCCTTGATGACTGTGCCCTAGTAGCTTGATGAGTCCAGCAATCTGAAATGCAATGCGGCCATCTGCCCTACGGCCTTGTTCGTTCCACAAATAAATAAGCGCCGTGAGTACGAGTTTGTCGAGTGACCGGAGTTGTCCATATTTCGGAAGTGCCATCACCTGTACTTCTGCCCCCTCCCCTTTCCAGGAAAGCGTATACGTCCGCTCTAACATGCCTGCGTAGGCTTTGGGCGCCCAGATGGGCAAGCTGTCTACATTGCGCTCTAGTCGAACAACCCCGCACTTTCCTTTTTTTGTGGTTTCAGGGTCTTTCTGCTTCATAGACCCATTCTATCATTTCCCTTTACGTTAGTGAAAGACGAGTAGTGAGATATACGTGAGGCTTCCCTACTTCAAGGAATAAAACGGGCAAGGCTGGGCGACTTTCCCCGGTTATCCACAGGCCTTTTTTGAACTCAAAAGCACGATGTTTTGAACTCAAAAGCACGATCATCTGGCCTCTTTTTGAACCCAAAAGCACGATCATGTAAATACTTTGAACTCAAAAGCACGATCATTCTAGGTCTGCCCATCGAGGGCCTTGATGGCAGAAAGAAGTTCTTTCTTTTGCTTGCGCTTTCCCCAGGTGGGAAGCTGCTCCAACGCTCCTATTAGCCGCTTGCGCTCGGCAGCGCGTCCCTGCTCCTCCCCTACCTTTTTTTTCAGGGCTTCGATTTCCTGTTCCTGCCGTTCTTTCTCGGCAAGCCCCGCCTTGATTTCTTCAGGGGTGCGGCCATCTGGTAGTGCCAGAATACGGTCTTCAAGGGCGTGGATTCTGGAGTCTTTCTCTTCGATCACGACATCCTTTGCGGCCATCGCTTCTCTAAGTGCGTCGATAGCCTGGCGGCTTGACGTCTGAAGCGCATCGATCCAGAGCTTTGTGTCTGGTGGTGGCTGTACCGAGGCGGGTTCCATTTCCAGACTTTCCATGGCACTTCCCTGCTCTTCCCTCCCCTCTTCCTCAGCTTCCCCTTGGTTTCCTAGCCCCGACGATTCGAGGATTTCTTTTATCTGCTGGCGATTGTTGTGCTGCGCTTTTAAAGAAGCGATCTGCTGAAAAACGTCAAAGGCTCCGCTGTTGTAATAATACTTGTTTTCGTCAGCGGCCATGCGCCGGTAGGCCTCCAAGAAAGGCATCAACTGATAACAGCGGTCGATGTATTTCCGCGTTAAACCGGTCGCTTCTGCGATGTCTTCAATGCTGTGCTGAAATCCATTCATATGATAATCACGCTCCCCTTCGCTTCCCACTGTTCCCTGGGGAAGCGAAGCAGGAAGGCCTGGAAAGCATTGCTGTTAAGCCATATCTACGTGCTATGCTTCCTGTCAAGCTCAGGGAAACAGGGGAGGGAAGTGCGGTAGGCCATGGGAGCTTACCTACCCCCAAGCGTACCTGGCCTTGAACGAGTTGTCAATGATTGGGAAGGATACATAAGTGCTAACCAGGAATTGCACTGGCCCTATAATGACCTTATATTGATGGCAACAAGACAACATATTGACCCCATTGTGACCTCATTCTGGCATCACACATGATAATCGTATCGGGCGGAATTAAAGGGGGAGTAGGGAAGACCCTCGTTGCAACCAACCTTGCCGTAATGTCCTCGCTTGCAGATCGGGATGTCCTCCTCATCGATGCCGATGATCAGGAAAGCGCTACGGACTTCACCGCGCTTCGTAGCGAGCGCTTTGGAGGTGATCCCGGCTATACAAGCATCAAGCTAACAGGGAAGGCGGTACGCGACCAGGTGCTTCGCCTGAAGGATAAGTACGACGATATCATCATCGACACCGGTGGTCGGGATACGGTCAGTCAACGCGCCGCGCTGACAGTAGCCGATATCCTGCTCGTTCCGTTTGCACCGCGCTCGCTCGATGTGTGGACATTTGAACACGTCGAACATCTCATCGAAGAAATGACCCCGGCGAACCCTGGCCTGCGAGCCTTTGCCTTTATCAACCGCGCCGATCATCAGGGGAGTGACAACGACGAGGCCGCGGCCTTTCTGCAAGAATCTGACGTGCTTGGTTTTATCCCGGCCTACCTGGGCAATCGCAAAGCATTTGCGACCGCAGTCGCTGAAGGTCTCGGTGTTGTGGAATACAAGCCAAAAGACAAAAAAGCCATTCACGAGGTAGAGACCTTGTTTCGGCACTTAAATGAGGTCACATCAGTGGCATAGTGACACCAACATGACCTTATTGTGACCTCACAACGACATCAAGCTAACCTATGGCTATTGGACGCAAAGCAAGCAAAAACACACCGGATCAAAAATCATCCGGCGTCGATGTAGACGCGCTGATTGAGAAAGGGGGGTCGCACGCCGGTGGCGAAGAAAAGGCACCGGTCGATGATATTCAGAAAATCACCGTTCGGCTTCCAACAAACCTCGTACGTGAGATCGACGAGGCCATTGCCAAACGTCCCATCTCGATATCCCGCAACCAGTGGTTAGCCGAGGCTGCCTATGCAGCGCTTCAGGGTAGGGGAGAAGGGTAGTTCGTTTCAAATCAGAAGGCACGAGGATCGGTGCCTCGTCATCGAATAAAAAAGACCCACCGGCGATGGTCGCTGGTGGGCTTTTGAGCGGGACCTCATAAGGGCGAGCGCAGATTATGTGTTCATAAGTCCTCGCTCTCTGAGGCTGGTGTAGGTAGCTCCCGCTATGATCAAATGATCGTGGACGGGAATCCCCATCAGCTTACCTGCCTCTACGAGTTGCTGCGTGATGCGGATGTCCTCACGGCTGGGTTCGGGATTCTGACTGGGATGCTGATGCGCCAGGATGACCGCGGCCGCATTGGAAAGAATAGCCGTCTTAAAAACCTGCCGTGGTTCTACGATGCTTGCCGCAAGGCCGCCGACGCTGACCTGCACCAGCCCGAACACGGTGTTGGCGGTGTCGAGCAGCACAACGAGGAATTCTTCCCGGTCTTTGTCTGCAAAGTAGTCCATGAGAAAGAGGGCTATTTCTTCCGGTGTAGTGACGCGCAAGCGGTCGCAAAAAGGGAAGTGCTGCTCGCAAACAAGGCGGGTGGTGTAGAAGGGGAGGTGGGAAAAAAGCGCGAGCTGGTAGGCACTTCTCCCCGTAGATTTCGTAGCCATGAAAACCTCCTATCTGTCATAGCGGTGGTTAGGGGGATCGGGGCTTTTGGTGTTTGCCGCACTGAAAGCCCCCCGTTGGTTAAAGAGCCGGTGCTACAGGAGAGTATACCAGGGGAGGGGCAGCACAAGAAAAACAGGGATGCCTACAAGGTAGGGTGGTCTATTTCCGTTATTGTAAAGTCTCCCTTGCAATAACGGAGTCCCTTATAAGCCTTTTAAATTCTCGTTCGCGAGGGCGGTGTCGATGGGGAAATGCCGGAAACGCTGAGAAGGGGTTTTCCACACGAAAAGGGATTCTATTACAGGTATTAAATTACTTATTACAGGATGGTGTACCGTTTATGCGTGAAAATAGGGGTGTTGGTGTACCGTTTATGCGTAGGCTTGGTGTACCGTTTATGCGTGGATAACTTTTAGAAAACCCGCTTATCCACATAAATAATGTGAGATCAGGAGCGTGAAGCGTTTTGCTGCTCCAGCTTGGGCCCCAGCTTCGCTACGTGCGGCGGGGTAGGGGAGAGGACAAGGCGACCGCGCGGTGTTTTGTACTTCAACTCCGGCCAGACAAGGGCAATTTTGGTGAGTTCACGCTTGCATTTCCGGGCGAAGTTTTTGGTGTCGTTGTAGTCCGCCCCAAACTGCTCATGCAGGTCGTCCCATGAAATCGCCGTAGGCGCGTCCAAATAGCTCACTCGGTACGTGAGCCACGTATAGAGGTCTAAGCCCAGTGGCGAGCGTTTGAGGGCCTTTAAAACACGCATGTCAATCGGGACAGGTCGCTCCAAAATGGCGCGATAGAACCGCTCGCCTAAAACGACCACACTTTCAAAGATGGTGGCCTGATCGGGATGCTTCGGACTCCACCAGAGATCAACGTCGGTGGCCACCTCCATCGAGCGCATCTGAAAGGCATCCTGATCGTCGTAAATGGCAGCGATACGTGCGGAAAAGAGCCGCTTCATTTGCTCACGTAGGCGCGTGATGGTACCCCAGCGGCCGCCGGTGGGCATGAGTCCTAATTCGCCCATGAAGCTGCTGAGCGAATCGCCAAGGACGAGGCGTCTTGATTTTTTCTGTACGGCCTCGGTGGTGAGCCAGGCCAGCACGAGGCGAGGATAGGAACCATAGGGTACACCAACCCCTACGCCGGGCTGAATACTCAACCGATAGGAGCCGTTGACGCGGCTGAACTCCGCGACCTTTCCGGGGTCGGAGTGGGGGAGGGTGGCCTGCACCAGCATGCGTGCCATAAACGCCAGTTCATCCGAACCGCGGGCGTCAAAATGGCGAATTAGTTGCGCTGAATCCGCGAGCTTTGAGGTTTGATCGTTCTTTGCCATACGAGGCAAGATACAAACCTCAACCTTATTTCAAATCTTGTACAAGTCAGTATCGTCTTATGCCTGTCCGGCCTTTCATTAATCATCCCAAGTAAGAATGTCCTGTTCAGACTTGACCTCTTCGGTGCAGCCTTCCTGTAGTGGACCCTGTTCTTTCGTTTCCATGATGTGATAACCCTGTGCTTTCCATAAGCCGGAGAGATACGCATTCCACTGCGCGTAGTGCACCCATGCATCTGGCAGTTCATCCTCTGGGTAGATGGCATCTACTGGGCAAACCGGAACACAGGCATTACAGTCGATGCACTCGTCTGGGTGGATTACGAGGAAGTTAGGACCCTCGTAGAAGCAATCAACAGGACAGACCTCTACACAATCGGTGTATTTGCAGTTGATGCAGGGCTCCGCTACAACGTATGGCATAGCATATTCTCTACAAGTGGATCTTTAAGGAGGTTGAAGACTGGGGCAGCAGCAGCGGGTTCAACAACCTGAGAGGACAGCTCCGGCTGCGCTATTAGATCAAACGTGAGGTGTCTCCTTACGTGGGCAGCATCGCTGAATCTCGCGCGTCCACCGATGCTGCCCGCGCCACGGGCGAAGGTCGCCCCGGAGATGCAGTTCGTCTTTGGGCTGCGCCTGTGGAAGTGATCGGCCTGTGTGGGGAATAGGGAAGCCGCTCTGGCAACAGATCTAGGCAAGCAGCCTTTCCTATGACCCACTAACCCACGACAAACACGAACCCTCACGAAGATAAAAAGCTGGTATCAGGGACGGTTAACTTGTCTTTACCACCAAGATCCCTTTTATCATATCCATCCCACACGCAAAGGTGAATTCGCCCCCTTCCGTGGGTGTAAACTCCAGTGCTGTTGGTTCATTGAGAGGCAAATCGGTAGGAGCAATACCAAAGTGAGGAATTTGAACCCGCTGGGTACAGCCCCCTTCTTCGGTGCGCGTGAAAACGAGACGGACAGGAACACCCGGTTGCAATAGGATACGATCCACACTGTAACCGGCCGGGGTAACGGTGACCTCAACGACCTGCACACCGTCTATGAGGGTAGGATGCGTAATCCCTTCTTCTGTCATTTGATGCATGCCGCCTTGATGGTCATGATGTTGGGCCTGCACCGTTGAGGTGCCTAGCAGCAGAAACATACTTACAGCAAGGACGGAGAGGTAGGGTTTGTTAGTTTTCATAATGGATACCTTGTGATTTGGTGTAGGGTATGGGGTGTTTTTACTCTGATGATATCACCAACTGCGGCACGTCAGACTCGTGCATCATGGGGGTTGGAGACGTGCCATTGGTGCCTTCATGAAACTGACGGCGGAACTGGAAACCTTTGATGATGGCATACATCGCCGGGATGACGACCAGGGTAAGGATGGTGGAACTGACCAAACCACCCACCATAGGTGTCGCGATACGTTTCATCACCTCAGACCCGGTCTCGCTACCAAACATAACAGGCAATAAACCAATGATGGTGGTAAAGACGGTCATGAGCTTGGGGCGTACCCGATCTACCGCGCCCTCTTCTAAGGCGGCCCGTAACATCTTTTGTGTCGTGAGACGCCCCTCATGCCGGTATCGCTCGATGGCTTCATCGAGGTAGACCTGCATCACGACGCCCGTTTCCGCGGCAAGCCCCGCTACGGCAATAAAACCGACCCCGACGGCGATGCTCATATTGAAATCGAGGAGGACCAACAGCCAGATGGCTCCAATGAGGGCAAAGGGGAGGGTCACCATCAGGATGAGGGTCTCGGTGGCGTTCTTAAAATGCAGGAACAGCAACAAGAAGATGATGGCGAGGGTGATGGGGACCAGAATCTGAAGGCGCTTGTTTGCGCGTTCCATGTATTCGTACTGCCCGCTCCACTTGATCGAGTAGCCGGACGGGAGCACCACTTGTTCATCGATCACCTGACGGGCACGTTGGACGTAGCTACCCACATCCACCCCTTGCTGAAGGTCTACATACACCCACGCGTTGGGCCGCGCATTTTCGCTTTTGATCATGGGCGGACCTTCCACGAGAGAAAGCTGCGCGAGGTGGCCCAGGGGTACTTGTGCCCGGCCCGGGGTTGGAACTAACACCTGCCGGAGGGCGGGCAAGTCGCTGCGTAAATCGCGTGGATACCGCACGTTGACCGGATAGCGCTCGAGCCCTTCGACGGTTTCTGTCACGTTCATACCACCGATGGCGCTCATGATGACATCCTGCACGTTACCCGTGGTGAGACCGTACCGGCCAGCTTCCATTCGATCGATCTCGATGTCGAGAAACGTACCTCCCATGACCCGTTCGGCATACACCGAAAGGGTGCCCTCCAACCCTTTTAAGGTTGCTTCCACGTGTTCACCAATGCGTTGCAACTCTTGCAAATCCTCGCCTGCAATCTTTATTCCGACTGGAGTTTTGATGCCGGTTGCCAGCATATCAATGCGGGTCTTGATGGGCATCGTCCAGGCGTTCGTGAGACCGGGTATTTGAATCGCCCGGTCGAGTTCCGTCACCAACTGCCCCCAGGTCATACCGTCCCGCCAAGCCGTTCGCGGCTTGAGGATGATGGTGGTTTCGATCATCGTCAACGGAGCCGGGTCGGTGGCGGTCTCGGCCCTGCCGATCTTGCCAAAAACCGATTGCACCTCAGGAAACGACGCGATGATGCGGTCGGTCTGTTGCAGGATTTCTTTTGCCTTCTGCGGGCTCACACCCGGTAAGGTGGTGGGCATATAGAGCATGTCCCCTTCATTGAGTGGGGGCATAAACTCAGAGCCGATCTGTGGAAAGGGAATGACGGCGCGTCCAATCAGCATACGCTGAATGGGCAAGAGGCTCACAACGAGCAAGAGTGCGCTGAGCGTAACAACGAGCCACGGATGGCGAAGCGTACTCTGAATGATGGGGCGGTACACATTGATAAAGAATCGGGCAATAGGGTTTTTGTGTTCTGGGCGAATCTTGCCTTTCACGAAGATGACCATCAAGGCAGGCACCAGCGTTACGGCAAGAATAGAAGCCGTGCCCATTGCAAAGGTCTTGGTCAAAGCCAAGGGCCGGAAAAGCCGTCCTTCGACCTGTTCGAGCGTAAAGACCGGCAAAAAGGACACCGTCACGATGAGCAAGGAGAAAAACAGGCTCGGCCCAACTTCCTTTGCCGCGTCCAGTACGGCTTGCCTTCGTTCATTCGTTTCCAGCCTTCTCCCCAGGGCAGTGGTCATGCGCTCGATGTGCTTGTGCGCGTTTTCCACCATCACCAGACTCGCATCCACCATCACTCCAATGGCAATGGCTATACCGCCCAGGCTCATAATGTTGGCGTTCAGGTTGAGGCTGTTCATGATGAGCAAGGAAGCCAAAATGCCTACCGGCACGGTGATGATTGCCACAAACGCACTCCGGGCATGAAGCAGAAAAACGATCACGATGAGGGCAACAACAAGCAGTTCTTCCCAGATCTTGGTCGTCAGGGTGTTCACCGCGCGGCTAATGAGTTGGGAACGATCATATTCGGTCACTACCTCCACCCCAGGTGGAAGACTGCCTTCCAGTTCCACCAGCCTTGTCTTGACGCGCTCAATGACCTTCTGTGCATTATCGCCATAGCGCAGGATGACGATGCCCCCAACAACTTCGCCTTCGCCATTCGATTCGGCAATGCCGCGTCGTATTTCTGGACCAAGCTGTACCTGTGCAACATCCCCGATGCGAATACTGGTGCCGCCTACGGTTTTTAGGGGGACGGCCCGTATATCATCCAGGCCACGCAGGTATCCTTTGCCACGTACGATATATTCACGTTCACTCAGTTCAAGAAGCCGTCCCCCCACATCTTGGTTGCTCTGCTTGAGTTGCATCTTGACATGCGAAAGGGGGATCTCATACGCCGCCAGTTTTTGGGGATCCACAACCACCTGGTACTGCTTCTGAAATCCACCCACGGTAGCGATCTCGCTCACCCCCTCGATGGCTTGCAACTCGTACTTGAGAAAGAAATCCTGGATAGAACGTAACTGGGCGAGGTCGTAGGTGCCCGTGGTGTCTCGTAGACTATATTGAAACACCCATCCCACCCCCGTGGCATCGGGACCAATGGCAGGCTGTGCACTTTCAGGAAGGTCTCCGGCGACCTGATTGAGGTATTCAATCACCCGGCTGCGTGCCCAG
Source organism: Rhodothermia bacterium (assembly GCA_030428385.1). Taxonomy (GTDB): domain Bacteria; phylum Bacteroidota; class Rhodothermia; order Rhodothermales; family JAAAOL01; genus JAUIDY01. The sequence continues at coordinate 16,161 of JAUIDY010000018.1, read as the reverse complement.
TACATATCCGTGCCATCCTCGAAGATGACATAGACGAAGGAGGTGCCAAACATGGAATACCCCCGCACCGTTTTGGCGTAGGGCACCGAAAGCATGGCTGTTGCCAGAGGGTACGTGACCTGCTCTTCAACAATTTGAGGGCCTTGCCCTGCGTATTCGGTCTTGACGATGACCTGTACATCGGAAAGATCCGGGATGGCATCGACGGGCGTATTCAGGGTGGCCCAAATGCCCACTACGGAAAGGAGCAACGTCATGAGAATGACAAGCAGCCGATTCTTTGCACTCCATTCGATGATTCGCTTAAGCATGGCTCTATTCAAGTAAAAAGACTACCGTAGAGAAGGCGTTAGGTGCACCTCATTGTCAACGAGATGACGTGACAAGCAGGGTGCCCTTGACCATATCCATCCCACAGGCAAACGTGAAGGATCCTAGTTCCGTGGGCGTGAACGCGATGGTCACAGATTCGTGAAGCGGCAAAGGGGTCTTCTCGATCCCCAGGGCGGGAATCATGACATCGGTTGCACACGTCTGGTCGGTGTGTCGGGTAAAGATGAGTTGTGCTGGTATGCCTGCCTGGAGATCGATATGATCGGGCGTGAAGGCTGCGCCCATGATGTCAACCTTTACCACCTGTACGGCAGCATCACTCGCTGTCGAAGACAGGGCCGTTGGGGACGTATCCTGAATCATAGCGGCGTGGTCAATCGTTGGGGTGGGCACCTCATCGGTCGTTGCGGCCGGAGTGGCACCATGGTTGTGTCCACCCATCATGGCGCTGACTGCACTGGCCAGGCGTGCTTCCGAGTCGATGAGGAACTGCGCGCTGGTAACGACCTGTTCATCACCGACAAGCCCACGCAGGATTTGGGTCTGCCCGTCGGCTTCGATGCCCATATCAATCTCCACCGGCTGAAACCGACCATCGCCCAAAGCAAGGATGACCACGCTTCTCTTTCCGGTGGTGATGACGGCCTCGCTTGGCACCACGGGATGCAGCCCCGTCTCATGTCCGCTGAGTTCGACGGTGGCATACATACCGGGTTTGAGGACGTTGGACGCATTTGGTACCACTATGCGGGCCTTGACGGCACGTAGTGCCGGATCCAGGGCATCATAGATGTATTCGACGCGCCCTGTCATCGTGCTTCCCGTCGCATAGGGCAACTGGATCGTTGCCTCGGTACCAAGCTTCACCCAGTGCAGGTCTTGTTCGAAGACATCAACCATCAACCAGAGTTGGCTCAGGTTCGTGAGTTGCATGACGTCCTGTCCTGCCATCACGCGTTGGCCCACCGTCACTGCAGTGCGGGTGAGCGTGCCGGTAGCGGGCGCAAAAAACGTCAAGGTCTTCTGGGGCGTGCCTGTTTGGACGAGCGCCTCGATCTGCGTGTCGGTAATGTCCCAGAAGCTAAGGCGGCGGCGGGCGGCTTCCATGAGGCGCTGTGCATCGGCTGCTCCGGTTGTCCCGGCCAGACGCTGGGCATTGCGCAAGGCCAGCAAATACTCTTCCTGCGTCGAAACAAGATCCGGGCTGTATACCTCAAAGAGCCGATCTCCCTTGCGAACGCGCGCGCCTTCGTAGTTGACATACAGGGTTTCGATCCATCCCCCGATCTTCGGAGAGACGATGGTTGTCGCCTGCTCGTTGACTTCAAAACGACCCGTGGTGCGGACCGTACGGCGCAGCGGGGCGATGGTCACCGGAGCGGTACGCACCCCGATGTTTTGCATGGTGACGGGATCGATGCGCACCGTTCCTTCTTCCATACCGTCCACACGGACAGGCATCAGGTCCATCCCGCAAATCGGGCAGGTTCCCGGTTCATCTTCTACGATCCACGGGTGCATCCCGCTTTGAAAGACGACCCCGTCGCCGTTTTTGTCGGCAGCGGCCAAACCAGCGGGACTGGCAGGAGGACGTTCCGTGGTATCGGCAACGGTTTGGACAGCGTTTTCGGCTCGCTCGTTCATCGTGGCCGTCGGCGTATCCTTATTGATCAGCGAAACGAGCAGCACCACCGTGATGGTGAGCAGCACGATCACCGTGACCAAAATGGTGTTATTTCGAGGAGAGGACTTCATGGAAATAGCTCCGGTCTATCGGTTTTCTTGGGGCAGGGCGGTCGGTACGTCTGCCAGGTCAGGCAGGCCCAACGTGCGTTCGAGCCGTGCCGAAGCCATCAGATACCGGCTCCGGCTTTCTTCCGTGCTCATGCGCAGGGTGAACAGCATCCGCTCGGCATCTAGCAAGTTGAGGAAATCCGTACGCCCGGTGGTGTACGCACTCAGCGTGGCCTGAAGGGTGGTCTCGGCCTGGGGGATCAGGGTTGCTTCGAACAGATCGAGCTGCTCCGCCTCCTGACGCAGGCGGTTGGTCATGTCGGCAATCTGGGTAGTAAAGTTCTGACGCAGGGCTTCCTGCCGTGCCTGAACCTGAAGCGCCCGTAGCCGAGACTCGCGCAGATGAGCCTGCAAGCGATCACGCTGCAACGGCACCTGAATCGACACGCCCACAGCGAGGGCATCGCGGCCTGTCGCGGTGGGCATCAGGTCGGAGGAGGCCAGATCGAAGTAGGTCAGGTTGAACCCGAAGTCCGGCAAAAACTGCTTTTGGGCCAGCGCAATGCTTTGATTTGCACGGGTCTGTGCGACACGGAGCGCCTCTGCCTCAGGCCGGTATTCTTCGGCCAGGACCACCAGCGCTGCTTCCGAAACCAGGGGTTCATCGGGCATCGTCACCCGAACGACAACCGGCCCTGTGATAGGGCGGTTGACAGCCAGGGCCAGCGATTCAAGGGCTGAGCGGCGCTGGGTGGACAGACTCAACAGCCGCTGGTGTAGGGTGTTTTTTTCGACCTGTGCCTTCAGAATGGCCTGTTGCATCCCCGTTCCCACTTCATACTGGGTAAGGGCCACCTGTTCGAAGGTCTCCAGTTGCTCTTGGAAGGTATGGATGAGGGCTTCCTGTTCCTGGATTCGATAAAGATCATAGTAGGCTTGCTTGACCGTCAACACGAGATCCTGTTCAAGGGTGTGGGCCTCCCAGCCTGCGATTTCGGCACTCAGGTCAGCGATTTCGCCTTGCAGGCGTAACTTGCCCGGATAGGGTAATGGTTGCTCTACCCGCCACTGTGAACGCTGCGCGCCCCGTGCCGTCATCAACGGGAAAGGCTGGTAGGTCGCCATCACTCGTGGGTCGGGCAACGTAGCTACCTGCGCCTTGCGTGTTTGTAATGCCTCACGTTCGAGGAAGGCCGCCTGGAGCGTTGGATTGGACGATGCGACCTCTTCCAACAAGGTGGTGAGATCAAGAAAGGGCAGGTCAGCTTCGGTTCCGACGGATAAAGAAGGGGGAGCCTGGGCATGAACCAGCGTCGAGAAGAACAGCAACGGCAAGAGCCAATGCCAGCGTCGAGCATTCATGGTCAACCGTAAAAAGCAAACGAACAGGGAAACGGACAAGCAGCGTCACAGGCCAGAGAAGGCCATCAAACCTTGTGCTGTTGCTTAGATCAACCGTACCGACGCGAAGGCTTGCCAGTCGCTTGGAGGGTGGGTTGTGCCCCTGTTCGAAAAGGCGAGCGCCTTGGTTTTGATGTGTGGGAAAAGGATGGGCGTGATCGACCGGGTTTGAGCAAGAGAGAGCGGTACGTTACCGGCATCGTCCGAAGGGGACACCGCGAGGTAGGTGGATGTGGAAACGACCGCCGAGACACACGAATCGCAGGCCTGTCGTTCCGTCATTTCTTCGTCCTGAAGGTGTGAGCAGGGCGCACGGCCGGCGTACATGCTGGCTTCCTCGTGCGGATGTGTCTCTTCCATTTCACACCTGCCACATCCACATTGCGTTAACCATGCTGGGCAAACCAGGCATGCACACAGAAGCATCGAAATGAGGCTTTGTGTGAAAAGGCCGAAGTGCATGGTCGTACTTGGTTAGATGAGGCAGTAGGTTCGCAGGAAAAGGTATTATGCTTAACCTTAGCGCAACCTTAAATCAGCACCTGAAAAACGGAGGTGCTCAGTTTTTATTTGTGGTCACACAATCACGAATCCGTATCAGTTTTTCGACCGGCATCACAGCGATCAGGCCATCTCCGGGGGCATGGGTACAGGCCGCATCGACGATCCCTTGCACCACGGGATCCACCTGTTCTTGCGTGACAAAGATCTCCAGCCGTGCGTGTTCGACGTGGGGGTCGGGGTTAAAGAAATTCGCGTATTCACCGACCCCTTTCACTTTGCAATAGCTGAAGCCGGAAATACCCAGATCGAGGAGGGATTGCTCAACCTGGTTGCGTAAGTAGGTACGGACGTATGCATGGATCTTGTAGTGCGACATGGCATCCTCCATGGTTGGTTATGCCGAGCATGCACACGGAGCAGATGGTTACGGGCGTACCGCCAACATCAGTCCGTGTGTAGGAACAGCATCGCCCCAAGTACCTGAAAATCCCATTAATGCCCGGTTAAATACAATTAAGCTGGTGCGCTTTTATGTAGTGGGTGTGTGCATCTTTGCTTTCTTACCTGGTTTTTAAGCCATCATTCAGGAGTTTTTAAGGCCGTGGTCTGTTCATTCCTTTTGTTCTGAAGCACGGGTTGGTAATTCTGGTCTGCGCTTTTCCAAAAAACAGCAACCGAGGTGACACACATGCCCCGATACTACTTTGCACAAACGCTCAACCTCCCTCTGGAGGAATCCATTACACGGCTCATCGAATCGCTAAGCGAGGAAGGCTTTGGGCTGCTCACCGACATCAATGTGCAGGCAACCATTGACCAGAAACTGGGCATAGCGATCGCACCGTACCGTATTCTCGGCTTCTGTAATCCCCATTTTGCCTATCAAGCACTGGTACTGGATCGGCACATCGGCACCATGTTGCCCTGCAGTGTGGTGGTACAGGCGCAGGGGGAAGACCAGACCCAGGTTTCGGCGATCAACCCGGCTCAGGCCCTTCAAGTGGTTGAGGATGAGGCATTGTTCGAGCTGGCCCAGGATGTGACCCGCTGCCTGCAGCGCGGCCTCCGTCGGCTTTCCGAACAACCCATCGAAGCGACTGCCCATGGGTAAGCGGCGCTGTTTGTCTGCACATCTACCCAAGATGCCTCCATCGACCTCCCCAAACCATACGACGGGGAGGTCGATGGGTGAAAGGCCAGCACGAAGAAACTTTACTTGTCTTATCCGCTGGTTTGTGTTGCCGCTGTAACCACTACGTCACGCGTTGATGGTGGGGCAGTTGATGGTGGGGCAATTGATGCACAAGTAGAAGCGAGGTTGGCGTGGCGTAGGCCAGGCGTTCATGAAAGTCAGCAAATAGGGCATGAGTTGAGGGGGGAGACAATGAGGTACGTTCGCCAGACCCCAGCACGATGAGGTCATAACCATGCCACGCCTCCTGAATGGTGAACGCGACCGGGTCGTCCGAGGAAAGAATACGAACATTTAAACGAACCTCCGACGCGGTCGGCTCGTGCAACAGATACGAAAAGCGGTCCTTATCAGCGGGGTCGAACATTAAAAAGGTGACCCCTATGCCCGAGGCCTTGTTCATCTGAAGCGCGAGGGTGGCGGCTTCATGGTCTCGAGAACTGCCGAGTAAGGGGACCAAAACACGCCGCCAGGGAACACGTCTTCTCGAAAGATAAAGGACGAGTCCCGCTGGTGAATGGTCAACAACCGTTTGGAGCAGGGGCGGCAAGAAAGCCTCGCTTGTTACGGGTTCATACCAGTCGGCAACAACGAGATCGGTCCGTTGCTCACTGATGGTCAACAGATAGTCTTGGGCCGGATCTTCAGAGACGAGACAAAGAGGGGTAACCCGATTCGGGTCTACCTGTGTAAGTAGCGGTTGTAGCGGGTGCGTGTGAGGAGACGCGTCGCGAAACGAAAAAGCCTCGGCCCGATACGCTTGCGATGACCAAATATGCAGAGCGGTAAGGTGAAGATGATCGGGGGGGGACAGGGATTGGGCTACGCGCAACAGTTCAGGACCACTTGATGGGGTGGTGATGGAGAGAAGTACCGAATAACGAGCGCAAGCTTCGGGGCGCTCTGTTTGTGGGGTAGCCGTTGTTGAGGGCAGGGTTGCAGCGCCAGGAGCATCAACCGTGGGTACGTCTGGGTATTCGCGGGGGTTGGCCCATCGAGCATGCCCCTTGTGTTCCAGGCGGCGGGGACTTCCAGGCAGAAATACTAACAAGCCGGGCGTAGCGATTGCTGCGAGTCCCACGTAATACCACCAGCGGTGATCCACTGCGCTCATCCAGGTCGTCAAAACAAGGAACACGCATAGCGAGATGAAACTGATTCCCCAGTAGAGGCGGTTATACTGACGCCGCAGTCCGAGTTGATGAACCATCGTGGTAGACATAGATAAAGAGCAGGAAGACCCGACGAGAAAGACAGAATAACAGGCGGCCTAGTGATGGCGATGGAAGATGAGATGGAACAAGGGACAGAGGAGCAAGAGAAGCCAGATCCACGCTTGCGAAGGACGATTCGGCGTGGATGCCATCCAAAAGACAATTCCGAAGACAAGCAGGCACAGCAGCAGCATGCCTCCCATATTGGATGTGGAATGATGGGGTGGCGCTTCGAATGAAGGGGGTGAGGTTCGCGTTGGTGGATCCTCAAGGAGTCGATCCTCAAGGAGCGGGTCTGGAGGTTGTTCAAAAGGCGGAGGTGCGGGGAGACCGTGCAGGGTAGCCATGATGCAATGCGGTTTGCCGTGAGCGAAGTAACCTAAAGGTGTAGGATTCACGCCTGCAACATCGCGGTCGTCGTCTGAAGATTGGCTTAACGACAGACTAAAAACTCTTAAGATTCGGGTCGTTGCGTAAGGACCAGCCCATCACCAGCGCGATACTGAGATAGAGGATGCCTCCCAAAAACAACGCCCCCGTAAAGTTGAAGGTGATGCCAATTATCATGGCGAGGGACGAGCCGATCACGGAAGCGATGCCGTTGATACCCCACAACAGATCCACAAACGGGGCCAGGTCCGCCTTACTCATCAGGCGGATGGAAAGGGGAAAGGGAAATCCGAGGAAAAAACCAACGGGGACCAGGAAAAGTGTGGCCGCCAACTTGGGTTCCAGCACCGTTTCGAAGACCACAGGCAAAAGCTTGGTCGCGAGGAAACTGGACACGGCTACGACGAGCGCGGCCCCAACGAGCACCTCGGCGAGACGGTGGTGGGTCAGTGCACTGCACAAACTACCCAGTCCGGTACCCAACAAGAGTGTAAAAAGCAGGACCGTAAGGGCAAAAATCGGATGGGGCATGTAGAGCGCCAGCTTTTGAAACAGCGCAATTTCAAGCAACATGAAGCCTATACCCAGAAAAAAGGCGACCCACAACAACGTTCGCATCGTCCGAGAAGCCGACAGCGCAGCAAGCGCGGGATGGCGGCTTCGTACGTAGCGCCGATGAAACCCCATAACAGTAACCCACACGCCTACCACGAGGATGATGAGCAGCATCAACAAAGGGAAGGGAGCAGGTAAGCCGAGGGTGTATTTGAAGAAGAAAGGGCTGTCGTCGGTGACGGGTGAAAGGTCAAAAGGGGCATACGTGATCAATGCTTGGACGGGGAGTTTTCCCGTGGAAATGTCGACTAGAATCTGATCAAACATTCGATCCATGCCTAAAAGGTTCAGTTGCCCGAACGTTGTTTGCGGCTCCTGTGGCGCATAGGGCACAAAAAAGTTGCCCATATCATAATTCAGGTCATGCATCAAGGCATGGCGCGGTTCGATGTCGAGAGCGTCGAAGGCCGTTTTTTTGACAATCAGCGTCGGCATCGTTCCGGGATTCACTGTGTAGATATGCTGCATGGCGGCTTGGGTACCGATGCCTTGCTGCTCGAATGCGGCCAGTGCCAGCACCACCAAACGATACAACTCAATATTCGAGTGGGTGACGAAAAGGAGCCGCCCTTCTGGGGTCAGATGATTTAAATAGTCGCCAAAGGCTTCAACGGTGAACAGGTGGTTTTCCGTGAGCGCATATCCTTCCACACTACGGCTGCTTTTGGTAATGGGCAGCGCCATCATGATGAGGTCATACAGGTCGTCTGTTGTACGCAGGTAATTGCGCCCTTCCTGTACCTGGACAGCGACGTTTGGATGATCGGTATAGATCCCGCCATTGAATTCGGCATAATCCTGTACCAGACCAACGACATCAGGATTTACCTCTACCGCTGTAATGGATGGCACGCCACCGAGCAGCGCAACCACCACATCACGGCCACCGCCGGATCCGATAATCAACGCCGTCTCTTTTTCCTTTTCATCCAAAAAAAAGAAGGGGAAATAAGCACCATAATGAGAGCGCAGGTGCTGGCTCTTTTGGTCGTCCTCAAGTAGGAGAGGCAGGTTATACATGGCAGAACCGGCGGCCCCATCGACAAACAGCGTCATTTGATCCGGCGTTTGGCTACTCCGAACAAGATCGGTGCGACCAAATGCACTCCACCGGCTTTCTACGATCTCGGCATCGTCTGCCGGATTGTTGAGGAAGCGGGACATATCCTTGTTGGCATCCATCACAACGGGTACGTCCAGACCACCCGGAAGCAGGAGCAAGGCCAGCAGCCCAAGCGCAACAAGCGACGGGAATACCAAACGTTTCCCCAATACCAATCGTTTCCCCCTTGTCTCAGCAAAAGCGCCATGAAACACCAGCGCAGCCACCGCAACACCTTCGCCAGCCAGCAGCGCGGCACGAACACCTCCCATTGCGTCGAGCAACACCACCGCCACTACCACACCCAGGGTAGCCCCCAAAAGATCAGTGCCGTAGAGGATCGAACTGAAATCTGCATAGCGCTGGAATAGTTCAGCAAAGACGATCCCGGCAAACAAAAAAGGAGTGATGGCCAGCAGGAGATAAATCGCAAGCCTTGCTTCCATCGGGAAAGCATGCCCTGTGATGGGGAGCTGCGTCATCAGATAGACCGACACTCCGATGGAAAGAGCAAGTACGGTGGTCGTGTGGGCAAAGGTGGCACGCTGAAACCGGCGTCTCCAGCGTGCCAGCAACAAACCACCCAATCCCAGCCCAAGCAGCGCAAACGAAATAATAGCAAACACAAAGTGATAGCTCAGCATTACCGAAAAAATGCGGGTGAGTACCACCTCGAAGCAAAGTATACTCAGCGAGAGCACAAACACGGCAATGACAACGAAAAAACGTCGAGTAGGCTGGTCTTTCATGGCGTTTTTCCTTTGGGTTGCCAATACGACGTCGCTTAAAAGCTGTACTTAAGCCGTGCCTGCACCCGCTTGTTTGTCTTGTAGCCGCCGAAAAATGACGAAGCGGGTCCTCCAGGTAGATCCACCCCAACGCGAAGGACTATACCATCCGCGATAGACCAGTCGAGACCGGGCTGGAGGTAAAAGCTACGATCTGAGTGTGCATAGACGCCTTCAAGGGTGAGGGTTTTGTAGGTGTCCCATTTTAAATCTGCTTTGCCAAAAAGCGCCTTGCGAAAGACATGGTTCAAATCGGTTGCCCGGTAGCTCATCTGTCGATCGGGGATTTGTACTTCCTGGCTCCACTCCAACACAAGAAACACATCATGATCCGCGAGCAGATCATTCAGGGTGTAATCCAGCCCTGCTACGAAGTGTATGTAGGGGTCGTCCACGGCAGGATCGGTTCCCTCCCAGTCTTCGGTCAAGAAGTACGCCGTCTCTGCATGTATGCCCAGGGCTCCGACCGTGGTGGCGGCATCCATGCCCACAGCACGGCGGCGATGGTACGTCTGCTCAATCTGAATGTCTACGGTGGTTAGAGACGGATCTGGCACGACAAACTCGCGTAGCGTGGGCAAGTCGTCAAAGCCGTCAAACCAGCTTACGGAGACATCCCAGCCGCGCACAAATCCATCCAGACGGATGCCATACTGTGCGTTTTGCGGGCGGGCATCGGGAAGCTGCGGTGGGGACAGCGTGTAGGTGACGGGAATCAGAGGAGGACCCGAAGACGGATAGGCCGGATTATCGATCTGCATGGGCAAGGTGGGCCACCAACGGGAACGCTGCCCCGGAAGAACACTGGGCACGAAGGAAGGAGCCAACACGGCCGCCAGCGACCAATCGCCGACGTAATACGTGGCGCTGACCGCGACAAGGCCCAGCTTTTCATCCTCGGTGTCTAACAGGTCCGAGAAGTCCCATGCCGACAGGTTATCGGTAGGGTTGAACCCATCGGCGCGTCCCCAGGCGATACGTTGTTTGCCTACCCGCAGATCGAGCGCACCGAGATACAGGTTGATGTAGGCTTCGTCCAGATACACCCGGTTGCGGGTAAGATCTGCCTGGTCATAGCGAAATTCGATGGCTCCGAAAATCGCAGCACGCTGCCCTTGTTCATGACGCAGTTCGGTTTGCAGGATGACCTGGTTTCGTCCGTTAACAACCTCCGGGTTGGGGTTTTCGAAATACGTAATGACATCTCCCTCGACAAAACCACCGAGATGAACCTGGGCCAACGCAACCAGCGGGAAAAGCATGGTCCCAAGAGCAAGGAGGAGTCTTTGGCAGCGAACCATGTTACTGACCGCGTTTCAGGTACCGTTGTGAAAAAACATCCTCTGGCACGCCCTGGTCTATTTCAAGTGTGTTGAAGACCAACTCCGTTTGGCTTCCTTCCTGCATATCTTCCATCGTAACGGTATAGGCCCACCACATCGCGGTGCCGGGCACCTGCCGAACGTCGCGGGCCTCCAGGCGCTTCATATATCCGCCGCCATGATCGTAAAACTTCGCCTGAAGCAGTACCGCATGATCCTTGCTGATCCACAGCTCCCGCTTGCCATAGGCGGTCTCCGCGATCCGGTCTGCCAACACCGGAACGGCCTCCACCACCCACACGGCGGTACCCTCCACCGTGTCTTCGCCTTGTAAGGCATACGTAAAATCCTCCAGCTTTTCCGGGGTTAGGTCTTCATAGAAGAAGTCGGTGCCGGCAAACCGGTCTCGTTTGTCGGTGCCTGCTATCCGGCGGGTCTTCCGCAGCGCGGGCAGATACAGCCAGTTGTCGTCTTCCCGGTCAGTGTTTTCGAGCGACAGAAAGCCGGTTCCCCGCACGTCGGCAGGGGCATCGAAGCGGATCAGTTGCTGGCGTGTGTCATCTGCCAGGGTACGGGTCCACATTGTAAGGTCGCGTTCACGGGTGCCGCCTCGTGCAGCGCGAAGCGTAAGGTGAACCTCAGCAAAGGTATCCTGTGTGCGGTTCTGTGCCTCGTAGTTCTCCATGATGGCCTGCCCGGTGGGCTGCTGGGCCAAGGCCGGGGCAACGAGGATACACAAGAGGGAGAGGATGCTATAAATATATTTCATGATGCAAAGTCAGCGTTGGGAGGAGACGGGCGTTTTCTGCGGGTGTCGGCGTGCAAGACGGCAGGAAGCAACACGAGCGTAAACAAGGCCGCCAACACCATATTGATGGCGACCATCCATCCGATGTGGATGACAGGCCAGAAGCTCGAAAACAGCAAGACCAGGAACCCGAGCGCAACCGCCAGCGAGTTGAACAGGATGGCCCGCCCGGATGTGTGCATGGTCTCGAGTACCGCGGCTTGGGGTTCGGTGCCATCTTGCCGAAGACGCTGGTAGCGTGACACAAAGTGAATACTGTAGTCAATGCCGATGCCCAGGACAATGCTGGCAATGAGTGCGGTGATTGCATCCAGATAAACCCCAAACAGACTCAGCAGGCCAAAGACAACCAACACGGTCAGGGCCAGGGGGAGTAAGCCGATCACGCCATACCGAAATGACCGAAAGATGAGGATGAGCAGCACAAAGACAACCACCAGTGCTAACCCCAAACTCTTGAGCTGGCTTGGAATAATGAGTTCATCGGCGACAATACACAGGTTGGAACAGCCTGCAAACGTAACCTTCGCCTCCGGGCCAAACGCCCGGTACGCATAGTCCTGTGCGATCTGGCGGATTTGGGTAAGGTGCGGGGTGTGGTCCGTTCGAATCTGGGCAATGATGTTGGCTTTTTGGTAGTCATAGTCGGCCAGTTTCTCCACGTCATTGCCGCCCGCATTTTCATAGAGCAACAGGTACTGGGCAATCACATCGCGTCCGTGCACCGGCACCGGTCGGAGAACCTCGATTTCTTCGCCGTCTACGGTCTCCCAATCAGACTCCAGCACCTGTTCTATCTCGGCCGGGATCCGGTTGTAGCTGGTGTCCGCTTCATGCATGACCAGGTTGATCCGTTTGATGTAATCGGCCAAGGAGCTGGTGTAGCCCACGAGGGGCTGTGCTTCGAGCGTGTCTTGCAAGGCCGCGATTTTGGACAGTCGTTGTGGGTCTTTCAGGCCATCGGGCGCACCGGTGTCAAGGACGATGTTCAGCACCTCGGTGCCGCCAAATTTCGCATTGATCATGTTGCTGGCCTGCACGATCTCGCTATCCTCGTGGAACATCCCCACCATGCGGCTTCCGACTTCAATGCGTGGTAGCAAGATGGCGGCGAAGACAACAATCAGGAATGCACCTGCAACCACGCCGCGTCGATGTAGAAGCGCCTGTTCCCCAAGCCACTTGAGGAGGGATGCAAAGGGTCCCGTTTGGGATACGTGTGCCCGCGGCGGCGGCGGCTTCATTAACTTGAGCACTGCCGGGATGAAGGTGAGCGAAAACACGAGGGCCGCCAACACGCCTACCGAGGTAAAAACACCGAAATCCCGAATGGAGGCGATGCTAGAGATTGCCAACGACCCAAACCCTGCCATGTCGGTAAGCGACGTATAGATAATCGGGCGGTGCATCGCGTGCATGGTACCCAAGATGGCTTGGTCCTGATCGCGGTATTCCGTCCAGAGTACCTGGTATTCGGTGATGAGATGGATGCCATCGGCCACGCCTATAGCGATCAGAATGATGGGCATGGCAGAGACCACCAGGGTAATGGGCCGCCCAAACAGCGCCATGAACCCAAGTGTCCAGACCAGGGCGACGAGCACCACCACCATGGGAATCAAGGCACCTTTCACGGTGCGGAAAAAGGCCCACATGACCAGCATCACGAGTAAGACCACCAAGGGCATGAGTCGCTGCAGGTCGCCCATCATATAGTTGGACGTGTATACATTGACCATAGGTACACCCGCCAACAGCACTTCCTCAGGCCCCCGATAGGATTCAGCCAGCCCTTCCAAGGTCTGGAATAACCGATGGGCAAGATCGATGTAGTTGTCGTAGTAAAAAGAAAGCTCCACGAGAATCAGCGTACCGGAACGGTCGCGTGCGACCAAACCATCGATGAACATCTCATTCTCGTAGACGGTCGCAGCGAAGGCCTCCAGCGCGTCTTCCGATGCAGGTACGACCGACATCGGCGGATCAATACGCAATTCATCCGCCGTTGCGGTGATGTTATCCACCTGGGCAAGGCTCAGCACATCGCTGATGGGTGAGAGCTTCAGGCGCAGCTCCTCGATGAATTCCAGAAAAGCGGGGTCGAGCGTGGCGTCGTCCCGTGCTTCGATCCACACATTGTTGACCCCCGCACGGTCTTGAGGGCTGAGCCCATCTTCTGAGAGGGCGACGAGTTGTTCCTGGTAGGGTGCCCCAAGTTTCTGGCTCCACGCTACGAGTGCTTGCTCGTCTTCTTCTGTCGTGATGGTTACCTGCCAGATCGCCTCCGTCAGATCCGCCACTTTCTGGAGGGTACGGGAATGGAAGATGCTCGGATCATTCAAGATGCCGATCAGGATCATCTCGCGGCTATCGAAGACCTGTTTGACCTCATGGTCTTGCAGCAGTGCCGGGTGGTCTTCGGGCAAGATGGCCTCTATCGAGCTATTAAACTCGACCTTGGTGGCCTGCCAGCCCAGTAGAAGCGTCACAGCCAGGATGACCGCTATCACCGTCTTCGGGTATGCCAGGATGACTTGGTAAAAGCGGGTGGGCATGGATATTTAAGCGCTAGGTCAAGAAAAGCAAAACCTCCTACCGTCGTCCTATGAACCCGAAGTGACGTTCAGTACACCTCGCATCAACACATAGTGGCCAGGAAACGTACAGGTGTAGGCATATTGTCCAGGCGTTGGCGCGATAAACGTTACCTCTACGGTTTCCCCTGCATCGGCAAGGGGCGTATGAAAGAGGATGGCATCATCTTCTGGGATGTATTCTGATTGCGCAGCTTGTATAGCAGCCATGCCCACACGGTCAATAGCCGCCTCATTTGTGAGGATGACCACATTATGGAGCATGCCCGTAACCGTGGCTTCATTCTTGAACACGAGTCGAACTTCTTGACCCGTTTTTACAGTTATTTCCTTCTTGTCAAAAGCAAGGGTATTGCCTTCAGACTTGATAACGATGGTTACGGGCGTTGCATCAACACGTGTGGGTGATAGCGCCGTTGCCTCGTCGGGTATTCGATAGGGGAGGGGCGCTTTTGCGGAAATGGTGAACGGGCGTAACGAGAAAAGAAATACACCAAAAGCAGCCAGCATTGCGAGATGCAAGCTATAGGTGGAAGTATGTTTCGATAACATGGTTCAAGGTACAATAGTGAATGGTTGAGCAGACCGTGCGCTCAGAAAATGACCGACCGCGAGGCAAGCCTCAGGAGAGGTGACCCGCAAAAGAATCAATCAGGGTTGTTCCTGTCTTTGGCTCACGGCCCAGACGTAGGCGGCCACCTGTTGGGCCTGTTCGTCGCTTATGCCTCCCGGATAGGCAGCCATTGCGGTCCCTTCGACCCCGTTGCGTACGATGTTCAAGATCGACTCAAAATCGCCGTCGCCGTTTTTCCAAACGGTATCATCTAGATTTGGCGCAATGGCGGTCCCTTCAAGGGAGGTCCCATGACAGGCGAAACAGGTTCCGGCACGTTGATAAACTAGGCGACCGTCCCTGATCTGGTCATCTGTAATCGGTGCCAGGGTGGTGGGGAGATCTGTGCGCAATCTACCTGGAGCCTGCGCTGCATCATTCGAGGCCAGCAAGAAATCTCGCACCAAACGGGCCTGTTTGTAGGTTAGGTTGGCGCGTGTTTGCATGTGCTGCATAATAATCACCCATTCACGATCTGTTCGTTCAGCCGGTCCTCGGGCGTTATGGCAACTTTCGCAAATACGCGCATACAGTTCCGCTCCTAACGCAATACGGTTGGTAAGGACGGTGTCTGCCATGCTAGAGGCGCTTTGTTGAAACGCCTGATCCGCTGGGTAGGGAGGAGTTTGTGCGAGATAAGCTCCGATCAACAATGGAAGGGATAGGAAGAGCGAGAGAGAGTATCTATACATGATCGTAGCGATAAGATGAAAGGGGAAACGGCAGGTGTTGGGCTTGTTCAGAGAAAAGCACTAGAACCCGAAAGCGAGTTGAAGCGCCAAACGGTTGTTGGAGACCTCCATGTCTTCCTGGTTCAGGAGATACTCCACTTTGAGCGCGAGCGCGGGCTGGAACCAATAACCGACCCCAACGGCCAGTTGCCACCCCGCCTCCGAGGCTGGTTCTCCTTCCAATTCACCCTCGAAAAGTTGGGAATAGCGAATCACGGGTTGCCATTGGTTGTGCTTGTAGCTGGCTTGAATCCAATAACCACTCCGGCTGAGAGTACCGATGTCGTCCGTTTCAAGAAGCTTGCCTGCGCCTTGTGTGCGCAATGCCGCATGGTCCTCTCCATCATTATGGTCCTCTTCATCAAGGTGGTCATCATCCTCTTCATGCGTGGCCTCCACATCCTGCCAGGTTTGGATCCATTCGCCGTGGAATGCCATGTTGCGCACGTGATACTCCAGATGCATGGCGAGTGCATTAAATTGGAGGTCTCCCTGTTCATCATAACGACTTGTAAACCCGGAAAGACTTGCCTCAAGAAGAGGTGCCATGCGATAAGCAATGCGCCCGCCAACAAGCTTGTTGGTGTTGTTGTCTGTCACATTCCCTCCAAATGCAACATCCCCGCTTTCGCTGACAGAACTCGCTAGAAACGGAGTGACCGCGGCTAAATTGGCTTTTGGTGATGAT
Source organism: Rhodothermia bacterium (assembly GCA_030428385.1). GTDB lineage: Bacteria > Bacteroidota > Rhodothermia > Rhodothermales > JAAAOL01 > JAUIDY01. Next base: position 132 of record JAUIDY010000018.1, on the reverse strand, counting down.
AGATGTGCGTCTTCGGCTTCCTCTTCACCATGCTCATCCACAGAGAGAACGGGACCCTGTGTGACATACCCGACAAAAGACAAGGTATTGAAAGGCCCCACTTCAAAGTTTGAACCGCCCCGGGTTTTTCGG
>JAUIDY010000162.1 GCA_030428385.1 Rhodothermia bacterium | reverse complement strand
ATTGGCATTCATAGGGTGAGGCTACGATGTATACGGTTTATGGAAACGGGCGCTGTGGGTTATGTAATTTGCGGGGGCGCACCCATGAAATTCACGAAACGCGCCAGAGCCGCTTTCGCCTGATGCAATTTCTGGCGGAAATGTCCACGGACTTTGGAGGTGGGCACTTCACCATAACAGGGGCCGGAAGCCATAACTTTATGATGGGCCTGCTCATGTGTGGAGGGCATACGCTGGTTGCAGCCTCGGGCAACAATGACAACAAACCCTTCATCATCAATGCCGCAAACCGAAAAGGGTACACCCACTGCGTGCGCCATGTCGGACCCATGATCACCCGGTCCAACCTTCAACTTACGGCCGCACAGGTGCAAGCCTGTCAGGCACCCGGTGCTTCGGGTCCGGGCTATTGTGCGGCTCCCAAGTTAATAAGCCGGGCCATCGCGCTCAATTACCACCAAACCACGGATGTGAGCCAGTGGCAAATGTCTGAAATTATGTACCAGCCGAACACGGACCGTCGCACCCGCGCCTTAGAACGTAATCAGGTGGCCTATGATCATGGGGTGTCTCAGGCCTCGTGTGCCACCTGCCACAACCTCGTCCCCATGTTAATGTGCGGTTTCCGCGCCTAACGGCGCTGCCGCGGGCCGCCTTGGGTGGATGAGCAAACGGTATGTCAGGCGGAGGTCCAGAACGCCGTCATCCGTTCCACGAGGGCTTCCCACGAATACTGATGCGCCTCGGTTTTAGCTGCGCGCGCCATTTTTTCAGGTTCGTCGATAAAAAAATCAACGATGGCGTCGGCGAGGGCCTGGGGATCTTCCGGCGGGACGACGTAGCCTGCCTCGCCCACGGCTTCGGCTAGCACGCCCAGGTTGCTCACAATCATCGGTTTGCCGAAGAAAAGCGCCACCTTCATCACCCCGCTTTGCACGCCCGAGCGATATGGTTGCACCACCACGTCAGCAGCAGAAAAATAGCGATGCACTTCCTCGTTGGGGATATAGTCGGGGAAGAACTGCACGGCGGCTTCTTCCTCCAGCGTACCGCCCAGCCCCAGCGCCTCGGCGCGGTTGCGCAGGTCATCTTCGTTGTCGTAAAACTCCCCCGCCACCACCAACTGCACATCCAGGTGCTCGCGGACCAACGGCATCGCCTCAATCAGCACGTCGAGCCCTTTGTAATGGCGGATATAGCCGAAGAAGAGCACCGTCGGTTTGTCGGGCAGGCCCAGTTGTTCGCGGGCCGCTGTGGCAGACATGGCCGGTTGAAAATGGTCGTACACGGGATGGAATCCTTCAAAAACCGAGGCTTCGGGGGCAAATTCCCGCAGTTCGGCGGTGATATGCTCCGACAGCGTGGCGAACGAATCGGCCCGCGTAATCAGGGTCCGCATGAGTTGCTTCGTGAGCGGGAAGGATTTATGCGGCCACACTGTATGCAAGAGCAGCGTCACCTGTGGCATCGTGCGGGCGGCCTTGCGCAGCGCCCGCAGCATCCCCAGGTAGGCGGGCACAAAAAAGGGCATCCAGTGCATGAGCACCACCACATCAGGGTGCTGCTGCGCCAGCCACCGCCCCGCCTTGCGCCACGAAAGCGGGTTTATCGAGTCGAGGAGCCGCACCGGACGATTGGGCAGTTTCCAGTTGGTGGTCTCAAGCTGGGTTTTGCCCGGAAACAGCATCGCCGGGTATTGCCGCGAAAACGTGAGCAGCAGCACCTCATGCCCCGCCGCTGCCAACGCCTGAGCGAGGCGGTTGGAAAAGTGCGCAATGCCGCCCCGGTACGGGTATGCTGGACCTACGAGGACGATGCGCACGGTGAGCGAGGCGGTTGGGATTGGCGAGGGGCTTTGGAACGTGAAACGTGAACTTGTTTCCTCATGATGGAAATAGAGGCAATGCAAACCGGTGCACTTACCGTCGTAATAATATCATGAACTATAATACCAATTCCGAGCTGGTGGAGAGAGATGCTGAAATCGAAGATTCACGCCAGTAAACGAGTTCAGCATGATCCTATCCCCATACTCTGCTATTTCTCGGAGATGATATAACGCTACGTTTCACGCAGCACTGCCGCCGTCTCACGCCTCGGCGAGGTGGTGGTTTCGGTAACTTGAAAAGCCGGGACCTCTTCCATGCGGCGGCGCAGTAGCAGGTCGGCGATGAAGCCGGTGCAGAAAAGCTGCACGCCCACCATGATAAGCAAAACGCCGAGCAGCAGCAGCGGGCGGTCGCCGATGGGGTTGCCGTTTACGAGCTTGTCGAGGCTAAGCCACAGGCTGATGACGAAGCCGCCGAGAAACGCCAGCGTGCCCAGCGTCCCAAAGAAGTGCATCGGGCGGGCGGCGAAACGGGTGAGGAACGTGACGGAAATCAGGTCGAGAAAGCCGCGGATGTAGCGCTCCAGCCCGAACTTGGTGCGCCCATGCTCACGGGGGCGGTGGTGAACGGGGATCTCAGCGATGCGTTCGTAGCCTTCCCACTTTGCCAGCAGCGGGATGTAGCGGTGCATCTCGCCGTATACGCGAACGGCCTTCACCACCTCGCCGCGGTACGCCTTGAGGCCGCAGTTGAAGTCGTGCAACGGGATGCCCGAAACCACCCGGGTCACAAAATTGAAGAAGCGGCTCGGAATGGTTTTGCCCAGCGGATCCTGCCGCCGTTTTTTCCACCCACTCACCAGGTCATTGTCTTCCTCCAGCTTGGCGATCAGGTGGGGGATTTCGGCAGGATCGTCTTGCAAGTCGGCATCCATCGTGATGACGTACCGCCCCATTGCTTGCTCGAATCCAGCCGCCAGCGCTGCGCTTTTGCCAAAGTTACGCCGGAAGCGAAGCCCCACAAACCGCTCATCCGCGTCGTGTAAGCCTTCAATGACGGACCATGAACCATCGCGCGAACCGTCGTCAATCAGCCACACCTCGAAGGTGAAGCCCGCATCAGCGCACGCCGCCCGGATCTGTGTCGCCAGCGCTTGGAGCGACGCTTCTTCCTCATACACAGGAACAACGATGGAGATGTCGGGCGCGGTTGGCATGGTTTGATTTTTAGATATTCCCTTTTTCTCCTGTTTTTTGTCATGCCGGACTCGATCCGGCATCTCGCGGTATGGCAGGGTTCGTAGACGGGGAGATGCCGGGTCAGGCCCGGCATGACACTAATGAGGCGAGTGCCTGTTTTTTGAGAACGGGCATAACACCCAATGGGGGCAACCTAAATAAAAAAGGCGACGAAGCCGCCGCCCTAACGCCGAATTTAGGCAGGAGGTTCAGAAGCAGCACAAGTTCACAGCCTCAAAACCGCTATTCAGCCTTTGTTCTCCGCTTCGCGCTTAAGGCAGGCCGCAAACTCTTCGAAGGCGGGCTGCAGGTCGGGGATGGACTTGGTGATGAGCGGTGCCAGCAAGCCCGAGAACACTTCCTTCATCGCAAAGGCCACGCCGCCTTCGGCCTTGGGCGTAAGCGTAAACGTGCGCGCGCCCTTAAACAACCCCAGCGGCATCCCGCTCGACCACACCATACGCTCGTTCGGCACAAACTCGCTGACGGTCACGGGAAACGCCCGGTCGGGACTGATGGTGGCGAACACCTTAATCTTTTCGCCGAGCGCGATGGTGCCTTCCACCTTGGTGACCGTGGTATTCCAAGTGGTCCATTGCGAGGCATCGGTGAGGATGGCCCAGATTGTTTCCGGGGCCGCGTCGATGTGTGTGTTTGTGCTAAACTGCATGGGCGAAACAGGCGGGGCGCATGGCGAGGAAGCGACTTCTCCCGAACATACGCCCCGCCTACAAAAAAACGCAAAAGGCGCGGCGTAATTACCCGCCCGTCCGTTCAGATCAGTTCGCGGGCGTGGAGCGTTGCTTCCATCGGCTCATCGCCCCGCTTCATCTGGATCGTCAGTTGCGTATTCGGAGCGGGTTTGCCCATCAACGCTTCGCCCTGTTCCATGCCAAGCGACGCCACCGCTTGCCCATTCACCGCCGTAATGACGTCGCCCGGCTGGATGCCAGCTTCTTCGGCAGGCGATCCGGCCATCACGTCCACTACGGTGAGCGCATCGGTGCCCCGCTCCCAGGGTTCGAGGTACAACCCCGTCGTCGAAAACGAGAAGGCGGTGCCGAACAAGGTGTTGGGCTCCAGGATCAGACGCTGGTTGCCATAATCGAGGATGGTGTGGAACTGCCGGAACACATCCAGCCCCACGCTGCCGTGCTCTTCTTGCTCCGGTGCGCCCTCGCGGAAACTCGTCACGATGTCATTCAGCACATAATCGCCGAGTTGTAATTGCTGCACCCGCCCCATGTCGCCCCGGGCAATGCCCCGGCTGCCCCAGCCCACAATGGTGTTGGCCAATAGCGTGGCGGGGCGTTGCAACGACACATGGGTACCCGGCAACAGGCTCAGCGGCTGTCGCGCGCCCGTATCGACATGCAACGTGAGCGGGACGAGGGTGCCGTCTTCCACCTGCACCGCGCCCTCGGTGTAGATGTGGCGGTTGGTGCCCATTGTGAGGGGCAGCACGGTGCCGTCGCCTGCATACGTATACGTCGCCGGATCGTGGAAGCGTACTTCCTGCTTTTCCCAGTCGATTTCCGTAACCACATGTTCGAGCAACGAACCCCCGATGACGCCATCGAGGCCCGCGAGCGGAGCTACGTTCAGCCCCACCAGCATCAGCGCCTTTTCGATGTGGAGGCCGCCGACGGTGGCCTCCACGTTTTGGGCAATCGGCACCGTCTGTGACGGCCCATCGCCTGTCCCGCCCACCTGCGCCTGCGTCCAGATGTCGAGGTTCATGCGGTTGGTCAGCGACGTATCGGCCACCAGCATCACGGGCGCGCCAGTATCGAGGATCATGCGTAGCGGACGCACATCCTCGAAATCAACCGTGATCACCATAAACCCGTGCGCGTATTCAAACGGCAGGGTAACAACGTCCACGCCTTCAGGAAACGTGACCTGCGCCTCAGGCAGGGTTTGTGCAAACGCGGCTTGCGTAGCGCACATCAGCACGCTGAGCATCACAAAAAGTCGGAGGGGTTTCATGGGTTTGTGGAGCTTTTGTGTTGAAACATATATCAATATTTCAACAAAGTGGTCAAAAAAAGGGAGCGTACTTCCCTCACGATGTATCGGAGCCGTTGGGGGTTTCCCGGCGCACCGGCTGCGAGGCCGCTGGGGTTAGGACCCACGTGAGCGTGCACAGATGATGCGCGTCGGGGCGACGGGGTTGTTCGGCGAGGGTTTGCAACCGCTGCAAAAGCTGGTTCACCTCGGCAAGTTCGTCGGGGGTGAGCCAGGCCTTGAACCGGGCCCCCCACAGGTTGCGCTGCTCACCGCTGGGGCGGGCGGTATCCAACGTGGTGCCCGTTTCGAAGTCACGCGCCGCTACCCGTGTCATGGCCGCCACCAGCTTGCAGACCTCGGTCGTCCGCTCGCTGTTTTTCAGGTCGTACCGCAGCCGCACGGCCCGAGCAGGCAGGCGGTACAGGGCTTCTTCGCGCCGCTTGGTCGGTCGTGTCCCAGCTTCGATCAGCAGGCCGCCCTTGAGGAGCTTGCGGACATGGTAATACAGCGCGTCGGCAGGCATGCCCAACTCATTGGCCAGATCCGAGATGGAGCAACGCCCCACCGCCGCCACACTGTCAATGATCTCCTGACGCACCGAGGAGGTCAGCAGGGCGATCTGTTCGGGTTCTTCGATAAAATACAGCGCGTCGTGCTTCAACGTGATTGTGCCTTGTTGAAATTTGATCTACGATTTCAACTAAGACGGGCATTTCAGACTCAGGTTTCAGCCATAGGAAAAGATCCTCATAGAGGCTAACCCCGCGTCCAAACCAGCTTAACCATCGGGTCGTCGAGTTCGTCGCTGCGAACCACGTGGAAGCCGAGGCGCTGCGCGACTTTCTGCATGGGCTGGTTGATGGCGAGTACGTCGGCGGTGATGCGCTGCAACCCTTCGTCTTTGCCTACTTCCACAATCTGGCGGAGGAGTTCGGTGCCTAACCCCAGCCCCTGCGCATCATCGCGCACGAGCATGGCGAACTCGCCTGCATCGGTGCCATTGATGCGGATGATCCGGCTGATTCCCAGGATTTCGGAGATGCCGGTTTCTGTGTTTTCCCGTTCGGCCACCAGCGCCATCTCGCGGTCGTAGTCGATGAAGCATATGCGGGTGAGGCGTTCGTGCGCCACGCGCTGGTCCAGTTTAAGCACGCTGGCATAACGCAGGTACACACTTTCCTCCGACAGCTTCTGGTGAAACGCCACCACCAGCGGCTCGTCTTCCGGGCGAATGGGGCGGATGGAAACCGTTTCGCCATTTTCCATCGTCCAGTCGCGCATATAGCGGCGCGGGTACGGACGGATGGCCACCTTGGGCAAGGTCTTCAGGTCCACATCGGGGCCGTGCAGCACCACGCGGGCGTCGAGGGCGAGGATGCGGTCTTCGGAGACCAGCAGCGGGTTGATGTCGATCTCTTTGATGGCACGGTGATCCACGACCAGTTCGCTGAACCGGACCATCGTGCGCTCCAGCGTCTCGAAGTCCACCGGACCGCGGCCCCGGATGCCGTGCAGCGCCTCGTAGATTTTGGTTTGCTCCATCATGCGGTGCGCCAGCGTGGAGTTGAGCGGCGGCAGCCCCAGCGCGCTGTCTTTGTAGACCTCCACCAGCGTCCCGCCCGACCCAAACAACAGCACCGGCCCGAACTGCGGATCAAGGCTGCTGCCGAGAATGAGTTCATAGCCCGTCAGCGACACCATGGGCTGGACGGTCACGCCGTCGAACGCGCCTTCGTGGTGGGCCTCTACACCCTGCTTCACCGCCTCGAACGCCGCCCGCACAGCGTCGGCATCTTTTAAGTTGAGCTTCACGCCGCCCACGTCCACCTTGTGCGTGACGGTGAACGAGTGCAGCTTCACCACCACCGGATAGCCGATGTCGTCCGCATGGGAAACGGCTTCGTCGGGCGTCGTAGCGATGCGCGTCTCGACGGTCGGCACGCCGTAGGATGCCAGGAGGGCTTTCGACTCGGCTTCGGTGAGGAGCGTGCGCCCCGCCGAGCGGGCGTGGTCGATGATCTGCGCCGCGCCGTCGATGTCGAGGCCGAGTTCGTCTTCGTGCAAGACGGGCGTTTCGTAGATGGCGCGCAGGTTGTAGGTGTAGCGCCACATGTAGTTAAACAGCCGCGCGGCGGTGTCGGGGTAGCCGAAGGTGGGAATGCCTGCCTGATTCAAGATGCGCTCGCCCGTGACCACTTCTTCGCCACCCATCCAGCTTGCGAGGATGGGCTTGTTGTTGCCCTGCGCGTACGGGGCCAGTTGCCGTGCTGTCTTGGTGGCATCGGTCATGGCCTGGGGCGAGAGCACCACCAGCAGCCCATCGCTGTCGGGGTCGTCGGCAGCCACTTTCAGCGACTGTTCGTAGCGCTCCGGGTCGGCGTCGCCGATGATATCAACGGGGTTGCCGTGGCTCCACGAGGCGGGCAGGAAGGTGCTGAAGGCGGCTTTGGTCTCTTCCGAGAGCACCGACAGTTCGCCGCCGCCGCTCACCAGCGCATCGGTGGCGAGGACGCCGGGGCCGCCTGCGTTGGTGAGGATGGTGAGGCGTGGCCCTTGCGGACGCGGCTGCTTCGCCAACGTTTCGGCCATGTAAAACAGGTCGGAGATCTCATCGACACGGATAACGCCCGTGCGCCGGAACGCGGTCGAAAGCACGGCATCGCTGCCCGCGAGGCTGCCCGTGTGCGAGGCCGCCGCCGCCGCTGCCGCCTGCGTGCGCCCTGCCTTGATCACAATAATCGGCTTGTGCAGCGCCACTTCGCGGGCTGCCGACAGGAACGAGCGCGCATTACCTACCGACTCCATATACAGCAAGATGCTCTTCGTCTGCGGGTCGTTGCCGAGGTACGTGATCATGTCGCCCCAGCCCACGTCCAGCATCGAGCCGATGGACACAAACGCGCTAAAGCCGACGTTTTCGCGGAAGCTCCAGTCGAGGATCGACGTGAGAAGCGCACCGCTCTGGCTCACAAACGCGACGTTGCCTTTTTCCGCCATCGCCCCGGCGAAGGTGGCGTTGAGGCCGTTGGTTGGACGCATCACGCCGAGGCAGTTCGGGCCGATGATGCGCATGGCCCCGCGCCGCGCTTCGGCGAGGATTTCCTGCTCCAGCGCCACCCCGCTCGCCCCAATCTCCTTAAAACCCGCCGAGATGATCACCGCCCCTTTGATGCCCTGATCCACACACTGCCGCACGATGCCCGGCACCGTCTTGGCGGGTGTGGCGATGAGCGCAAGATCCACGGCTTCCGGCAATTCCGTCACGCTGGGATAGGCCCGAATACCGAGGGTGCTGGCGCGTTTCGGGTTGACGGGGTACACCGTCCCGCCAAACGGGTTGCTGATGAGGTTCCACAGCAGCGTGCGCCCCACGCTACCGGGCTGCTCGCTCGCCCCGATGAGCGCCACCGACTTGGGCGCAAAGATGGCATCAAGTGGCTGACGGCGGGAAAAAACGAGGTCGTGCGACGGGTCGTTGGAGACAGGCGGTGTAGACATGAATGATCAGGAGCAGGTGAAACGACAGGGAATGGATGCGGGCGACATGAATGATCGGCGACATGAAACGTGAACTTGTTTCCGCGTGATGGTGCTTGGCACCCTCACGTTTTACGTTTCACGCATCAACGGCATCTGGTTCACGATCACAAACCGGCGCTTTAGGCACAAAAATACAGACGGAGGATAGGACAAAAATAAACGCCGGTGTTTGAAGGAATCGTAACGACCGTTTTCAATCCCTGATTCTTTCCCCAACCATGTCATCACGAGGAACGAAGTGACGTGGTGATCTCCCCCCGCACGCTTAGTCTCTGTGATCTGGTTGAGAGCGCCACGGACTTCTCCCGATGATCCAAGAAGCACGCTTGCTGGATTATGGCTCCTTCGCAACAACCGTGAGATTTAATTGTCGTGATACGGGCTTCAGGTTCATCGCCCCATTGTCAGCCTCAACCCTACCCCGGTATTCGCCCTGCTCGTCAGGAGCCGTCCACCACACCTGTTTTGTGTCAGTTTAAAAAGACGGGACACCGAACATGGTCCACCGAAACAAAAAACTAGCATCAACGCTGTCTTCAAGCACAACGGTGATCAGTGCGGAATCGCCTGCCGGAATGGGATCGGGGACCATTCGGATTTCTACGATCAGCGTCTGCGGCTCAAAACAGGCTGGGTTGTCGTCGCAGGGATTGGAGCTACAGCTTGCATAAAGCAACAGGCTAATGCCAACATAAAAAAGAAAGAGGTGCAACTTTCAGGTTAAGTTTGCGTCGCAAAGTATATAATACTGCAAACCATTCTGTGGTGCACATCATGGAAGAGAAACTAGACTTGCATCGCCTGGAGGCATCGTTGTACCGCTCGTTTTGGCAAGACGGGTTGCTGGATGTGTTCATTGGGACAGGCGTTTTGCTTATCGGTTTTGCTTGGCTGGCAGCGTTGGTGCCCCTGGGTGCCGTGGTCCCGGCCGTATTAATGCCGTTCTGGCCAATTGCCCGAAAGCGTTTGATTACGCCGCGCGCGGGCTACGTGCGTTTTTCTGACGCACGAACGCGCCATGAACGAAAGCAACTGCGGATGCTGGTAGGTATTGGCACTGGCGTTTTTGTGCTGTCGTTGTTGGGTGGGATCTATGCTTATTTCCGTGTTGCTGCCTCGGCTTCCGATGCGTTCCTGGCTATGCTGGTCCCCGCGCTTCCCAATGTGCTGCTGGCATTGCTGCTGGCGTTGGGCAGTCTTCTGTTTGCCATTTGGCGTTACCTGCTCTACGCCATCCTCTTTGTCCTCGTCGGCGTGGTAGGCTTGATGATGGGAATGCATCCCGGTTGGCAGCTCGTGGGGGCGGGAGCACTTACCCTCCTGGCAGGACTCGCCCTGCTGACCCACTTCTTGCTTCACCACCCCCTTCCTGAACCTGCACCCTAATGCCTGCATCTGCCCTAGGCCCGATTCATCAGTTGGTGCATGTCGACCGGCTTATTCACGAGCCAGCGCGCCACCTGCTCATGGCCTACCTCTATGTAATCGACGCTGCCGACTTTATCTATCTCCGGCGACAGACGGGCTTCTCTGCAGGAAATATTTCGTCGCACATGACCAAGTTGGAGCAGGCAGGCTATGTAGATGTGGAGAAATCGTTTGTGGACAAGCGTCCCC
>JAUIDY010000161.1 GCA_030428385.1 Rhodothermia bacterium | reverse complement strand
AGAAGCATAGCGCGTGCGCATGGTTTTGGCAGGTCTGGTGAGAGTGACATCATACCAGACGCTGACGGGCTCTTTTCGTTTTCATGAACCAAGGATCACTAATTCCTCAACGGTTTCTCACACCAACGTCATAGCGAGGAGCCGTAGGCGGCGTGGCGATCTCGCCCCGCCTGGGGTGCTTTTTCCTCTCGGGGTGAGATCACCACAGGATCTACGATCCTTCGTGATGACGTAAAAAAGGGAGCCTTGCACTTTTTGATATGTAGCTTCAGGGGCTAAAAATCAATCCGCGTGACGCGTCCTTCCGGGCCGATGGCCCATCCGGTGGTGCCGGCAAACGCCACGCTCCAGTGCGTCTCGGTGTCGAGGTTGGCCCACGTTACGCCGTTGTCGGTGGAGTAGTCAACGCCGCCGGGGCCGACGGCGACGAGGGTGGTGCCTTCGCCGGGAACGTAGCTGGACCCGTAGACCGCGCCAGGAAAGGTAGTGCGTCCCACCGTCGTCCACGTTAAGCCGCCGTCGGTGGTAATGGCGACGTTGTCGGTGTGCTGGTCGGGCTCAGCGATGTTGCCGCCGAGTGCGGCGCCATTTAGTGCATCGCGAAAGGTGAGTGAGGCGATACCGGCTGCGGCACCGCTCACGAGGTTGGTTTCCACCATCGACCACGTCTGCCCGCGGTCTGTTGTTTTGAAGACACGGGCGGTGGTGCTGGCCCCGGTGCCAAACCATGCCGTGCTGTCGCCGTGGGTGACGAGGCAGGTGCCACTCGCGGCAAAGCTGCCTTCGCCGGGAAGCGCAGGCGGCAGCGCATCTGCAGGCACCCGCGTCCAGGTGACGCCGCCATCATTGGTGGTGAGAATCGGGAAGGTGGTATCGACGGCGTCGCTGAAAGCAATGCCATGCTCGGCGTCCCAGAAGCTCATGCAGTCGTAAAAGGCATCAGGTACGTCGTTTTCGAAGACCATCACCCATTCGGAGCCGCCATCGTTGGTTTTGTAGATGCGCGAACTGGCACCGGGGCCGATACTCAGAAGGTACGCCGTGTTGGTATCAACGGCGTGCACATCGCGGAATTGCAGCGTGTCGGCATCCGGCACCGTGTTGACCATCCAGTTATCGCCGCCATCCGTCGTGCGGGCGTAGGTGCCACGCGTCCCACTGATCCACACCGTCTGCGCGTCCACCGGGTGAATGCCGATGAACAGCACGCTGTCAGCCCCGGTCTGAAGCCGCGTCAGCGTGGGCATCACACCGGCTTCTACGGGTTGCATCGGTTCGTCCGACGGGGTAGGTGGGCCGTCGGGTTCGGGCGTGCAGCCGAGGAGCGTGAGGAAAAGTAAAAACGAAAGATAGCGCATGTCAGCGTCTCAGGAAACGATAGGATGGTGTCATCTCGACGAACACCGTGAGGAGAGATCTCCCTCGGCATCGTTTAGCTAAACCTGTAAAGTGGGAGATCCCTCACCTACGTTCGGGATGACAAGAAAAAACGGTTGGTTCAGAGGAACGAACGGAGTGGGCAGACCTGTGACCTGCGCACCTGAAAGACCTGTAACCCGCCATCAATGCCGACAACTGCACGTGGGTCCGAGGATGCCAAGGTCAGTTCCCTGCCACACAAACGCATCGCTCACATCGTCGCGTTCCCAATAGAACGGCGCCCGCACGTTGGCATGGTTGCCGGTTTCGTTCATCGTCGCGGCATCGTACAGCCGCCCGTTGATCATCACCGAATGGATGTTTTCGGTGTGGTAAATGTCGTCCAGCGGGTTTTCATTCAGCACCACCAGGTCTGCCAGTTTGCCCACTTCCAATGAGCCAATGTCGCCGTCCAGCCCCAGGTATTGCGCGCCGTGTAAGGTCGCCGAGCGGAGCGCTTCATGGGGCGACATGCCGCCCTGGGCAAACATCCACAGTTCCCAGTGTGCGGCCAGCCCCTGAAGCTGTCCGTGGGCGCCCACCTGCATCGTCACGCCCCGGTCCACCAGGTCTTTTCCGGAGGCGGCAACGGTGATGTGGTGGTATTCGTTGGCGGGGCTCACCTGCCGCCGCCGCGAACGGGCATCCACGATGGGGCGGGGCACAAAGGAGAGCAGGCGGTCTTTGGCCCACACGTCGCTGTTTTCATACCACCAGTATTCGCCCGACATCCCGCCGTAATTGACTACCAGCGTGGGTGTATACCCAACGTCCGTCGCCCCCCACAGGCTCAGCACGTCGTTGTAGAGCGGGGCGATGGGGATGTTGTGCTCAATGCCGGTGTGGCCGTCAACGACCTGCGTGAGGTTGTGATAAAACGTGGAGCCGCCTTCGGGGACCACCATCAGTTCGAGTTCGCGGGCGGCCTTGAGCACCTGCTGCCGCTGGTCGCGGCGAGGCTGGTTGTAGCTTTTTACCGAGATCGCGCCGACGGCCTTCATGCGCCGCAGGTGCGAACGGGCATCATCGAGGCCATTAACCACGGCTTTGAAGTCGCCATCCGCGCCATAAAGGATAGTCCCCGTTGAAAAAATACGGGGGCCAACCATTTCGCCTGCCTTCACCATTTCGCCGAGCGTAAACACGGTTTCGGTGTTGGCCGACGGGTCGTGGGCAGTGGTCACACCGTAGGCAAGGTTGGCGTAGTAGCTCCAGTTTTGCTGGGCCAAGAGGCCGGTGTAAAAATGCCCGGCATGCCCGTGCGCGTCCACGATGCCCGGCATAATCGTTTTGCCCGCCGCGTCGATCACCGTGCCTTGCTTCGGCATACTTACGCTGTCCGAAGGACCGACGGCGATGATCCGGTTGCCGTCTATGACCAGCGTGCCGTTTTCGATCACCTCGTCCCCATTCATGGTGATGATACGGGCGTTGGTGAAGATCACGGTGCCGCTCGGTACGTCGGTTTCCAGCGTGAGCCCAATCGCGACGCCCGTGGTGTCGATGGCAGGTAACTCTTCAGGCGCGCTGTCGAGGAAGGCGAAGCTATGGGTCAGGTCGCGGGTAAAGTATTCGGGACCAATCACCCAGTGTAGTTGCTGGCTGTTGCCCGACCAGTGCAGGCTCGTTCCGGCGTCGCGGGTGACCTGCTTGACGGGGATTGCCTTGGTGTCTTTGTTCAGGTCGAGGGCATCGCCGGTCATCGGGAAAGGCGCGATGTAGGCGTTAAAAAGCTCGGTGAACGCCACCCACTGTCCGTCGGGGCTGGGCACGACGGTGTTGGCATATTTCATGGTGAAGTGTGTGCGCTCGTCGCCGCCGTCCAGCCGGACGCTGCGGTACGTCTTGCTGAGGCCGCCGCCTTGCTGGAAATACACGCGCTCGCCGGTGGCATCGAAGCGGGGGTCGGCACCATTTTTTCGAATCAGGTGCGCCTCGCCGCCCTCAGTTGCCATCCAGTACAGCCCGGTTTCTACGCCGTGCAGGTAGCCGAGCAAGGCGTTGCCCGAGCCGCGCCGGTAAACAATCTGGGTGCCGTCAGGCGAGAAGCGGGGCGTGTGGTAATATCCGGGACGCTCCGTCAGCTTTTGCGGATTCCGGCCATTCAGCCCCACCGTGTAAATCGCGCCGTATTCGGCATCACTCCAGGTGGTGTAGATGATGGCGGTGCCATCCGGGCTGAAGCAGGGTTCGTATTCGTTGTGGTCGCTGGTGGTGAGCCGTTCCGGTGTGCCATCCGGCAACGCCTTTTTCCACAGCTTGCCCACGGCATGAAACACCAGCGTGCTGCCGTCAGGCGATGTCACGGCATCGCTGATCATCCTGGCGGTAAACTGTGCCGGGCTGACGTCCACCGGGTAGCGGACGGCTTCGGTGAGGGTTTGCTCGACCTCAGCTTCAAACGGGATGGGCGATACCTCACGGGTTGCCACGTTGAGGCTCCAGATCTTGCCCTTGGCCCAGAAGATGAGATTCTGGCTGTCGGGTGCCCAGTCGAATCGGGGATAGACGCCGAAGATGGCCCATGCCTCCTGTTGGTCCCGGTCCAACTCGTCGTAGAGCGGCAGGTAGCCGCCCGTTTCGATGTCGTAGAGAAACAGCACGCTTTTTTCGCGCACGCGGCGGACGAAGGCGATGTATTTCCCGTCGGGCGACGGCGCAGGCCGCGCTGCGCCGCCCTGTATCGAGATTAGGTTTTTGAGGTCGCCTGTCTCGCGGTCCAGCCGCCGAATGGCGTAGATCTGCCCGTTCGGGTCTTTGTTGTACTGAAACGTGCTGCCGCCGCTCATGTCTTCGCTGAAATACACGTAGCGCCCGTCGGGGCTCAGAGCGATTTCGTTGGCCTGGTCCTGCTGGTCGTTCTTGCGCTCGGTGAGTTGCAGGCCGCTGCCGCCGCTGAGGTGATACATCCACACCTCACCTGCGCCCAGCGAGCGGGTGGAGGTGAAGTGCTTGCGGGCGAGCAGATATTGCCCGTCGGGCGTCCAGGCGGGGCCGTTCAACAGCCGGAAGTTCTCTTCGGTAATCTGCCGGGCGTCGGAGCCATCAAGCGCAATGGTCCAGATGTTGTCACCGCCGCCCCGGTCGCTGGTAAAGGCGATGCGGCTGCCGTCGGGGCTGAACACGGGCTGCATGTCGAAGGCGGGGCCGCTGGTGATGCGCGTCGCGCTGCCGCCTGCAATGGGCAGCAAATACAGATCGCCCAGCATGTCGAACACGATTTGCGAGCCGTCGGGGCTCACGTCCAGGTTGAGCCAGGTGCCTTCGTCGGTGGTGAACCGAAGTTGTTGGGTGGGGCCGTGCGCCGCGTTCACATCCCACTTCTTGTCGTCGGCATCTTCTTTAGCGGCGGTCGTGTCCGTCGGAGATTCTTGAGCAGAAGCAGGATTAAGAAAGAGACAGCACAGCGTACAAAGGGCAAAGAAATAACGAAGCATTATAGTCGGTAGGGTTTGATAGACTGTACAGATAGACCAATGAATACCGATAGTACGCAACGAAAGCTAGGGCAACAAGTGTCCCTTGTCTTCTCACTACAGATCGGCTATGTTTACGATGCTATCTGGCGTTTTTATTGAGAGGGTGCGCAAGCCAAGTATCCCCCGCTTTAGGTATCTGAGCATATCCGAAAGGCGGTGCGATTTAGCACCGCATGGGTAAATGCATGTACAGGAAATGCGTGGACTACTTTCCTATTTCAGTGATCCCCATGCTACGTATCCCATCTTGAGGTGGCTGTGGCACCGAGGCGTACTCCTTTTCACTCTTGCAGTTGTTGTCCGGGTTGGGTGGGGCCAAACAGGAGAGGGCACCGCTAGATTTGCCGTTACGCGATGGTCCGTCGATGAGGGACTCCCCGTTCAGTCGATCCGGCATATTGTACAGGGGCCTGATGGTTATCTCTGGATGGCCACCTATGACGGCCTCGTTCGTTTCGATGGGACACGCTTTTCCATCTTCGACTCAGGAAACACACCAGCCCTTCCGTCGAACCGCATCCTTCATCTCTTCGTGACAGGGGACGGCAGCCTCTGGATTCACACAGAGAACGGGCATTTGGTCCTTTACCGCGACGGTACGTTTACCCGCTACAGCCCGGACGACCATTTTGACGGAGCACCGATTGTGTCCGGGTACAATGATGCAGCGGGCACCCTGTGGGTAGGTACCTCCACCGGGGCTTACCGGTTCAACGAGAACCGCTTTGAGCGTTTTGCGCCTGCCGTTCTCCACGATCACCCCGTTGTTTTCTATGAGGCGCACGACGGTGCTTTTTGGATAGGAACAGAAGCGAGCGGAGCCTTCCGGTTCGAGGCAGAACGTCTTACCACACGCACCCTACCGGCCGAGCGTTCTGCGCAACACGTTTCTGCATTCTGGGAAGAGGACGCAACGACCCTGTGGTTTCGTACGGATCAAGGCGTAGGGGCTTATTCCGAGGGGCAGGTGCGTCCACGCGTTGTGCCCGCCGGGGCTTGGATAGACAGCCTGGAGGTGCGACTCAAGACACCGGTACAACGGTTCCAGCAGGCGAGCGGTGATCGTTTTCTATATGTACCCGACCAGTCTGGACTTTATGGTTTCCTGACTCAGAACCAATCGTTGAACTACGAGGTCGTGAGGGGGCCTGAAGGACATGAGTGGTTCCTCTTCGAGGATACCCTCTATCGTGACGGCACAGCCGTTTTTGTTGCAGACGGTCAACTCAGTGCCAGTACGTTCGATTTCGAGGGCAACCTCTGGCTCGCGAGTGCCGTTGGGCTGTATCAACTCAACCAAGCACCGTTCAGCAACGTTGGTGCAGCAGAGGGAGCAACCAATATTTACGGTGTCCTCGAAAGCCGCGATGGAGCCATCTGGGCGGCCTCCCTCGACGTGGGCATCATTCGGTATCAAGATGGGAAAGTGACGTCCTTCCACGATCCAGAAGATCGCTTGCTGGCCTTATCGCTTCACGAAGACCCGGATGGGCGCATCTGGGTGGGGTACTGGGGTGGTATCTGCTCCATCGATCCTGGGGCGGATGCTGGGTGCCGGGATGTAGAGGTGCCGGGGTTATCCGGTGATGTTCCCGTACGGGGCATCCTTCGGTATGAGGAAGACTTGTGGATCGGCACGGGCCAGGGGCTATATCGTCTTACGCACGATCATGGAACCTGGCAGCATTACACCACCGCCGACGGTCTCTCGCATAATCATGTACGTGTCTTCTTGCGGGATCGTCACGGTGCCCTCTGGATTGGTACCTTCGATGGGGGCGTCACGCGCTATCAGGACGGCACCTTTACCACCCTCACGGAGGCGGGGGGGCTCTCGTCCAACATTATCCGGGCGCTCTACCAAGACGCCAACGGCACGCTCTGGGTGGGTACTGAGAATCGGGGGCTCAACCGCGTGGTGTTGGATGTCGAGACCGGGCTTCCCCAGCAAATCACTCCCATTCGGCGAAGCGATGGGCTGTTCGATGATGGCATTCATCAGATCCTCGAAGACGCACAACGACGCTTCTGGATGAGCACCAACCGGGGCATCTTCCGCGTGCCGCGTGCCGACCTCGACGCCTTCGCAGAGGAGCGCCGTGCCCGGGTGTTTGCTACGGCCTATAATGAGCGCAACGGCATGGCGGACCGCGAAGCCAATGGGGGCGTCCACAATGCCGGTATCCGAGCCCGCGACGGTCGCCTTTGGTTTCCTACCCAGGCTGGCTTGGCTGTGGTGGATCCCGCTACCGTAAGCGACCGTACCGTGCCTCCTCCCGTTGTGATCGAGTCCGCCCACTATGCCGATACCACGGTGGTCAGGCCCGCGACCTTGCGGTTGCCCGTCGGGGTGAGGAGGCTAGAGGCCGCGTATACGGCGTTGGCTTTTCGCAACCCGCAGGCGGTGGAATTTCGGTATCGGTTGGCCGGATTAGAGGCCGCGTGGGTGATGGCAGGGCAGGCACGGACGGCTACGTACACCAATATTCCTCCGGGAGACTATCGGTTTGAGGTCGTGGCGAGCAGCGCCTTGGGCATCTGGAATACGGAAAGTGCCTCGTTTGTGGTGCATGTGTCGCCCTATTTTTATGAGACCCGCTGGTTTGCGCTGGTAGGAGGACTGCTGGTGCTGTTTGTGGTGGCTGGCGCGTATCGTTGGCGGGTCCGCCAGCTACAACGGCGGAAGGAGATGTTAGAGCGCATTGTAAAGGAGCGGACCCACGAACTGGAGCATCAGAAAGGGCAACTGGCCCAACAGGCTGAGCAACTCCACGAACTCGACCGGGCCAAGAGCCGCTTCTTCGCCAACATCTCCCATGAGTTTCGCACGCCGTTGACCCTCTCGATGGGGCCCCTGCAAGACCTGCAACGAACCCTGCTCCCCAATCAATGGCCCGAGGCACAGGCCCAGCTTGAGCAAGCGCTGTTGAACAATCGCCGCCTGCTGCGTTTGGTAAACCAGTTGCTTGATGTCGCCCGCCTGGAAGGCAACAGCCTCCGTCTTTCGGTGTGTCCCATTCCGCTGCAACCCTATCTACACACCTTATGTCAAGCGTTTGTGGGCCTGGCTGAGCGGAGAAAGCTCACGTTTCGGCACCGCTTTGCAACGGAGCCCATTCTGCTCTATGCGGACCCTGATCAACTCGAAAAGATCGTCACTAACCTGCTTTCCAACGCGTTTAAATATACCCCCGAAGGAGAGACGATCGAACTGGCCGCGCATGCTACGGAGGAACGCATTACGCTTACGGTGCGCGATACCGGGGTCGGGATTTCTCCCGAGCGTGTGCCGCACATCTTCGACCGGTTCTACCAAGCCAGCACAGACCCTCACGTGCGGCAAGCCGGGACCGGCATTGGGTTGTCCCTGGCGAAGGAGCTGGTGGCCTTGCACGGCGGCACCATCTCGGTGACCAGTGAGGTAGGAAAAGGAACCCGTTTTGACGTGACGCTCCCGGCAGGCCGTGCGCATTTTGCCGACCGGCCCGAGGTGCAGCTACAAGAGGAGGTGCTGAACATTTCGCACTACGTACGGGAGACCTTGCTTTCTCCGGAGGCCGCCCCGACGCGTACGCACGGGACAGATGAAGAAGCAGACGATCAGACGACGGTGCTGGTGGTAGATGACAACGCGGAGATTCGGGCGTATGTGTCCAGGCACCTGAATGCCCAGTATCGTGTCCTAGAGGCCGCAGATGGGGCCGAAGCATTAACGTTGGCACGCCAGGCCCCTCCCGATCTTATTGTCTCGGATGTGATGATGCCCCGGCTGGATGGCTTTGGCCTCATCGAAGCCTTGCGCGAGGATCCAGAGTTGGATTTTGTGCCCGTCATTCTGCTGACGGCACGGGCGGAGCAGTCCGACAGGCTCGCTGGGCTGCACCGAGGCGCGGACGATTACCTGACGAAGCCATTTGATGTACAGGAGTTGTTGGTGCGTATTCGGAACCTGATCGCGGTTCGGCATCGGCTCCGGCAGGAGCTACAGCAGGCGCAGGAGACACCGCCGCTCCAGGCGCAATCGAACCACGCTAGCCAGGAGCCTACATCGATAGATCTGATTCCCGAAGACAGGGCCTTTCTGGCCCGGATGCACGAGACGGTGGCCGCGCACCTGAGCGATGAAAACTTCGGGGTGGACACGCTGGCCGAGGCGCTCGGGACCTCACGGGCGACGCTCTACCGCCGGGTGCGGGCGGCCCAGGGAGAGACCCCGGCGGAATACCTGCGGAACGCCCGGCTGGAACGGGCGAAAGAGCTCCTGAAGGCCCGGGTTGGCAACGTCAGCGAGGTGGCCTACGCCGTGGGCTTCCGCAGCGTGCCGCACTTCACCCGGTGTTTCCGCGAACATACTGGGCAGACCCCCGCCGTCTACGCTGCTCACCGCTCCGAGGCGTAGGGAAATTACATCTCGGATGCGGGCGGTATAGTGTGCCGCACTTGCCCCTTTGTCTCAACTCCTTGCCCCTTTGTCTCATGAGACAAATCAGACAGGCCATGAGACGCTGGTATTAGGCTGCAACGGCGCAAAAGGCAGATCCTGCGAGCAGATGTTCCCCGTCACCAGACGCTGCCGACCATGCCGAAGCACCAGCCCACGTCCAACGCCACGCCGGATCCCCAGACGCCCACGTCGTATGTCCCCTCCAAAGAGGTCGATCTGGAAATAGACATTTTGCACGCAGAACCGTCGGTTTCTCCCCAAACACCGCCTGAAGCAGAACCACCCGCGCCCTCTTCAAAAGACCCGAAGCACGGGCCAATGCTGCGCGTGCTGCTGCTGTTGATGGTGGGTAGCCTGGCAGCGACGGTGTCCCCGGCGCAGGTGTGTTTTCCTACGCAGACCTTTGATGCGGCGGGGAGTTTCAGCTACACAATACCAGCAGGCGGTATCTTTGCCGTCAACTTCACTGCGCGTGGTGCGGATGGAGGAAATTCAGAATTCGGATTGACCAGGGGAGGTACTGGAGCTATCATATCGGCGAATTTTCACTTGGAAAGCGGGGACGTCCTTGATGTATATGTCGGAGGACCTGGAGATGCAAGTCTCAGCTCTGGTGGTGCTGGCGGCGGCGGCGGTAGCGCGGTTATCCTGGATGAAGCCCATGTGCTTGTGGCTGCAGGAGCTGGCGGAGGGTCGGGAGGCTCTACATCCGGGGCTGGTGGTGGTGGTCGCAACAATACCATGTCACCTGCCGAGGGCGGCGGCGGTGGAATTTTTTCCATTGCAGCTGGAGGAGGTGGATATAATGATGCAGGTGAAGATGGTGCCTTTGGGGGAGGTAGTGGTGGAGGAGCAGGCACGCTCACCGGTCTCGGATTGGGTGGAGGTGCGGTTGATGTCAAAGGGGGCAATGGGTGGGGTGGTGGCGGAGCCGGTCATAGAGGCGGATCCGCAGGGGGGGGCGGTGGAGGCTATGAAGGAGGAGATGGTGGTAATA